>JAUSLQ010000022.1 GCA_030645675.1 Actinomycetota bacterium | reverse complement strand
CGGTGAGCGCACCGCCGGCGCCGGCCACCCTCGCCGCACCCGGTGCGGTCGCCCCGCCGCCCGTACCGCCAGCGCCGCCCGCACCGCCGACCGTGCCCGGGGGCCCACCGCCACCTGCACTACCTGCCTCACCCCCACCTGCCGCACCTATCGCAACAGCCGCGCCACCGGCGCCGGCCGCGCCCGCCGCGCAGCCCATCGCCGTCCCACGCACGGCCGCAGCAGCGAACCCCAACCCTCCGGCGTGGCACCCCGACCCGTTGCGCCGCTACCAACACCGCTACTGGGACGGGCGGCGGTGGACCGCGCAGGTGTCCAACAACGGCGTCGCCGGCACCGACCCGTACGGCAACAAGGGCACACCGTTCGCACCACCGGGGAACAACCCGGCGGCAACGGCAGCGTGGTACCTCGACCCGGCCGGCCGTCACGAGCATCGCTACTGGAACGGCCGCAAGTGGACCGCCCAGGTGTCGAACGTCGGTGTGGTGGGCGACGACCCGCCCAATGTCGAAGGCTTCTGAGCCCGCCAGCCACCAGCCCAAGGCCGTCAGCCGCTCAGCCCTCAGCCCTCAGCCCTGAGCCCTCAGCCACCCGCTCGGTTACCCTGCGGCCATGCCCCGTTCGCATCGCCCGCCGCTGCGCTGGTGGCCACGAGCGAAAGCGCAGGCCGTGCTGGCACAGTCGGCGCGCCTGCAGCTGACGGCGATGCGGCCCGACGACGCGCTGGCCTACGCCGACTCGCTGAGCGACCCGGACGTGCGCGAGTGGCAGGGCTACGACGACGAGGTCGTGAATCGCAACGTGCGCCACTTCGTCCCGTCATTGAGCATCCAGTTCCGGGGGCTGCCCACGCAACTGGCCGTGCGCGACGCCGAGACCGGTACGTGGCTGGGCTACTACGGCCTCACCCAGGACAGCATGGATCTGCTCGGCGACACGGTCTTCCTCGGCTGGTGGCTGGCTGACGCCGCCCGCGGCCGCGGGCTGGGGCACGAGAGCCTGCAACTGGTGCTGCGCTGGCTGCACGACGAGGCGATGGTGGGCACCGTGCGCATGGGCACGCGCAGCGACAACGTGCGGGCGCTGGCGATGATCACCCGCACCGGGGCGCGCCTGCAGGACGAGCACCCGACGCTGCTGCCGAACGGCACCGCCCCGCTGGGCAAGTGGTTCGTGCACGAACTGTGAGCCGGGGCAGGCCGGCGAGGGCCTGCCCCGGCAGCACGGATCAAAGGGTGGCGACGATCTCGGCCATCAGGTCGCCGGCTTCGGTGGGGTTCAGGCCCACCTTCACTCCGGCGGCGCGCAGAGCGTCCATCTTGCCCTGGGCAGTGCCCTTGCCGCCCGAGGTGATGGCGCCGGCGTGGCCCATCTTCTTGCCCTCGGGGGCGGTGACGCCGGCGATGTAGGCGCTCATCGGCTTGGTGACGTTGGCCTTGATGAACTCCGCGGCCTCTTCCTCGGCCGAACCACCGATCTCGCCGATCATGATGATCGCGTGGGTCTCGGGGTCGGCCTGGAACTCCTTCAGGCAGTCGATGAAGTTCGTGCCGGGCACGGGGTCGCCGCCGATGCCCACGCAGGTGGACACGCCGATGCCACGCTGCTTCAGCTCGTACAGGGCCTGGTAGGTCAGCGTTCCCGAGCGGGACACGATGCCCACGTTGGGGCCGCTGGCCGTCGGCAGCTGGGCGATCTCGCCGGCGGTGATGCCGATGTTGCACTTGCCGGGGCTGATGATGCCGGGGCAGTTCGGGCCCAGCAGGCGGGTGTTCGGGTAGTCGCGCAGCAGGGTGTTGAACACCTTCGCTTCGTCCTGCGCCGGGATGCCCTCGGTGATGCAGACGATGAAGCCGATGCCTGCAGCGGCGGCCTCGAGGATGGCGGCGCTGGCGGCCTTCGGCGGCACGGCGATGAACGACGCGGTGGCACCGGTGGCAGCCACGGCCTCGGCGACCGAGTTGAAGACGGGAATGCCTTCCACATCACTGCCCCCCTTGCCGGGCGTGACACCGCCGACCACCTGGGTGCCATACGCCTGGTTGCGCAGGCCGTGGTACTTGCCCTGGCCGCCGGTGAGGCCCTGCACGATGACCTTGGTCTCTGCGTTGACGAAGATGGCCATGATCAGTTCGACCTTTCATTGGTGCTCAGCTCGGCCGAGGCCTCGCCGAGCTTCGCGAGGGCGACCGCTGCGCGGGCCGCTTCCAGCATGGTGGGCTTGGAGGTGAGCTTCGATTCAGGGATGCCGGCGTTCGCCAGGATCGAGCGACCCTCTTCGGCGTTGGTGCCGTCGAGGCGGATCACGATCGGCGCCCGCAGCTCGACACGGCGCAGGGCTTCGACGATGCCCTTGGCCACTTCCTCGCCGCGGGTGATGCCACCGAAGATGTTGATGAAGATGCTCTTCACGCTCTGGTCGGAGTTGATCACTTCCAGGGCCGCGGTCATCATGTCGGCGTTGGCGCCGCCACCGATGTCGAGGAAGTTGGAGGCTGCGCCGCCCACCTGGTTGACCACGTCGAGCGTGCTCATCGCCAGGCCGGCACCGTTGGCGATGATGCCGACGCTGCCTTCCAGGCCGATGTACTGCAGGTCGTGCGTGCGAGCCAGCTGCTCGCGCTCGTCGAGCTCTTCGGTGGCTCGGAACTCGTCCCACTCCGGGTGACGGAAGGCCGCGTTGTTGTCCAGCGACACCTTCGCGTCCAGGGCGTGCACGCCACCGTCCGGACGGAGGATCAGCGGGTTGATCTCGGCAAGGTCGCAGTCGCCGCGGGTGAAGCAGTCGTACAGCTTCACCAGCATCTCGGCGACCCCGTCGACGGCCTCGGCATCGATGTCGGCGCGCACTGCGGCGTCGCGGGCGGTGGCCAGCGAGATGCCGTCGACCGGGTCGATGTGCAGCAGCACGATGGCGTCGGGGTTGCTGACGGCCACGGCCTCGATCTCCACGCCGCCCTCGGCACTGAGCATCAGCAGATGCTTCTTGGCGCCACGGTCCAGCGAGTAGGAGGCGTAGTACTCCTTGCTGATGTCGCTGGCGTGCTCGACCCACACCCGCTTGACGAGGTGGCCCTTGATGTCCATGCCGAGGATGTTCCCGGCGTGCAGGCGCACCTCGTCGGCGTTGTCGGCCAGCTTGATGCCGCCGGCCTTGCCGCGGCCACCGACCTGCACCTGCGCCTTGACGACGACCGGGTAGCCGGCCATCTCGGCCGCAGCCACTGCCTCGTCGACCGTGTACGCCACGTCGCCCGGGCTGACCGGGATGTCGTAGCGGGCGAAGTACTGCTTGCCCTGATACTCGAACAGATCCATCTAGGCCTCTTCTTCTCTCTGATCCAGTTCGGCTTCCAGCCAGCTGCTGATCGCCTTCAACGAACTTCCAGGGCCGAACACCTCGGCCACGCCTTGTGCCTTCAACGCGCGGGCATCGGCGTCGGGGATGACCCCACCGCCGAACACCAGCGCATCGCCCAGGCCGCGGTCGCGCAACTCCTGCATCACACGCGGGAACAGGGTGAGGTGCGCGCCGCTGAGCAGCGACAACCCGACGGCGTCGACGTCTTCCTGCAGCGCGGTCTCGGCGATCTGCTCGGGCGTCTGGTGCAGCCCGGTGTAGATCACCTCGAATCCGTGATCGCGCAGTGCTCGGGTAATGGTTTTTGCGCCACGGTCGTGGCCATCAAGGCCAGGCTTTGCCACGACGACGCGATATGGCCGCTTCACAAGTGGGTAACCCTACGGCCCTGGCCCCCTCCACCTCAATTCCGTGCACCAATTGGCGGTTCGCCGGTGTACGTACTGGCCTCAGGTCCTCGCGGTCGCCGGCCCGTCCGGCGGCTGACGCTGCATCGGCGCCTCCTCGACACGTGCGTTTGGACACTTCTGCGCGCCATGCGCGCAGAAGTGTCCAAACGGGGAGTGTGGGGGCCCGGTGAGGGGCGGATGAGCGCGTAGGCCTGGCCTGCTGTGGCAACCGGGCGGCGGTCGGGCACACTTGTGGGGTGCGTCGCCCGGAGCTGAAGTCCACGTTCGCCCGCGCGGTCGTGCCGGTGCTGGCCGGCATCGGCTTCTTCGCCGTCGTCGGGCTGTTGCTGTGGGGCGTGGCTGCCGTCATCTCGCGCAACAGCGACGACACCACCGAACGCCTCGCCCCATCGTTCCAGCAGATGGGCCGGGTCGACTTCATCTCCGCCCAGATCACCGACGGTGGGCCGATCATCCTGCAAGACCTGATCGGTGACGACGACAACATCGTGCTCGACTACACCGAGGAGGCCGGCTTCGAGATCTACCTCGCCCACCCGGCCGACCGCGATGCCAGTTGCCAGATCGTGCAGGTGAAGGGCACCCGCCTGTTCACCGATTGCGAGGGGCGCACGCTGGAGCCCGCCGACCTGGCACCGCCGCCGGCCGGCGTGAACCCGGTGATCAACCCCGGCGACAACACGCTGACGCTCGACCTCACGGCCGACGAGCCGGCCGAGCCCGCCACGACTGTGCCCGACAGCACCTCCGGCACCGGCAACTCCCCCGACGCAGGCGACGCCAGCGGAACCAGCGGCGGCTGACGGACGTCGAACGGGTATGCAACGCCGCACGTTCCTCTCCCTCCTCGCTCTTCCCGCCGTCGCCCACCTGCTGCAGTCGTGCGGCGACGACAGCACCCAGGGCGGCACCGGCACCACACCCGGCAGCGCGCCCACTCCCACCACCTCGCCCGGCAGCGGGTTGCGCAACACCCTGCGCGGCACAGCAGCGCACGTGACCGAGGGGGCCGACCCCACCGACGCCGCCGCAGCCGTCAACGCCTTCGCCAACGACCTCTACGCGCGACTGGTGGCGACCGACCCGCTGGCGAACCTGGTGTTCTCGCCCGCCAGCATCGCGGTCGCACTGGCGATGACCTCCACCGGCGCCAAGGGCGCCACGCTGCAGGAGATGGATGCGGTGCTGCACATCACCGACCCTGCCGCCATCCACCGCTCGATGAACGGCCTGATGATGGGCATGGAAGCCCTCAACCAGAGCCAGGACAACACCGCCGAGGGCGGCACCGGCACCAGCGAGGTGCAGCTGAACATCGCCAACTCGCTGTGGGGCCAGAACGGGCTGGCGTTCGAGCAGGCGTTCCTCGACCTGCTGTCGGCCGAGTACGACGCGGGCCTGGAACTGGTGGACTACGCCAACGACCCCGACGGCGCACGCGGTGCGATCAACGAATGGGTCGCCACCGAGACCAAGGATCGCATCCCGCAACTGCTGGCTCCAGGATCGATCTCGGGCGACACCCGGCTGACGCTGGTGAACGCGATCTACCTGAAGGCCAACTGGGCCGACGTGTTCGATGGCGACGCGACGAAGGACGAGCCGTTCGCCGCTCCGGCCGGCGAGGTGACCGTGCAGATGATGCACCGCACCAGCCAGTTCGGCTACGCGGAAGGCGAAGGCTGGCAGGCGGTCGACGTGCCCTACGTGTTCGGCGGGTTGTCGTTCACCGTCGCGGTCGGCGACACGGCCGACGCCGTGCTGCCCACCGGCGACGAGGTGTTCGCCGGCCTGTCCAGCCGCAAGGTCGCGCTGGGCTTCCCGAAGTTCGACATCGAGACCTCCACCGACCTGGCCTCCGTGCTCGGCGACATGGGGATGGCCACTGCGTTCACCGCTGATGCCGACTTCAGCGGCATGACCGCCGACGAGCGCCTCACCATCGGCGGAGTGATCCACCAGGCCAACATCACCGTCGACGAGCAGGGCACCGAGGCCGCCGCCGCGACCGCAGTCGTGATGGTTGCAACCGCAGCGCCGGTGGAACAGGACCCGGTGGTGCTGACCATCGACCGCCCGTTCACGTTCTGGCTGCGCGACCGGGCGACCGACACGATCGTGTTCATGGGGCGGGTCACCGACCCGAGCAGCACCCGCACCTGACCGACGGACGCACCTGCTGACCGGTCAGCGCAGGACGGGGACGTTGGCCACCAGGCGGGCGGCGAACTCCTCGGCGTGCTGGGGCAGTTTGCTGCGGTGCAACGCCAGGCCCCCGATGACCTCGGTGCCCAGCAGCTTCAGGCTGGTCTCCAGGCGGTCGAGCGACTTGCCCGGGTTCAGCGCAAAGGTGCAGTAACTGGCAGACAGCTTGCCACGCAGCGCGGGCAGGTGCTCGATGCCGCCGACGCCGAACGGCATCTGGCCGACCACGAACAGACCGTGCACCCACGTGCCGACGATGACCATGTCGGCCTCCTGCAGCGACGCCATCTCCGGCTTGCGCACGGCGGAGACACCGGTGATGCCCCACCCCTCCTGCTGCAGGTTGGCAGCGATGAGCTCGCCCGCCTTGCGCGTGTTGCCCGTGAGACTGTTGTACAGGATCGCTGCCTTCATGGGCACCATTCAAACACGCGCGAGGCGAGCGGCTCACGTTTGCGCAGCGCCGGGCGGTGCCCCGCCGGCGGCACCGTGAGCCGCGTCGTTCGGCTGGGTCGGCTCCACCGCCGAGACCTCGGGCCCCGGAGTCACCCGGATCTCGACGCCCGCAGCACGCAACGCCCTGCCCTTGCGGATCTTGCGGGTCACGCCGATCACCCCGATCGACAACGTCAACCCGATGATCAGGCACAGCACGATGATGATGCGCCTGGGCAACGTGCGGGTGCCGAGGAAGATGTAGAGGTCGGGCACGATGAACACGGCCAGCGAGATCACGGCCCACTTCACCGCCTGCTTGTGCTGGTCGTCGATGAAGCTCAGCACCATGCGCGGCGTGCTGAGCGCGTCCACGATCGCCGCGGCGAGGTCGAGCGCCAGGTAGACCCACGGATTGAGGCCGTAGTCGCCGACAGCCGCCCACACGATGACCGTGCGGATGATCGACCACACGACCACGATGCCCGCCCACGTGCGACTCAGCCGGCGCCGACGCTGCAGCGTCTCGGCGTCGTGGTGGTGCAGCGCGAACGGCATTCACCCAATTCAAGCAGCATCGGTGGCCGGGTGGGGGTCGCTGACAGCTTCTTGATGCGGGGCCGGCGGGAACGCCGCGCTCACCGAGACGGCGCGCGACTACTTGCCGCCCAAGTGCCTGGCGCCCACAGCTGCGGCGGCTACAGCTTCGGCTCGGCTACAGCTTCTTCAGCGGGGCCCAGGCCAACGACAGGTGCTTCGTGCCGGCATCGCGGAACCTGATGGTGGCCTCCGCCCGGTCGCCCTGACCGCGGATCTCCAGGATGATGCCCTCGCCGAAGGAGGGATGCTCGACGTCGTCACCCACCCGCAGCCCCAGCTCTTGCGAGTTGGCCGGCGAGGGTGCGTTGCGGCGGCCCGCGGCCAGTGCGGCGTCCACCACTCGCTCGCGGTGGTAGTCGACGTCGTCGTCGGGGTCGAAGCTGCTGACCGGGCTGCGGCCACCCGAGCCCGCCGAGCCCGCCGAGCCACCCGAGCTGCCCGAGCCGGCTTCGGCGCCACGCCGGCGATACGGCGGCGGCGAGCCAGGGCCACCCGACGCACCCGACGCGTACGTATCGCGCCCGCGGTAGCTGCTGCGCTCGGACCGGCCATAGCCGCTGCGGCCACCGATGGCGCCGGTCTGCTCGACCAGTGCGGCAGGGATCTCGTCGAGGAACCGCGACGGCGGGCTGTAGTTGGTGGTGCCGAACAGCTGCCGGCTCCAGGCGTGGCTGACGAACAGCTTCTGCTGGGCGCGGGTGATGCCCACGTACGCCAGCCGGCGCTCCTCCTCCATCTGGGTGGGCTCGGTGAGCGAACGGCTGCTGGGGAACAAGCCTTCCTCCATGCCGACGAGGAACACCACCGGGTACTCCAGGCCCTTCGCGCTGTGCAACGTCATCAGCACGACCTTGTCGTCGTCGTCGATCTCGTCGGTGTCGGCCACCAAGGCCACCTGCTCGAGGAACTCGTCGATGCGCGTGAACTCGCGGGCCGAGCCGATCATCTCACCGATGTTCTCCAGCCGGCCGGCGGCCTCGACCGAACCCTCCATCTCCGCCTCCAGCTCGGCCAGGTAGCCGCTGCGATCCATCACGGCCTGCAGCAGGTCGCCGGGGCCGATCCCCTCCTCGGCAGCCAGCAGCGCCATCTCGTCGAGCAGACGCACGAAGCTCTCCACGCCCCGGGCGGCGTTGCCGGTGAGCCCCGCCTCCTGGCCCAAGCGCATGGCCTCCACGAACGTGATGCCTTCGGCGCGCGCCAGCGCGTCGATCTTGCCGACGCTGCTGTCGCCCACGCCACGCTTGGGCACGTTGAGCACCCGCTTCACGCTCACCTCGTCGGCCGGGTTCACCACCGCCCGCAGGTACGCCATCGCGTCCTTGATCTCGCGCCGGTCGTAGAAGCGGGTGCCGCCCACCACCTTGTACGGGAGGCCGAAGCGCCTCAGCGCTTCCTCCAGCACGCGGCTCTGGGCGTTGGTGCGGTAGAAGGCGGCCATCTCCTTCCACATCACGTGCGACTCGCGCTGCAGGGTCTGCATCGTGCGCACCGCCCACGTGGCCTCGTCGCCCTCGTCTTCGGCGTGATAGCGCACGATGCGGTCGCCGCCACCCTTCTCGCTCCAGAGGTGCTTCTCCTTGCGATCCGGGTTGTTGGAGATGACCGCGTTCGCCGCGTCGAGGATGGTCTGCGTGCTGCGGTAGTTCTGGTCGAGCACGATGGTGGTGACGTCGTCGAACGCCTCCTCGAACTGCAGGATGTTGCGCACGTCGGCGCCCCGCCACCCGTAGACGCTGTTGTGCACCAGCATTCCGTTGGCCACATAGTGATGAGTGGGGTCGACCTCGAGGTCGTACACGGGGCCGTCGTACTGCTCGATCTCCACCGAATCGACCGCCCGCGGCTCGAACCCCCCGGCTGTCGCAACCAGCACGGTCATTCCAGGGTGCAGGTGCGCCAACGGGGTCGAGTCGTAGGTGACCCCACCGATCATCGCCCGCCGCTTGATGCTGAGGCCGCCGAGCGCGGCGACCCGATGGGCGGCGGCGAGCGCTTCGGGATACGACTTGAACGAAGTCTCGAATCGCTTGCCCGACTTCGAGGGGCGGAGCTTGATGCCGCTCGCTTCCAGGCGGCCGATCGTCACCGGATTGCTCGAGCACCACTGGACACGGTGGTATCCGATGCGCGTTCGGTGATCGGCGAACATCACCAGGTTCAGAGAGCTGCGCAGCTTGCCGTTCTGTGGACGGTGGTGCGGAAAGTCGGGATGGATGAGCAGCTCGTCCATCAGGATCTTGGCTCGCATCTCGGTGTCGATCGCGGCGTACAACTTGGCGAGCCACACATCGTTCAACGCCAATTCCCGTCCCTGCGAGTGGAAGCACGCAGTCGGAATGCCGTAATCGGCCGCATAGCGAGCCTCCCAGTACGCCCCTTCTGCGAGCGAGTCGCACACTCGTAACACCCACAGCGCATCGCCATGCTCCTGCACGGTGCGGACCCTGAAGCCGGCGTCGAGATCGCCTCGGCTGCTGGTCCTCACGCTCTTCGTCCGCCCGATGCGGTAGCCACGATCACCGCGATGCATCAGATAGACGAGGTGCTTGCCAGCGGGCACGTCGAAACGCGCCGGGACGACGTGGTGCGGCGTGCCAGTCAGCACGACATCGCCAGCGGTCACCTTGACGACCGAGCCGCGATAACGCCCGGCCTGCACATGCCGAACCCGACCAGCCTCTTCACCGGCTGCACCGCCCGTGCCGATGACCTCATCACCGACGGCGATGAGTTCGATCAGCTTCGGCCCATTCGGGGTACGGACCCAGGTGCCCGGTGGGAGGCACTGGTCGCCGTCGCCGACGATGGTGATCTGATCGTGGCCGGCGGCGAGGGCGAGGGCGATCTCGTTCTGGGCGGTGTTGGTGTCCTGGTACTCGTCGATCAGGACGTGCTGGAATCGGCGCTGGTAGTTGGCCAGCACGTCGGGGTGCTCGCGGAACAGCTGCACCGTCTTCATCAGCAGGTCGTCGAAGTCCATCGCGCCGGCCTTCAGCAGGCGGGCCTGGTAGTCGGCGTAGACCTCGGCGTGCTTGCGGCTGAACGGGTTGTCGGCCTTGGCCAGTGCCTGCTCGGGCGTGGCCAGCTCGTTCTTCCACAGGCTGATCTGGCCGTGGACGGCGCGTGGCGGAAAGCGCTTCGCGTCGAGCCCCAGGTCGCGGATGACGTAGCCGGCCAGCCGCTGGGCATCGGCCTGGTCGTAGATGCTGAACGTGCGCGGGTAGCCCAACGCCTCGGCGTTGGCCCGCAGGATGCGCACACAGGCGGAGTGGAACGTGCACACCCACATCGCCTTCACCATCGGGCCCACCAGCGAGGCCACGCGGTGCTTCATCTCGTCGGCGGCCTTGTTGGTGAACGTGATGGCGAGGATGCTGGATGGCGACGCGCCCTCGTGGATGAGGTGCGCGATGCGGTGGGTGAGCACCCGCGTCTTGCCCGACCCGGCGCCGGCGACCACCAGAAGCGGCCCGCCACGATGCACGACAGCGTCGAGCTGATCGGGGTTCAACGAACCGAGATCCAGCGGATCGACATCGAACAGGGACGGCTCGCTCATGGTGCCCCCATCCTACGGACGGGGTGTGACGGCCATGACGGTGCCGCCGGGGTGTCGGGTATCGGGGCCGGCGGATGGCCCCGGTTCTCCGACGACGCCGTTAACGTCGCGCCGATGGAGACCATGTCGGCGGCCGACCAGTTGCGCCGAGTCGGCGTGCAGCGGATGAAGCGGCTGGCGCTCGCCTTCCTGCTGGTCGCGGCGGTCGTGTTCCTGCTGGCTCGCTGGCAGGAACCGCATCACGAGTGGCTCGGTTACGTGCGCGCGTTCGCCGAAGCCGCGATGGTCGGTGCCCTCGCCGACTGGTTCGCAGTGACCGCGTTGTTCCGCCACCCGCTGGGCATCCCCATCCCGCACACGGCGATCATCGCCCACCGCAAGGACCAGATCGGCGAGTCGCTGGGCGAGTTCGTGCAGGAGAACTTCCTCACCCGCGAGGTCGTCAACGATCGCCTCGCGCAGGCGCATGTCGGCCAGCGCCTGGGCACCTGGCTCAGCGAGCCCACCAACGCCGTGCGCGCCGGCGAAGCCGTCGCCGACACCCTGCGCGGCAGCCTGGAGGTGCTGGACGACCGCGACGTCAGCAGTGCGCTCCAGGGGATGATCGAGCGCAAGATCGACTCCACTCCGGTGGCGCCGTTGATCGGGAGGGCGATCGACGTCGCGATGGAGGGCGACCACCACCAGCGCCTGCTCGACGCGGTGCTGGAAGGCCTGGCCCACTTCCTCGACGACAACCGCACCACGTTCCGTTCGCGCCTGGAGAGCGAGTCGCCGTGGTGGGTGCCCGAACCCATCGACGATCGCATCTTCGACAAGATCTACTCCGCCGTGCACCGCTTCCTCGACGATGTCGGCGGCGACAGCCGCCACGAGGTGCGCGAGGCGATCGAGCGCCAGATGATCGGGTTCACCGAGCGGCTGCGCACCGACCCGGCGCTGCTGGCCAAGGGTGAAGACCTCAAGCGCGAACTGCTGGCCCACCGCGACGTGCGCGCCTGGCTGGACAGCCTGTGGGGCGAGGTCAAGCGCACCACGCTCGCTGCCAGCGACGACCCCACCAGCGAGCTGCGCCAACGCATCGACCGCTCCTTGGTCGGCCTGGGCGAGCGTCTGCGCGACGACGCCGAGCTGCAGCAGAAGGTGGACGACTGGGTGCAGCGCGCCGTCGGCTACGTGGTCGACCACTACCGCGGCGAGGTCGCCGACATCATCAGCAGCACCGTCGCCAAGTGGGACGGCAAGGCGACGGCCGAACGGCTGGAGCTGCAGGTGGGTCGCGACCTGCAGTTCATCCGCATCAACGGCACCCTGGTGGGCGGTTTCGCCGGCCTGCTGATCTACACCTTCAGCCAGCTGCTCCCCTGAGCTCGGCCACCGCGTCGTCGGCCAGCAGGTCGACGACGACGGCGACAGGCCGCTTCGGCCCGGTGACGGCCTTCAGCGCCGCGCCGCCCGAGGCGGCCGCCGGCAGGCCGGTCGTGAGCACACCGAAGCGCGCCTTCGGGTCGGTTGCGGCCACCACGGCGCTCCTCGCAATCGCCCGCCACAGCAGCTCGATGCGCTGCGCACCCGGTCGGTTCGAGGTGCGGCCGCCGACCACCTCGAACCACCACCGGCGGCCCTTCGCGTCGACGGCCGACAGCGTGGGCTGCACACCCGTCATCACCTTCGCGTCGTCGGCGATCGAGGTGAAGCCGGCATCCGTCAGCACCGCCTTGGCCAGTTCCTTCGAGGCCCAGCCGCCCTCCACTCGCCCGGTGTTGCGGCCGTCGGTGGCCGCCAGCTGCACTTGCGGCAGCAACCGCTCGTGATCAGCCCGCGTCTGCGCCGCCGCGGCGTAGCCGGGGTCGGTGTCGAAGCCCACGAAGTGACGGCCGGTGCGAACCGCCGCGACCGCAGTGGTGCCCGAGCCCATGAACGGGTCGAGGACCAACTCGCCGACGTACGTGTTCATGTGGATCAGCCGCTCGGGCAGGGCCACGGGGAACGGGGCCGGATGCCCCACCCGCGCCGCGCTCTCCGGCGGGATCTCCCACACGTCGACGGTGGCTTCCATGAACTCGTCGCGACTCATCGTGCTGACCGACGGAAGCCCGCGGCGCGCCCGCTCGCGAACCTCGACCGCTCGGTCGAATCGCCCCTTGGAGGCGATGACCACGCGCTCGCTGAGGTCGCGCAGCACGGGGTTGGCCGGGCGTTGGAACGACCCCCACGCGCAGTTGCCGGCGGCGCCGCGCTGCTTGACCCACACCACCTCGCCGCGCAGCAGCAGCCGCAGCTCGTCCTGGAGGATGGTGGTGACGTCGGCCGCCAGCGAGCGGTACGGGCGGCGACCGAGGTTCGCCACGTTCACCGCGATGCGCCCGCCGGGCTGCAGCACCCGCGCGCACTCGGCGAACACGTCGCGCAGCATCACCAGGTACTCCACGTAGTTGGCAGGGATGTGGCCCTCGCCCAACGCTTCCTCGTAGGCCTTGCCGGCGAAGTAGGGCGGCGAGGTGACCACCAGCGCCACCGAGTTGTCGGCCACTGCGCTCATGTCGCGCGCGTCACCCACGATCACGCGGTCGAGCACGCTGGGCGTGACGATGGTGTCGTCAGTGGTGACGTCGGGCGTGTGGAAGCGCTCGTAGAACGGCGACGAGTCGTGCCCCTCGCGCTTGCCCACGCCGAACGCCGACGTGCGCGTGCCGCCTTTTCGACGCGGGGCGGGACCCGCCGGAACATCGGTCACGCAGGGTTCTCCTGCGCGGCGGCGCGCAGCATGCGCTCGACCGGCGCCTGCCGCATCTCGGGGTGGGTGAGGATCCAGAACCGGTCGGTGCGAATGGCCTGCAGCACCTCGGCGGCAATACCGGCGGGGTCGACGCCGTTGGCAACCGACTCGGTGAGCAGGGTGCTGATCATCTGGCCGATCGGCGTCGAAGGTTCGGGTGGCGGTGGGCCCAAGCGGTCGGGCCACTGCTGACCAGTGACGAGGTTCGTCTTCACGAACCCCGGGCACAGCACGCTGACGCCCACCGGTGAGCCGGTGCCCTTCATCTCGATGAACAAGCCCTCGCTGATCGCGACGACGGCGGACTTGGTGGCGTTGTAGGCGGCGGCGCCCGGCAGCGCGATCAGGCCAGCCATCGACGCGGTGTTGACGATGTGGCCCTCGCCCTGGTCCTGCATGATCGGCAGGAACGCGCGGATTCCGTGCACCACGCCGTAGAGGTTGATGCCGATCACCCAGTCCCAGGCGCTGATCGGGCCGCCCCACGGGTCGCCCTTGCCGGCCACGCCCGCGTTGTTGCACAGCACGTGCGCGCCGCCGAAGTGCTCCAACGTGCGCTGCGCGAGCGCGTGCACATCGGCCTCCTGCGCGGTGTCGCACAGCACGGGCAGCACCTCCGTGCCGCGCTCGGCCAGCTCGGCCTCGACCGCGCGCATGCCGGCCTCGTTCACGTCGGCCAGCACCACCTTCATGCCCTCGGCAGCGAACGCGTGCACGAGCGAGCGGCCGATGCCGCTGCCTGCGCCGGTGACGACGGCGACCTTCCCCCGGAGATCCTTCACGCGGCCACGTTACGCGAGGGCCGCGCGTCGCCGCGCGATACGCGCCGAACCCATGTCGATCCGCGCGAACATCTGCCGATGGAGATCGAACAGGAACTCGACCGCTTCTACGATCCCGATGCCGCCCCGGGCCAGCGTTGGCGCCTGGTGCTGCGCCACGCCGACGACGAGTCGAAGGAGGAGTGGTACCTCGAGCAACGCCTCGCCTACCGCGACCGGCACCTCGGCGACATCGTCGTGCCGCGCGACAGGACGACGTTCACCACCGACCTCACCTCGGTGCCCGACCTGTTCACCTGGCTGGTGCCGCGCACCGGCACGCACCTGGCCGCCGCGCTCGTGCACGACGCGCTCACGCCCCCGTTCAGCAAGGCCGGCGAGCCGGACTGGCTGGTACCACCGCACGCCGTCACCCAACTGGAGGCCGACCGTGTGTTCCGCGACGCGATGGCTGATCTCGGCACCCCGCTGGTGCGACGCTGGATGGTGTGGAGCGCGGTCAGCATCCCGACCGCGTGGAAGGTCTCGAAGGTGCAGGCCGTGCTGGGGTACCTGGGCCTGGCGGCCATCGCCGTGCTGGGCTGGTTCGCCACGCTCGACCTGTTCGACCAAGGCGAGTGGCTGCCCTGGATGGACGACCGGCGCTGGTTCGTCGAGCTGCTGCTGGGTGCGCTGGCCGCCGTCGTCGTGCCACTTGTGCTGTCGTTGCTGTGGCCGAAGGGCCTGCGCAAAGCCGGGGCGATCACCGGGGTCGGGCTGGGCGCGCTGCTGCACGTCACCATCGCGGTCGGGGCGGTGACGTTCCTCTACCAGTTCGCCGAGTACCGCTTGCGCGTATGGGCGCCCCCGAGGCGCGGCCTCAAGATCGTGCTCACCCTCGCTGCCCTTGCGGTGACGGTGCTGACGTACTGGATGTTCCGCCGCTACGAGTCGTGCGCCATCTGCGACTGACCGATCGTCGCTGCCGAGGCGCACGACGCCGACGAGTCACTCCGGCCGAGCGTCGATCTCGGCCAGCACCTGCCCGATGATCTTGGTTGCTGTGTGTGGCGCGAGCTCGTCGCCACCCTCGGCCTCCGCCACCTCCGACGCGAAGGCCTGCACCGACGGGTTACCGCCGACGAGCACATGGCGCAGCGCCTCCGCGCTGGCGTTGGCGTCGTCGAGTGCATCGACTGCGTCGGCAACGTGCTTCGGGTCCTCGGCCACGGCGTGAACGACGCTCATCGCCTCCTCGCGGCCGGAGGCAGTGGAGACCGAAGCACCGCGGTCGGGATGCTGCTGCGCGTCCCATGCGGCCAAGGCCTCGATGTAGCCGCCCTCGCCAGGCCGCAGCGTGCTCGACGAGGGCTGGGCGACCGGCGGCGCGTCGCCGGTGCCATTCTCGGGCTGGGGCGCGGGAGCCACGGGAATCGTCAGAGAACCGTCGTCGTGCCGAATGATGTCCATGTCGGGTGATACCCGCTCTCCCCACTCGACAGACCTGTGGCGGTGCGCGTCGTCGGCGCTCCCACGCCAGGGTCGCAGGCGGAGCCGCTCGCTAGGGTTGCGCCGATGGCCTATCGCTACCTCTGGACACCCCTGCAGCTGGGCCCTGTCACCACGCGCAACCGCATCGTGTTCTCCGCGCACCTCACCAACTACGCGCGCGACGGCAAGCCCACCGAGCAGCACGCCGCGTACTACGCGGCCCGCGCCGCCGGCGGTGCAGGGCTGATCATCACCGAAGAGCACAGCACCCACCCCACCGACTGGCCGTACGAGAAGCTCATCCACGGCTTCCACCTCGACGTGATCCCCGGCTACACGGAGATCACC
>JAUSLQ010000021.1 GCA_030645675.1 Actinomycetota bacterium | reverse complement strand
TGATCGTCATCTTCGTGCTGCTGATCGTGCTGATCTTCGCCGCGGTTGCGGAGATGGCGCTGTCGCGGATGAGCAGGCCGCGGGCCACGTCGCTGGCCGAGAAAGGCCTGAAGTCGGGCAAGGCGTTGAAGCGGCTGGTCGAGCACCCCGAGCGCTGGGTGAACCCGCTGCTGCTGACCGTCAACATCTGCCAGACGGTGCAGACCACGCTCACCGCGTTGGTGGCCGGCCGCATGTTCGGCGCCGCCGGCGTGATCGTGGGCGTCGTGGTCAACGTCGTGGTGTTCTTCGTGCTCGCCGAGGCCGTGCCCAAGACGTACGCGGTGCTGTACCCGCAGCGGGCCGCACTCGTCTCGGCCCGGCCCATCCAACTGGTCGTGTCCTTCCCGCCGTTGCAGTGGGTGTCACGCGGGCTGATCAAGCTGACCATCGTGATCGTACGTGGCAAGGGCCTTGAGCTAGGCCCGTTCGTGTCCGAGCTGGAGCTGGTGGGCATCGTCGAGGTCGCCGCCGAGGACGGCGTGGTCGAGCACGAAGAGCGCGAGCTGATCGAGAGCGTGATCGAGTTCGGCGACACCGTCGCACGCGAGATCATGGTGCCCCGCCCCGACATGGTCGTGATCGAGCACGACCTCAGCGTCACGCAAGCGCTCGACATGGCGCTGGAGCAGGGCTACAGCCGCCTGCCGGTGGTGAACTCCGACGACGACGACGTGCTCGGCGTCGCCTACGCGAAAGACCTGATGCGCGTCGAACGCGAGGGCGGCGGCAACCGGTCGGTCACCGAGCTGGTGCGCGCAGTGCACTTCGTGCCGGAGAACAAGCCTGTCAGCCGCCTGATGCGCGAGATGCAAGCGGAGAAGTTCCACCTCGCTCTCGTGGCCGACGAGTACGGCGCACTGGCAGGCATGGTGACGCTCGACGACTGCGTGGACGAGCTGGTGGGCGAGATCGTCGACGAGCACGACGACGAAGACGCCGAAGTGCAGCGGCTCGCCGACGGCGACTACCTGGTGGATGGCGCGATGGCGATCAGTGACATCAACGACCTGCTGGGCACCTCAGTTCCCGACGACGACTGGGACACGGTCGGTGGCTTCCTGTTCGGCACGCTCGAGCACGTGCCCGGGCAGGGCGAGTTCGTCCTGTTCGACGGTTGGCGGTTCACCGCCGCCGAGATGGAGGGCCGCCGCATCCGGCGGGTGAAGGTGACCATCGAACCCGACCAGTCGCACCTCGATCCCGACGACTGAGCGTGCCGGCGCGCCGGTGTCGGCTAGAGCAGATCGTCCAGCGGGTCGCGCTCGGTGAACCGCGGGGTGTCGTCGGCATCGCCGGCTGCCGCGCCGGTCGTCGCGCCGGTCGTCGTGCCAGTTGTCGTGCCGGCTGCCGGGCGCGGGACGTCGGTCACCTCGCGGCTGATCGGCCCGGCGACCACCAGGTACCCCAGCAGCAGCACCGCTGCAGCGGCGAAGTACGGGGCGCGCAGCCCGTAGAACTTGGCGACGAGGCCGCCCACCAGGGCACCCAGCGGCATCGAGCCGGTGCTGACCCAGCGGTACACGCTGTTCACCCGACCGAACAACGCGTCGGGCACGATCTGCTGGCGCAAGGAGACGGTGACGATGCTCCAGATGGTGGTGGTCAGCGCTTGCACCGTGCTCATCGCGATCACCCACCACGTCACCGGCAGCAGCCCCATGGCGGCGCAGGTGAACACGGGCACGAGCCCGGCCACCAGCAACGCTGCCCGCCGGCCCGAACGATCCACCAGGCGTCCGCCGGCCATGCCGGCCAACAGGCTGCCGACGCCGACGATCGCCACCAGCGGGCCGATGTAGCGCTCGCGGATGTCGAGCTCTTGCAGCGCGAAGAGCACGAACGTCGCCTGGGTGGCCGCGAAACCCAAGTTCATCAGCGCCACTGCGACGGTGAGGCGGCGCAGCAACGAGTGGCCGCGCAGCCAGCGGAAGCCCTCGCGCATGTCGTCGACCATGCTGCCGGTCGGCGGGCCGCCCGCGGCCGGGCGGAACGAGCCGCGCAGGGTGGCAGCCAGCAGAGCGGCCGCCACGAAGCTGGCTGCGTCGATTCCGAACGGGAGCCAGACGGCGAACCCGAAGAGCACGCTGCCCAGCGGCAGGCCGAGGAACGTGTTGGTGGCGACCTCGGTGGCGTAGAAGAAGCCGTTGGCACGCTCCAGTTGCTCGCCGGGCACGACGGCCGGCAGGATCGCCTGCGACGTGTTGTCGAAGAGCACCTCGCCCACGCCCAGGCCGAAGGCCAGCACCCACAGCATCCACAGCTGCACCTCGGAGAACGCCGCCACCAGGGCCAGGCCGCCAACCAGCCCGCCGCGGCAGACGTCGGCGAGCACCAGCACCTTGCGGCGGTCGACGCGGTCGATCAGCACACCCACCGGTACTGCGAACAGCAGCCACGGGATGGTGAAGAACGTGCCGATCAAGCCGATCGACAGGCGGTCGTCGGTGATGCGCGCCGCCAGCAGGGGCAAGGCGACGGCGAACATGCCGTCGCCGAGGTTGGAGATGCCGCCGGCCCACCACAGTCGCCAGAACGTTGCCGGCAGGCGATCGGGTTGTCGGGCGCTCACTGTGCAGACGCTACCCGAGTGGTTGCGCGGGCAACTGCTGCCTGCGCAGCTTGCCCAGCGCGGTGCGGGGCAGCGCCGCCACTACGCGTAGCTCGCGGGGCGCGCAGAAGGCGGGCATCGTCTCGGCCACATGCGCCCGCAGTTCGGCCAGGGTGGGCGCGGTGCCGGCGGGCACCACCCAGGCGACCACCCGCTGGCCCCAGTCTGCGTCGGCCACGCCGGCCACGCCGACGTCAGCCACCGACGGGTGACTGCGCAGCACGGCCTCGACGGGTTCGGGCCACACGTTCTCGCCACCGGTGATGATCAGGTCGCCGCGGCGCCCCTCCACGTGCAGCCGGCCGTCGGGCCGCCATCGGCCGAGGTCTGCGGTGTGCAGCCAGCCGTCGCCGTCCAGCGGCGTGGTGCTGTCGCGGTAGGCGCGCAGCAGCATCGGACCACGCAGCAGCACCTCGCCATCCGGCGCGAGCTGCACCTCCACACCGTCCAGCGGGCGGCCGTCGTACACCACTCCGCTGCCGGTCTCGGTGAGGCCGTAGGTGGTGTGCGCGTTGGGCGGGCGGTCGGTGGGCGGGTGGGCGCCGCCGAGCACGATCACGCGGAACATGGCCGGCTCGATGCGTTGCAGGGCGGTGGTCACCAGCGACACGGCGGTGGCCCCGTCGCGGGCGGCGGCCTGCACCCGTTCGGCGTCGAAGCCGTCGTGCACCACCAGCGGTGTGCCGGTGAGGAGGGCGCGGGTGACAACCGACAGGCCGCCCACGTGCGACAGCGGCAGGCACGCCAGCCACGTGTCGTCGGCCGTGATGCCGAGGCGCTGGGAGGTGGCGGTGGCGGAGGCGAGCACCGCCCGATGGGTCAGCACCACACCCTTCGGCGCGCCGGTGGAGCCACTGGTGGCCACCACCAGGGCGTCGCCCTCGTCGACAGCGCGGCCGCCGTCCAGGGCGTGGTCGCCCTGCTCGTCGAGCAAGCGGCCGGGCTGCATCGCGGCGAGCAGCGCCCTTCGGGCCGCCGGCGGTAGGCGGCGGTCGACGGGCAGCACCGCGTTGCCGGCGGCCCACGCGTGCTGCAGCGCGGCGACGAACCGCGCGCCGCCGGGCAGATCGATCGCAACCAGCTGTGGCACGGTGGCGAGACTAGGCGAGAATGGCCGGAATGAACCGTTGGCTGATCGGCGCCCGTCCTCGCACACTCCCCGCTGCCGTGGTGCCGGTGGCCCTTGGCGCGGCCGCCGCCGTGGGCGAACCGGGTTCGGTGTGGTGGCGCATCGGCCCGGCGCTGATCGTCAGCCTGGCGCTGCAGGTGGGCGTGAACTACGCCAACGACTACAGCGACGGCGTGCGCGGCACCGACGAAGTGCGTGTCGGCCCGGTGCGCCTGGTGGGCAGCGGGTTGGCCAGTCCCGGCGCCGTGAAGCGGGCTGCCTTGGCTGCCTTCGGTGTCGCAGCGCTCGCGGGGCTGGGCCTTGCCGCTGCCACCTCGTGGTGGCTGCTCGCGGTGGGAGCGGCCGCGCTGCTGGCCGGCTGGGGCTACACCGGCGGGCCGAAGCCGTACGGCTACCTCGGCCTGGGTGAGGTGTTCGTGTTCGTGTTCTTCGGGCTGGTCGCCACCGCCGGCAGTTGCTACGTGGTGTGCGAGCGCGTCACCGCGGTCGCCTGGTTGGCGGGTTGTGCAGCGGGTTGCCTGGCGTGTGCGCTGCTGGTGGTGAACAACCTGCGCGACATCCCCACCGATCGCGAGGTGGGCAAGCGCACGCTGGCGGTGCGTCTGGGCGACGGGCCCACGCGCCTGTTCTACATCGCCCTGCTGCTGTTGGCGGTGGGGCTGGTGGTTGCCATCAGCATCCTCGACCGGCCTCTGGCGGCCATCGGCGCCGCCGGCCTACTGGTGGCGGTGCCCGCCGTGAAGGCGATCCGCGGCGGCGCCAAGGGCACCGCGCTGATCCCCGTGCTCGGGACCACCGGCAAGGTGCAGTTGGCAACCGGTTTGCTGGCGGCCGTGGGCATGGCGATCTCGGGCTGAACCCCTGCCGGCCGGCCGCTGGTTCGGGCGCCGGTGGGCTCAGCCGAGCTCGTCGGGGCGGGGCCGCAACGCGGTGGTGATGGCAGCGGCCACCGCTTCGGGTTGCTGCAGGTGTGCAGCATGAGCGGCACCGGCGACGATGCGGCACTCACCCTCCGGTACGGCTTCGGCGATCTGCTGGGCGATGGCGATGAACTTCGCATCGTCGGCGCCGGCAATCGCCAGCACCGGCATGTTCAGCTCCATCAGCCGCGGCCACAGCGAGCCTTGCTCGCCCGTGCCGGCCATGCGGAGGCTGCTGGCCAGGCCGTCCTCGGTGTTGTGCAAACGGTCGGCGATGTCGTCAGGGCCGGGAACGAAGCCGCCGAACAGGGGGAGCGCGGTCCACTCCTTCAAGAACGCCTCCAACCCGATCTCCTGCATCCGTGCGGCGAGCTGGTCGTCGGCCTCGCGGCGGCGGGCTCGCTCGTCGGCGTCGGCGATGCCCGGGTGCGCGCCGATCAGCACCAGCGACGCCACCAGATGTGGGTACATCAGGGCGAGGTGCAAGCAGGCGCGCCCGCCCAGGCTGTAGCCGATGTAGGTGGCGACGCCACCGGCGGCCGCGATGCCGTCGGCCGTACGGCGCAGATCCGAGCGAACGTGGGTGGACCCGCCGTGACCGGGCAGGTCGACGACCACGGCCTGGTAGCCGAGAGCTACGAAGCGCTCGGCGATCGGCTTCCACGAGTTGCCGGTCTGGGTGAAGCCGTGCACGAACACGACACGGGGCGCGTCGGGCGAGCCGAGTTGCTGCGCCGCCAACGGGCCGGCCAGCGGGCGCCACTGCAGCGACGGCGGCGCCGGGGGAGCGGGCTGCAGACGCGAAGCCGGTGGCGGCCAGTCAGACATCGCACACCTCGTCGTCACAGGCCCGGCCGTCGGTCTCCACCGCGGCCGCTTCCTCTTGGGTCCGGCGTTGCAGCAGGCGACGGATGACGTTGACGAACGTCTCGGCGTCTTGCGCGCCGGGTACCGCCCATCGGCCGTCGAGCACGAACGTGGGCACGGCCGAGATCTCGTTCTCCGCGGCCACCTGCAACAGGTGCTGCACCTCTGCCGTGCCGTCGTCGCTGCTGAGGAAGGAGCGCACCCGTTCGGAGGGCATGCCCACGTCGGCGGCCAGCGCGGCCAGTGCATCGGGGTCGCCGACGTCGATGCCGTCGCAGAAGTACGCCTGCAGCAGGCGCTCCTTCAACCGGTACTGGTGGCCCGTGGCTTCGGCCAGCCACAGCAGGCGGTGGGCAAGCAGCGTGTTGGCGCGCAGCGCGCGCTCCAGGTGGAACTCGAGGCCTTCGCCTGCTGCCACCCCGGTGACTTTGTCGATGATCTGTGCGGCCCGCTCGGTGCCACCGAACTTGGCGGCGTACGCCTCGATCACTGGCCTGGTGGTGCCCGGCGATGCCGTGGGGTCGAGCTGGTACGGGCGGAACACGACCTGCAGGTCGACCTCGTCGCGCAGCGTCGCCGCCGCGGACTCGAATCGACGCTTCCCGATGTAGCACCACGGGCACACGACGTCGGACCAGATCTCTACCGTCAGCGAAGGTCGCACAGCGCCGAGGATACGCCCCTATCGTGGCCGCCATGACGCAGGCTTCGCAGATGTCACCGGCCGACGTGCAGGCGACGTTCTGCGCGACGCTGGTCGATCAATGGGCGCGCATGGGCATGCGCCAGGCGGTGATCGCCCCCGGGTCGCGCAGCACGCCGATGGCGCTGGCGCTGGCGGCGCGAGCAGACCTGGCCGTGCACGTCGTGCACGACGAACGCAGCGCGGCATTCATGGCGCTGGGCATCGGGCTGGCCACTGGCGCGCCGGCGGCGCTGCTCTGCACCAGCGGCACCGCCGCCACCCACTTCCACGCTGCCGTCGTCGAGGCCGATCTGTCCGGAGTGCCGCTGCTGGTGCTCACCGCCGACCGGCCGCCAGAGCTGCAGGGCATCGGGGCGCCGCAGACGATCGACCAGATCGATCTCTACGGGGGAATCGTCCGCCGCTTCGCCGATGCGGGTGTACCGGTGGCCGAGGGGGCGCCCGAGTGGCGAGAGATGGCCGAAGACCTGTGGATGTCGGCCGTGGGCACCGACCCCGGCCCGGTGCACGTGAACCTGCCGTTCCGCGAGCCCCTGGTAGGCATGGCCGGGTCACTGCCACCCGAGATGCAGCCGGCCGCCGACGGCGGGGGCGACTGGTTCATGATGCGCCCGGACCTGGCCGAGCTGGCGGCGATGCTGGAGCAACCGCGCGGCGTCATCGTGGCCGGTGGCTCGATCGACGACCCCGAGGCCGTCGAGGCCTTCGCGGCTGCTGTGCAATGGCCGGTGCTGGCCGACCCACGATCGGGCTGCCGCCACCTGCCGCAGGCCGTCTGCTGCTTCGACTCGTTGCTGCGCCACCCCGAGTTCGCTGCCGCGCACACACCCACGGTCGTGCTCCACCTGGGCGAACCACCGGCCTCGAAGGTGCTCGGCCAGTGGCTGCAGACCGCCGGTGCGATGAACGTGCAGGTGCACGTGCAGCAGCGCACCATCGACCCGTTGGGCATCGTCGACGAGCGGGTGTACGGCGCACCCGGCACGGTGTGCACCGAGCTGGCCCCGCTGATGAGCGGCGCCACCGGCACCCCATGGCTGGCCCGGTGGCAGCACGCCGAGCGGCGAGCCCAGGCAGCGCTCGACACGGTGCTGGCCGCCGAGCCGGGGCTCTCCGAACCGGCTGTCGCCCGCGTGCTCAGTGGGGTCGACGCCCACCTCGTGCTCTCCTCGTCGATGCCGGTGCGCGATGTCGAGTGGTTCGGCCGCGGTGGCGTGCGCACGACCGTGCACTCCAACCGCGGGGCCAACGGCATCGACGGCGTCATCGCCACCGGTATCGGAGTGGCGGCCGGAAGTGGCGCACCCACCGTCGTGCTGATCGGCGACGTGGCGTTCTGTCACGACCAGTCGTCGCTGACCGCCCTTGCCGGCAGGCACTTGCCGCTGACGATCGTGGTCACCGACAACGACGGTGGCGGTATCTTCTCGTTCCTGCCGCAGGCCACCACGCTGCCTGCCGAGCGCTTCGAGCAACTCTTCGGAACACCCCACGGCACCGACCTGGTCGCGCTCGCCGCGGCGCATGGTCTCGGGGCCTGCACCGTCACCTCGGAGGCCGACCTGGTTGCCGCGCTGGCCGACCCGACGGTCACCGTCGTGCGCGTGCGCTCGGATCGTGCCGCCAACGTGGAAGTGCACCAACGCCTGCACACCGCCGTGGTCACCGCCCTCGCCTGACGCCCGCCGAACTCAAGTTCGGTTGTTGTAGAACTTAAGTTCGGTTGTAGAACTTAAGTTCGGTGGTGGAAGTCGTTCGTGGGCTCGGGGGAGGGTTAGGGGCGGACGATGGCGGAGAGCATGGCTTGCAGCTTGGCTTGCGTCTCGGCCAGCTCGCTGAGCGGTTCGCTGTCGGCGACGATGCCGCCGCCGGCCACCAGCCGGGCGGTGCGGCGATCGGCCGAGAGCTCTGCGCATCGGATGGCGACGGCCCAGGTGCCGTCGCCGGCGGAATCGACCCAGC
>JAUSLQ010000053.1 GCA_030645675.1 Actinomycetota bacterium | reverse complement strand
CGTCAACCGAGCCGGCATCCCCCAGCCGGCCCAGATCGGAGCACGACGTGGACACGTTGAACATCGCCCGGTGGCAGTTCGGGATCACGACCGTGTACCACTTCTTCTTCGTCCCACTGACGATCGGGTTGGCGTTCGTGGTCGCCGGATTCCAGACCGCGTGGTACCGCACGCAGGACCAGCGCTACCTGCGGCTGACCAAGTTCTTCGGCAAGCTGTTCCTGATCAACTTCGCGATGGGCGTCGTCACCGGCATCGTGCAGGAGTTCCAGTTCGGCAAGAACTGGAGCGACTACTCGCGCTTCGTCGGTGACCTCATCGGTGCGCCGCTGGCAATCGAGGGTCTGCTGTCGTTCTTCCTCGAATCCACGTTCCTCGGTCTGTGGATCTTCGGCTGGGATCGACTGTCGCCCAGATTGCACCTGATGTCCATCTGGCTGGCTGCGTTCGGCACGATGATCTCCGCGTACTTCATCCTCGCTGCCAACTCGTTCATGCAGAACCCGGTCGGATACACGTTCAACGAGACCACCGGGCGTGTCGAACTGACCGACATCTGGGCCGTCCTCACCAACAAGGTCACGCTGGTCACGTTCCCGCACACGATCTTCTCGGCCTTCCTCACCGGCGGCGCCATGGTGCTGGGCGTGGCGCTGTGGCAGCTGTACCGGCACCCGAACCGCGATGCATCGTCGTTTCGCGCAGCAGCGAAGGTCGGCTCGATCATCGTGCTCGTCGCCGCCGTGGGCGTAGCGGCCACCGGCGATCGCCAGGCACAGGTGATGACGGAAGTGCAGCCGATGAAGATGGCCGCCGCCGAGGCGCTGTACGACACCAAGTCGAGCGCCGGGTTCTCGATCTTCACCATCGGTACGCTGGAAGGCAGCGACGAGGTCTTCTCCGTCCGGTTGCCGGGCCTGCTCTCCTACCTGGGCAAGGGCAGCTTCGACGCCGAGATCGAGGGAGTGAACAACATCCAGGCTGCGTACGAGGCCAAGTACGGGCCCGGCAACTACACACCGAACGTGCCGCTCACGTACTGGACGTTCCGGCTGATGATCGGTGTGGGCATGTCGTCGGCGCTGGCCGCGCTGTGGGTGCTGTGGGCGTTCAAGAAGGGGCGCCTGCCGAAGAGCCGGTGGTGCGGCCGGTTGGCACTGCTGCTGCCGCTGACACCGTTGCTCGGGAACTCCTTCGGCTGGATCTTCACCGAGATGGGTCGCCAGCCCTGGATCGTGTTCGGGTTGATGCCCACTTCTGCCGGCGTGTCGCCGGGTGTCAGCGCCACTGAGGTGCTGATCAGCCTGATCGGCTTCACCCTGGTCTACGGGTTCCTCGCCGTCATCGAGGTGCGGCTGCTGCTGAAGACCATCGGCGCCGGGCTGCCCGAGCTGCCACCCGACGACGGCGGCGGCGACCAGGACATCGACGACGAAGAACGCCAGCTGGCGTTCGCCTACTGAGAGGCGACGAGATCATGCAACTCACCACCGTCTGGTTCATCCTCATCGCCGTCCTCTGGATCGGCTACTTCGTGCTCGAAGGCTTCGACTTCGGTGTCGGCATCCTCACCCGTGTGCTCGCCCGCGACGAGACCGAACGCCGCGTGCTGATCAACACCATCGGCCCGGTGTGGGACGGCAACGAGGTGTGGGTACTGGTTGCCGGCGGCGCCACGTTCGCCGCCTTCCCGGAGTGGTACGCCACCCTGTTCTCCGGGTTCTACCTGCCCTTGTTCCTGATCCTGATCTCGCTGATCTTCCGCAACGTCGCGTTCGAGTACCGCGGGAAGCGGCCCGAGGCGTCGTGGAAGGCGTGGTGGGACCGAGCGATCTTCTTCGGGTCGCTGCTGCCGGCGGTGCTGTGGGGTGTGGCCTTCGGCAACATCGTTCGGGGGGTGGACATCGATGCCGACAAGGAGTACGTCGGCACCTTCTTCGACCTGCTGAACCCGTACGCCGTCCTGGGCGGGCTGGTCACGCTGTCGCTGTTCGTCACCCATGGTGCGGTGTTCGTGTCACTGAAGACCACCGGCGACATTCGCGTGCGGGCGCGGGCGTTGGCCGTGAAGGCCGGGCTTGCCGCAGCACTGATCGCAATCGCGTTCCTGACCTGGACCTACGACCAACGCGACGGCGCACAACACCTGGGTTGGTTCGTCGCCCTCGCCGCGCTGGCGGCCGCGTGCCTGGTGGGCGCGCTGCTGGCCATCCGGGCGGGCCGTGAAGGATGGGCGTTCCTCGGCACTGCCGCCACGATCGCATTCGCGGTCGCCGGGTTGTTCGTGTCGCTGTTCCCGAACGTGATGCCGTCCACCCTCGACACCGCCTACTCGCTGACGACCACCAACGCCTCCAGCACCCACTACACGTTGAAGATCATGACCTGGGTCGCCGTCATCTTCACGCCGATCGTGCTGGCCTACCAGACCTGGTCGTACATCGTGTTCCGGCGCCGCATCGGCGTGGGCAACATCCCCCCGGCAGCAGCCCCGTCGGGGCCCGAGCCGGAAGCTGTCACAGTGGGCCGGTGAAGCCACTCGACCCACGCCTGCTCCGGTACGCAAAGGCGACACGAGCACATCTCGCCGTCTCGGTGCTGTTGGGCCTGTGCACCGCCGCGCTGGTGGTGGCCCAGGCCGAGCTGCTGTCGCGTGGCATCGCCCGGGTGGTCACGGGCGGCGGCCGCTCTGCCCTCACCACGATCCTCGTCGGTCTCGCATTCGTCGTCGCCGGCCGGGCGATCGTCGCCTGGTTCCAGGACAGCGCCGCACAACGGTCGTCCGCGCGGGTCAAGTCGCAGCTGCGCGGCCAACTCGTCGCCCGCGCCGCGGCCCTTGGGCCTGACGCGACGGCAGCACGTGCGGAGGTGGCGACCCTGGCAACGCGCGGCATCGACGCGCTCGACGGGTACTTCGGTCAATACCTGCCACAGCTCGTCCTCGCCGTGATCGTGCCGATCGCCGTGCTGGCCCGGCTGCTGCCGGCCGACCTGACGGCCACCGTCACCATCGCGCTGACGCTGCCGCTGATCCCGGTGTTCATGATCCTCGTCGGCAAGGCGACGGAGGCGTCGAACGCGAAGCGATGGGATGCACTCGGCCGACTGTCGCACCACTTCCTCGATGTCGTCACCGGGCTGCAGACGCTGAAGCTGTTCGGGCGCGCGAAGGCGCAGGCCGAGTCGGTGCGACGCACGACCGACCGCTACCGCACGACCACCATGGCCACGTTGCGCATCGCGTTCCTGTCGTCGCTGGTGCTGGAGCTGATCGCCACGCTGTCGGTCGCGCTCGTCGCCGTCGGTGTCGGGTTGCGATTGGTGGACGGCGGCATCGACCTGCGCACCGGGCTGCTGGTGATCATCCTGGCCCCTGAGGCCTACCTGCCGCTGCGCCAGGTGGGGGCGCGCTACCACGCCGCCGCCGACGGACTGGCAGCCGCAGAACGGACCTTCGCGATCCTGGAGACGCCTCCGCCGCCGAACGGCACCATCACGTGCGTACCCGATCTTCGCGACCGTGGGCAGATTCGCATCGAAGGGCTCAGCGTTGCTCACCCCGGACGCACCGGGCCGGCCCCGGAGCCCACCGACGTGACGGCATCGCTGGGCGAGATCGTCGTCATCCGTGGGCCCAGCGGTACGGGCAAGACGACGTTGCTCTCGGTCCTGCTCGGCGCCCGTCGCCCGGCCGGCGGCACCGTCACGATCAGCGGCGGCGGCCTCCACGTATCGCTGGCAGACCTGGACGTCGCCGCCTGGCGCACGCATCTGGCGTGGGTCGACCAGACGCCATACCTGTTCCACGGCACCGTCGCCGACAACGTCGGACTCGCCAAGCCCGGCGCCGACCGCGCAGCGGTGCGCAGCGCTCTGGATCGTTGCGGCCTGAGCTCGATGGACGCCGACGCACCCGTGGGGGAAGGGGGCCGGTTGCTGTCGGCCGGCGAGCGACGCCGCGTCGCCATGGCGCGGGCAGTGCTGCGGCGTGCACCGGTGGTGCTGCTGGACGAACCGACTGCCGGCCTCGACGCCGAGACCGAACGCGAGGTGCTGGCAGCGGTGACGGCGCTGGCCGCCGACAGCGTCGTGATCATGGTGACGCACCGCCCGGCAGCGATCGCACTCGCCGACCGGGTGTTCGACATCGGCACCCGCTCCCGGCCGACCGACACGATGGTGACGGCATGACGTCGCTGCGTTGGGTGCTGCGGCTGGGCCGCTCGGGTCGTGGCCGGCTGGGTCTGGCGATCCTGCTGGGCGCACTCGCGTCCGGCGCCGCAGTCGGTCTCACTGCCACCTCCGCCTGGCTGATCTCCCGGGCCAGCCAGCGCCCGCCGGTGCTGCATCTCATGGTCGCCATCGTCGCCGTGCGGGCATTCGGGTTGGCCCGCGGAGTGCTCCGCTACGGCGAACGCCTCACGGGCCACGACGCATCGTTCCGCACGTTGGGCGACCTGCGGGTGGCGACCGTCGAGCGGCTCGAACAGGTGCTGCCCATCCGCACCACCGCCGAGCAGGGTCCGCTCACCAGCAGCGAACTGTTGTCGCGCTTCGTCGACGACACGGACAGCCTCCAAGACCTGTGGGTGCGCGTCGTGCTGCCGTACACCGCCTCCACTCTGGTTGGTGTGGGCTCCGTCGCCCTCGTCACCGTGCTGGCCCCTGCGGCCGGCCTCGCGCTGGCAGGCACCCTGCTGGTCGCCGCGCTGCTCGCGCCGATCGTCTCCGCACGGGCGGCGAGAGGTGCCGACGCACGGCTGGCCCCCTTGCGCGCCGAGTACCAGGCAGGTGTGCTCGACCTGCTGGACGGAGCCACCGAGCTGGCCGTGTACGGGGCGCTACCAACACGGCTGGCCGAGCTGGAGCGACGCGACGAGCTCATGCGCCGCAGCGAAGCACGCTCTGCCGTTGCCACCGGGTACGGCGCAGCGATCGCCACGCTCGCTGCCGGCGCGGCGATGTGGGCCGGGCTGTGGTTCGGTGCGGGTGCAGTCGATGCGCGCACGCTCGGGGCGGTCAGCCTGGCGGTCG
Organism: Actinomycetota bacterium; assembly: GCA_030645675.1. Classification (GTDB taxonomy): domain Bacteria; phylum Actinomycetota; class Acidimicrobiia; order Acidimicrobiales; family Ilumatobacteraceae; genus UBA668. Next base: position 2,172 of record JAUSLQ010000053.1, on the reverse strand, counting down.
TGGTACTGGTGCCCCTCGCCGTTCACGAGGTGTTCGCCGGCCTGGCGCCGGCTGCGCACCAGCTGCCGTCACTGGCATCGGCGGCAGCGCGTGTGCAGCACGTCTTCCAGCAGCCGGCCGCAGTGCAGGAGCCCGACACGCCGCAGCAGCCGCCCGCCGCACCGTTCGGCCTGCGCGCCCGCGGCCTTCGTGCCCGCTGGAACCCGGACGGCCCCGACGTGCTGTTCGGGCTCGACCTCGACATCGCGCCGGGCTCGCAGACTCTGATCGTGGGCCCTAGCGGAGCCGGCAAGAGCACCCTGGCCGCAGTGCTGCTGCGGCTGCTCGACCCCACCGACGGCGCCATCGAGCTGATCGGTGGCGACGGCGCCACGCTCCTGCACCAGATGGCCGGCGACGATGTGCGCCGGATCATCGGCTGGTGCGCGCAGGACGCCTACATCTTCGATTCGACCATCGAGGCCAACCTGCGTCTGGCGCGCCCTGATGCGACGGCCGAACAACTCATCGACGCCCTGCGCCGGGCCGGGCTGGCCCACTGGGTGGGCACGCTGCCCAAGGGGCTGGACACGATGGTCGGCGAGCATGGCAGCCACCTGTCCGGCGGCCAACGCCAACGGCTGGCCCTGGCCCGCACCCTGCTGGCCGACCGGCCGATCGTGATCTTCGACGAACCGACCGAACACCTCGACGACGCAACAGCGGCGCAACTGGCCACCGACATCGTCAACGCCACACGCGGCGCCACCGTCGTCGTGGTCACCCACCGACCCGAGCTCTTCCCCATCGCGACGACCACGCTCCTGCTGGAGCGAGGCGTCCTCCGCACCCACCACTTCCCAGCGACACAGGCGGCAACCCCATGAGCAGCGACACGACCAGCGACCACGACATGCCGAGACGGAGGGGGGCACGACCGTCGCTGCGGGCAGCGATCGGAATCACCCTGATCACTCACGCAGGCATCGAGCCATAGGCCTGCTCAGGCAGCGGCGTCGGCGGGGGTGCGCGCCGTCGACGGGACAGTGGCCGCGTCGTCGCCGGTGTCGGGCTTGACGTCGTCGGCCGAGGCGCGGTTGCGCAACACTCCGAACGCCACCACCAGCACCAGCGCAACCACAGCACCGATCAACAGTGCGCCGCCGCGCCGCCGCTGAGCACCGCCCCGGCCGATGTGGGGCAGGTCGAACTTGGGCATGTCGAAGTGGGGCATGTCGAAGTGGGGCATGTCGAAGTGGGGCATGTCGATGTGCTGCAGCACATCTCCGACGCGATCGGTGATCGCGTGGACCGTGGATTCCGTTGCATCCCGCAGCGTGGTGGACATCAGTGCCTCCTCAGGCTTTGTTGCCGCCGCGCGCCTCTGTGGCACGCGCAGCGGCTCACTGACCACGTGTACCCGAGCCCGGCTCCACCCAAACGTCGGCGTCTCGCCGGCCGGCTCGTCGGCCGGCTCGTCTGCCGGCTCGTCGGCGGCACCCGAACACCAACTTGACACCAACGTCAAGTTAGGGACTTCAGTCCCTATTGCGTCGGGCCGGCGGTGTCTACCGTCACACAAATGACCGCAACACTCACCTCTGACATCGTCGCACCGAAGCTCGGCTACGGCATCAGCGACTGCGACCAGCACTTCTACGAGGCGCCCGACTCGATCACCAAGTACCTCGACCCGGAGTACCGCAACTCGTTCCGCTGGATCGACATGGACGGCCGCCGCTCGCTGCTGCTGAACAACAAGCTCTACACCCTGATCCCGAACCCCACGTACGACCCTGTGGGCAGCCCGGGCGCGATGGCCGAGTACTTCCGTGGCCACAACCCCGAGGGCAAGACCGTCAGAGAGCTGTGCGGCCCGCTGCAGCCGCTGGAGCCGTCGTTCCGCTACCGCGAGCCGCGCATGCAGGTGCTCGACGAGCAGGGCGTCGAGTTCTGCATCATGCTGCCCACCCAGTGCCTCGGCCTGGAGGAGATGATGTGGGAAGACCCGGGCTCCGTGGTGGCCTGCATGCGGTCGCTGAACCGCTGGACGCACGAGGAGTGGGGCTGGAGCATCGGCAACCGAGTCGTCACCACCGGCATCATCACCCTCATCGACCCCGTGTCGGCCGAGAAGGAACTCGAAACGCTCATCTCGCAAGGCTGCAAGGCCATCGGCATGCGCCCCGGCCC
>JAUSLQ010000018.1 GCA_030645675.1 Actinomycetota bacterium | reverse complement strand
GTTGAGGATCTGCTTGCCGGCCACCGATGCGACCAGGCCCTTGATCTCCAGCGTGCTCATCGTGCGGCCTCCAGCTCGACGTGAATGTGCACGTTGCCGTCGGCCACGCGGGCGACGAACACGGGCACGGGCTTCGTGGCGGGCAGCGTCTGCGGCTGGCCCGTGACGAGGCTGAACGCACTGCCGTGCTTCCAGCACTCGATCTCCTTCTCGTCGCACCACACCTCGCCCTCGCTCAGCGAGACGTCGGCGTGGCTGCACGTGTCGCCGATGGCGTACACGTCGTCGCCGATGCGCACCACGGCCACGGGCACGCCGTTGACCACGAAGCGGGTGGCGCTGTTCGGCGCCAGGTCGGCCAGGGCGCACACGACGGTGCCGATGACGGTGCTCATCGCTCGCGCTCCAGCTTGGCGGCCACCCGGGCGCGCAGCTCGCCGCGCAGCGGGCTGGCCTGCAACGAGGCAGGGAGCAGGTTCAGCACGTCGTCGAAGAAGCCCAGGACCACCAGGCGCTCGGCCACCTCGGGCGGGATGCCGCGGCTCTCCAGGTAGAACCGCTGCTCGTCGTCGATCGGGCCCACCGTGCTGGCGTGGCTGCACTTGACGTCGTTGTTGCGGATGTCGAGGTTGGGCACGCTCTCGGCCCAGGCGCCCTCGCTGAGCGTGAGGTTTCGATTCGTCTGGTAGGCCACCGAACCCTTGGCCTCCTCGCGGATGCGGATGAGGCCGGTGTACACGCTCTTCGCTGTGTTCTGCACGGCCCCCTTGAACAGCAGGTCGCTGTAGGTCTTCGGGGCGACGTGGTCCTGCAACGTACGGAAGTCGTGCATCTGGGTGCCGTCGGCGTAGTACAGCGCCACCTGCTTGGTGGTGGCGCCGTGCCCCACCAGGCGGGCATCGGTGCGCACGCGGGCGTAGTCGCCGCCCAGCGCCACCGTGGCCAGCAGCGTCGTGCTGTCGCGCTCGCCGGTGGCCTGTTGGTGGCCCAGCTGCCACGTGCCGGCCCCCAGCAGGTTCACGCCCACGTACGAGACGCGGGCGGCCTGGGCCGCGTGCACCACGAGGCGGGGCACCACCAGGACGGTGCTGCCGTCGGTGCTCTCGAAGCGCTCGACGACGGTGAACTCGCTGTCGGCGCCACCATGCACGATCAGGCGGGGATAGAACGCGGCGCCGTCGCCGTCGAGGTGGTGCGTGACCACGATCGGCTCGGCCAGCACCTTGCCAGCCGGCACTGCAATGGCGACGGTGGTGTGGTGGGCGGCGCTCAGCTCGTCGAACACGTCGTGCACGTCGAGGCCCGCGACCATCTCGGCGACGAGCGCCGGGTCGGCTGCGGGCACCTGCTGGGCACCCGTGACCGTGGTGTGCACGGCGGCAGGCGCGAAGGCGCCGAGATCCAGCTCGGCGATGCGGCTGTAGCGCCACACCTCCAGCTCGGCGGACGGTACGGCCATGCCGGCTGCACGTTCGGCAGCGGCCAAGCGGAGATCGCGATCGGGCGCATCGGCCGCGACCGCATCGGTGAGAGACGCAGGCACGGGGGAATTCTACTATGCACGTAGTGCTAATCCCCCAACCCCCGTCCGACCGTCAGTCGCGGCGGCGGAAGAGGCGCTTCCAGCCCGATGAGGGGTGATCGGCCTGGCGCTGCCGCTCGGCGTGCACCTCCGACATCACCTGCATGCCGATCGAGTTGAGGTGCTCCTCGGCCTCGTCGAGGATGGCGGCAGCCGAGCCGTCGTCGAGCCCCGGCGGCTCCTGCGGTGTCTTCGGTGCCACCATCGAGCCGTAGGTCCACCCGGCATCCATCCGTGGCTCGAAGGCCGGGCAGCGGTCGGGGCAGCGCCACGGCGCCTCGGGGGCGAGATCGAGGTCGCACTTGCGCACCGTCTCGCCGTTGGCGTAGGTGCGGCTCTCGAAGTGCTTGCACTCCTGTCGCATGGGCATGCGCGCCATTGTTGCAGGGCCGACCACCACCATCCCAGCAGACAAGTACGCTCCGCTCGTGCCCTGCCGTCCGAGCTCTTTCACCGCGAGGCAGGCGCGATGACGATCAGCGTGTTCGACCTGTTCCGCATCGGCATCGGCCCGTCCAGCTCGCACACGGTCGGCCCGATGCGCGCCGCGCGCAGCTTCCTCGAACGGCTGCAGCACAGCCATGGGTTCACCCAAGTTCGACGCGTGCGGGCCCACCTGTACGGCTCGCTCGCGGCCACGGGCGTCGGGCACGGCACCATCCCGGCGGTGCTGCTGGGGCTGGCCGGAGCCCAGCCGCACACGCTGGACCCCGACGACGTGCCTGCGCTGCTGGCCACCATCGAGCAGCAGCGAACCATCCACCTGCTGGGTGGCCCCGCTCTCGGTTTCGACCCCGCCACCGACCTGGTCGTGCACGCCGACGAATCGCTGCCCGGCCACCCCAACGGCATGCTGTTCGAAGCCTTCGATGTCGATGGCCGGCTGCTGCTGGGCCACCGCTACTACTCGATCGGCGGCGGTTTCGTGGTCGACGACGACGAGTTGGATGCACCGCTCGCCACGTCCGGCACGGTGGTGCCCCACCCCTACGGATCGGCCGACGACCTGCTGGCCGTGTGCCGGGCCACGGGGCTGGCGATCAGCGAGGTGCAGTTCGCCAACGAACGCGTGGCCCGCTCCGGCGCAGAGATCCGCGACGAGTTGCTGGCCATCTGGCAGGCGATGCGCGACTGCGTGCGGCGCGGCTGCCGCAACGAGGGCGAACTGCCCGGCGGCCTGCACGTGCAACGGCGCGCCGCCGCGCTGCACCGAACGCTGCTGGCCACCGGCACCGCCGGCGATGTCGTCGACCCGCTGGCGGCGATGGACTGGGTGAACCTGTACGCGCTCGCGGTCAACGAGGAGAACGCCGCCGGCGGCCGCGTCGTCACCGCACCCACCAACGGCGCGGCCGGCATCGTGCCGGCAGTGCTGCACTTCTACGAGCGGTTCGTCGCCGGCGCCGACGACGACGGTGTGGTGCACTTCCTGCTGACGGCCGGGGCGATCGGCTCCCTGTTCAAGCTGAACGCCTCGATCTCCGGTGCCGAGGTGGGCTGCCAGGGCGAGGTCGGCTCGGCATGTGCGATGGCCGCGGCCGGGTTGGCGCAGGTGATGGGCGGCACACCCGAGCAGGTGGAGAACGCGGCCGAGATCGCGCTGGAGCACAACCTCGGCCTGACGTGCGACCCGATCGGCGGGCTGGTGCAGGTGCCGTGCATCGAACGCAACGCGATGGCGTCGATGAAGGCGATCAACGCCGCCCGCTTGGCGCTGCACGGCGACGGAACGCACCTGGTGTCGCTCGACCAGGCGATCGCGACGATGCGCGACACCGGTCGCGACATGCACGAGAAGTACAAGGAGACGGCTCGCGGCGGCCTGGCCGTGACGTTCCGCGGCACCCGCCCTACGCCCGTCGCGGTCAACATCGTCGAGTGCTGAGGGCGGCTGCGAGCCCGCGTTGCGGCGACAGCCCGGCGCTGCCCGCGGTCAGCCCATCGGCGTGCGGTAGGTGCGGTGCACGATGGCAGCGCTCTCGCCCGCCCCCGCCTGCACCAGCCGGATCGCCTCGGCCAACTCTGCCGCGTGCTGCAACGGTGCCTCCAACTCGAGGTCGCGGTTCTGCATCAATGCGATCCGGGCATGCGCCAGCTTCTCGGAGGGCGGGCGCATCTTCGCCCCGCGCACGCGACCGAACACCACCGAACGCTCCAGCGACGCGTCGCGATGCCACCGCGACGTGCTGATCACCAGCAGCCGCCGGTCGGTGACCGCCAGCCAGCACTGCATCGGCACCGACGCGCCGCTCAACGACTTCCTCGTCGCCCGCTTCACCAGCAACGCGGCCCAGAACCCCACCCAGGCAGCGATGTTCTGCGCGCGTTGCGAGTCGCGTGCACCTCGCCGGCCGCAGCGCACCAGCGCCTGCAGCGTCTCGCCCTCCTCGAGCGCGCGCTGCACACGGGGCGGCACACTCGCTGGGGACTTCACGCCCTTCTATCGGCGCAGAGTGGTCGTCCCTTGACACATTCCAGACGGAGGCGGCCGATCGCACATGGGTCGTTCCGCAACGGGGTCAGGGCCTGTGGGCACGCCAGTGGCCGGCGCCGAGCTCGGCGGTGTCGAGGACGGCGCACAGTGCCCGCCACACGTCCACCTCGTGCTCCAGGAACTCCAGGCCCACGGCGGCTTCGAGCACCGCCCGCAGCGGGCCGTCGAGCTGTTGCAGCTCGTGGTGCGTGCGGTCGCGCAGCCATGGCGTGCGGTCGACGTACTCGACGCGCTCGAACCCGGCGGCGCGCAGTGCGGCGAAGTAGCGGTCGGGCGAGGCCAGCCCGAAGCCGAGGCCCTCCAGCTCTTCGTAGCGCTGCATCGCCGGCGACGGCGGTTCGTCGCTGCCGGCCATCCAGTCGCTCGCCGCGAACACACCGCCGGGGGCGAGCACGCGGAAGATCTCGCGGGCCAACGCGTGCTTGTCGGCGATGTGCACGATCGAGTCCTTGCTGAACACCACGTCGAAGCGGCCGTCGTCGAACGGCAACGGGCCGGGCAGCACCGCCGTGAACGACACGACGTCAGCGACCCCGGCGGCGACAGCATTGGCGGTCGCCGTTGCCACTACGCCCGGCTCCACATCAAGGCCGACGACCTCGACAGGATGGAACCGCTCGGCGATGAAGAGCGCACACCCGCCGGTGCCGCAGCCGATGTCGAGCACGCGCTGGCCGTGTAGTTCCACGCCCTGCAGCACGAGCGCCGTCTCGTCGTTGCCACCGGGCGACAGGTACCCGTCGCCCCAGAGCGCCTCCAGCACGGCTACCAGCTTGTCGTCGTACTCCTGCGTCTGCGCCACGGTCGCGAGTGTGCCAGGCCGCAATCCCACACAGCCCCGTTTGGACACTTCTGCGCGCCTGGCGCGCAGAAGTGTCCAAACGCAGTGGTCGAGGGGCCGCGGTCAGGCCGCGAGCAGCGCGTCCATCTGACCCATTGCCGCCACCAGGCCCTCCTCCATGCCCATCGCGACCAGCTGCTCCATCGCCGCCAGCGACGGGAAGCGGCTGGTGATCAGCATCCGGGTGCCACCATCGGGGTGGCCGGTCAGCGACACCTTCGTCGTCGTCACCGGCATGTCGGGGTTCGGGGTACCGGCATCGTCGGCGAAGCCGTCGTCGAACTCCAGTGAATGGGGCGCGGCGACGGCGGTGACCCGCCACCAGCCGTGGTGCTGGTCGCCCTCCGGCCCCGTCATGAAGTACGTGACCGACCCATCGGGTGTGAGATGGTGATCCACGAAGGTGGCCGGGTAGGTGGGCGGGCCCCACCAGCGCTCCAAGAGGCGCGGGTCGGCCCACAGCTGCCACACGTCCGCGACGGATGCGTCGAACTCGGCGGTGATGGTCATGCTGTGTGTGTCGTGATCCTTGTGCACATCGATGACGGTCATTCGGCTGCTCCTCGTGGGTGGCCAGGTTCGGATGCGACGGTTTCGGCAAGCAGGTCGCCGAAACGTTCCATGCGGCTGCGCCACAGGGACTCGAAGTGGTCGAGCACCGTCGATGCGTCGCGCACAGCGGCGATGTTGGCGCGCACGATCTGCTCGCGGCCGCGGCGTTCCTTGGTGACCAGCTCGGCGCGCTCCAACACCGCGACGTGCTTCTGCACTGCGGCGAAGCTCATCGGATAGCGCCGAGCGAGGCTGGACACCGTCGACTTGCCGAGCAGCACACACTCGACGATGTCGCGCCGGGTGGCATCGGCGAGCGCGTGGAACATCCGGTCGACGCGCTGCGGGGCCAGATCATCTACAACCATATGGTTGTAGATTAACCCTCCGCCGGCCACCCGGCAAGGGCGACTGTCAGGCCCAAGCGCCCACCCGCCCCACACATCCCCGATTGGACACTTCTGCGCGTCATGCGCGCAGAAGTGTCCAAACGCACGTGCCGACGCTGCCGCGCCGATGCAACGTCAGCCGACGCTGCCGCGCCGATGCAACGTCAGCCGACGCTGCCGCGCCGATGCAACGTCAGCCGACGCTGCCTTCCATCTGCAGCTCGATGAGGCGGCTCCACTCGACCGCGTACTCCATGGGGAGAGTGCGCGTGATCGGCTCGATGAAGCCGTTGACCACCATGCCCATCGCCTGCTCCTGCGAGAGGCCGCGCGACATCAGGTAGAACAACTGCTCGTCGGCGATCTTCGACACCGTCGCCTCGTGGCCGATCTGCGCGTCGCGCTCACCGACCTCCATGTACGGGAAGGTGCGGCTCTCGCTGTGCTCGTCGAGGATCAGCGCGTCGCACTGCACATGGCTCTTGCAGCCGTAGGCACCCTCGTCGACGCGCACCAGGCCGCGGTAGGCGGTGATGCCACCGTCCTTGCTGATGCTCTTCGACACGATCTTGCTGGTGGTCTCCGGGGCGGCGTGCACCATCTTCGCGCCCGCGTCCTGGTGCTGTCCGGCGCCGGCGTAGGCGACCGAGAGCACTTCACCGGTGGCCTTCGGGCCGACCAGGTAGACGCTCGGGTACTTCATCGTCAGCTTGGAACCGATGTTGCCGTCGATCCACTCCATGTGACCCTCGGCTTCGACCCGTGCACGCTTGGTGACCAGGTTGTAGACGTTGGGCGACCAGTTCTG
>JAUSLQ010000017.1 GCA_030645675.1 Actinomycetota bacterium | reverse complement strand
CAACATCCCCAAGATCCCTCACGGCGGCTGGTTCGCCCTCGGCGTGGGCGCGCTGCTGATGGTGCAGATGCAGACCTGGCGGCGTGGGCGTCAGCTGGTCGCCGCCCGCATCAAGCGCGGCGAGCGCCCCATCAACGAGGTGCTCGACGAGCACACCGACATCAAGAAGGTCAACGGCACCGGCGTGTTCCTGTTCAAGGACCTCGGCCAGGCGCCCCCCGCGCTCGTCAACAACCTCAACCACAACAAGGTGCTGCACCGCACCACGCTCATCGTGAGCGTGGAGACCGCCGACGCGCCACGCGTGGATCCGGCCGAGCGTGCCGAAGTCACCAAGGTGGAGCCCGGCGTGTTCCAGGTGCTGCTCACCTACGGCTTCATGGAAGACCCCGACGTGCCGTACGCGCTGTCGCAGCTCACCACGCGCGGGCTGGTGTTCGACCCGTCCGACGTCACCTACTTCATCGGTCGCGAGTCGGTGGTGGCCGGCAAGGCGCCGGGCATGAACCCCGCCCTGGAGCACCTGTTCGTGTGGCTCAACCGCGGCGCCGACAGCGCCGTGCGCTTCTTCAACCTGCCGGACGACCGGGTGTTCGAGGTCGGCTCGCGCGTCGAGATCTGAGCCGGCGCCGGGCAGTCCGGTTCCAGACGCCTGCGCTAACCTCCGCGACCGGGGAACACCACGAGTCGCGGAGCAGAGCACCCATGTCAGACGGCACCGTCCACGAACACGACACCGCACATCACGCCGCCGCACATCACGACACGGCCCAACACGACACGGCCCAGCACGACACGATCGACGCCCTGCTCGACGAGCAGCGCATGTTCCCGCCGTCGGCCGCGTTCAAGCGCGATGCGCTGGTGGTCGACACCGCGTTGTACGACGAGGCCAACGGCGACTACCAGGGCTTCTGGGCACGCCAGGCCGCCGAGCTGATCTCGTGGAGCAAGGAATGGCACACCATCTGCGAGTGGCAGCTGCCGTTCAGCAAGTGGTTCGTAGGCGGCGAGCTGAACGTCAGCTACAACTGCCTCGACCGCCACGTGGAGGCCGGCAAGGGTGAGAAGGTGGCGTTCCACTGGGTGGGCGAGCCGGGCGACACCCGCACCGTCACCTATGCGGCCCTGCTGGCCGAGGTGCAACAGTTCGCGAACGCACTGAAGGCGCTGGGCGTCGGCAAGGGCGACCGGGTGAACATCTACCTGCCGATGGTGCCCGAGGCGGCCGTGGCGATGCTGGCCTGTGCACGCATCGGTGCCGCGCACAGCGTGGTGTTCGGCGGGTTCAGCGCGCAGAGCCTCACCGACCGCATCAACGACGCAGAGGCCAAGGTGCTCGTCACCGCCGACGGCGGCTACCGCCGCGGCGAGGTCTTCCCGCTGAAGCCCGCGGCCGACGAAGCGATCGCCGGCTGCCCCACCATCGAGCACGTCGTGGTGGTGCAACGCGGCAACAACGACGTGCAGATGGTGGACGGCCGCGACCACTGGTACCACGACCTGATCGCGGCCGCCGACCCCGTGTGCCCCGCCGAGCCGATGGACAGCGAGCAGCTGCTGTTCCTGCTGTACACCAGCGGCACCACCGGCAAGCCGAAGGGCATCATGCACACCAGCGGCGGGTACCTCACCCACGTCGCCTACACCCACAAGTACGTGTTCGACCTGCACCCCGACACCGATGTCTTCTGGTGCACCGCCGACGTCGGCTGGATCACCGGCCACAGCTACATCGTGTACGGCCCGCTGGCCAACGGGGCCACGCAGGTGATGTACGAAGGCGTGCCCAACTACCCGGGCAACGACCGCCTCTGGCAGATCATCGAGGACTACAAGGTCACCAAGTTCTACACGGCCCCCACCGCCATCCGCACGTTCATGAAGTGGGGTGGCCAAGAGCCGGCCAAGCACGACCTGTCGTCGCTGCAGTTGCTGGGCTCCGTCGGCGAACCGATCAACCCCGAGGCGTGGATGTGGTACCACGAGCACATCGGCGGCGGGAACTGCCCCATCGTCGACACCTGGTGGCAGACCGAGACCGGCGGAATCATGATCAGCCCGCTGCCCGGCTGCACCACCACCAAGCCCGGTTCGGCCACGTTCCCCCTGCCCGGCGTAGCCGCCGAGGTGGTCGACGACCACGCCGACCCGGTCACCCACGGGGGCGGCTACCTGACCCTCACCCATCCGTGGCCCGGCATGCTGCGTGGCATCTGGGGCGACCCGGATCGCTACCGAGACACCTACTGGAGCCGCTTCGAGGGCCGCTACTTCGCAGGCGACGGCTGCAAGCTCGACAGCGACGGCTACCTGTGGCTGCTGGGCCGGGTGGACGACGTGATGAACGTGTCGGGCCACCGCATCAGCACCGCCGAGGTGGAGAGCGCACTGGTCAGTCACCCATCGGTCGCCGAGGCGGCGGTGGTGGGCGCCAACGACGCCACCACCGGCCAGGCGATCATCGCCTACGTCACCTTGCGAGGTGGCCTGGAGGTGCCCATCGACGAGCTGCGCAACCACGTCGCCCACGAGATCGGCGCGATCGCCAAGCCGAAGACGATCTACTTCACTGGCGACCTGCCCAAGACCCGCAGCGGCAAGATCATGCGCCGCCTGCTGCGCGACGTGGCCGAGGGCCGCAACCTGGGTGACACGACCACGCTGGCCGACGCCGGTGTGGTCAGCGAGCTGCAACGACGCGCTGCCGACGCCCCCACGGAGGACTGATGGAGGATTGAAGCAGGACTGAACAGGCAGTTCCACCGGGGTGCTCAAGAATTCGTCTTGACGGCCGATACCTGACACGTGGCGATTGACGAGTCGGACCTGCCCAAGGGCATTGTCGATACGCATGCAGACGAGGCCGGCGCCAACGACGCCGGCCAGCGCTACTCGCTGGACGACTTCCGGTTGCGCCTGGACGCGCCCCTGTTCCACCGCGACCCCGGCATGGCCGCCGCCGCCAAGCTGCCTCAGCTGCGCGAGCTGACCTGGGAGCACGTGGTCAAACCCAACCGCACGACGCCGCCCGAACACAGTGACGCCGGCGGCGAGCCGGCCGCAGCCGGCCCCGGCGTGCTCGACGACCTGGATGCCGAGCACGGCCTGGAGGATGGCTCCAGCAACCACCTGGATGGCGCCCATGACCTGGATAACGACCATGACCTGGCTGGCGACCATGACCTGGATAACGACCATGACGCCGGCGAACGGGTGATGCCCGCGCTCATCGGTGTGCCACCACCGGCGATGTCGATCGAAGCCCTGCTGCGCCACGACCCGATGGAGAGCCCTCCCGGGGCCTCACCGCTCGACATGGCCGGGTTCGGCTTGGCCGCGACCCCTACCGCGGCCCCTGGCGCGGCCCCCATGACGGTCTCCGCCGCTCTCGCCGCCGAGCACCTGGAAGCGGACGTGAGCGTCGCACCGCCGCCGGCTGAGACTGCGCCGCATCCGCGCAAGGCGGCACCGCAGCTGGAATCGCTGTCGGCAGCGCTGGCGTCGGGCGAGTTGCAGGTGCACCCCCCGGCAGAGCCCACACCGGCAGTGCCCTCACCGGCAGTGCCCTCACCGGCAGAGCAGCACGCCAGCGAGGCCGCGCCCGACCTCGACGACGCCATGCTGTCGCTGGTGCTCCCTGCCGAACCGCGGGCACGTGAGCACGACCCAGTGGTGCACGACCTGGCCGACCAGATCTTGCGCGCCACACCCGCCGCCGGCCAGCCGCGAGTGCACGAACTGTTCTCGGCACTCGACGAGATGGAATCCGGTCGGGCGCCCACCGCGGGTGCCGCCGGCGTACCGGCCGCACCGGAGGCACCCCTGGCGGCAGACCTGCGGGCCGGGCCCACGACGACCGCGTTCGACCCGGCCACGTTCGACCTGGTTGCCGACCTACCGGCGCATGAGCCATCCGGTCCGGTGGCCCGTTACGTGACCGGCGAGGTGGAACTGCTGCCGCGCTCCAACGACCGCAGGCCGCGCACGCAGGACGTGCCGGTGGTGGGTTCGGCGGTCGAGGCCGAGCTGAACCGGCTGGCCTTCCTGCCCGACCAGGAGGAGGAGGTGGGCCCGGTACAGGTGCCCGCCATCGCTCAGACCGACGCCCCTCCACCGCCCGCCGTGCCGTCGCTGAGCCAGCACGAGATGTACGGCGCGCGCCACATGCCGGTGGCGCATCAGCGGACCAACTTCTTCGAGACCGCGATGGCGGCCACCACCCCGGCGCGCCGGAAGAAGAAGCGCAATGTTCTGCGCCGCTTGGTCACCTTCGTGCTGCTGCTGGCGTTGATCGGTGGTGGCCTGTTCGCGGCCAAGTACTACCTGCTCGACCAACGCTGGCAGGGCGACGCCAAGGAACTGGCTGCGGAGGTGGAGACCCAGCGCGGGCTGACCTTCGACCACGCCGTGGATGTGACGACGCTGGATGTGGAGGACTACTCCGTGCGGCTGGCGCGCAACGCGCTCGGCATCACCGACGCCGACGCCGACGCCACGGCTGCGGAGTGGCGTGCACTCGGCCTGTTGAACGGGCCGCTCGACCTGCGGGCCATCGGCCTGACGGCGATGGCCGACGCTCCGGCCTTCTACGAGCCCGGCTCCGACACCGTCTTCGTGCTGAAGGACCTGCAACCCGAACTGCGCCGCTTCGCCGTGCAACGCGCCCTGACGCTGGCCCTGCTGGACCAGCACTTCGGCTGGGGTGGCCGGGTGGGCTCCGCCTCGCCGGCCGTGGTCCGCGGCACGATGGCGCTGTACGACGGCGACGCACTGGCCGTGGCCTCGGCGCTGGCGACGCCGGCGGAGCGCGAACTGGTGATCCTGCAGATCCTCCAGTTCAACACCCTCTACCAGCTGCCGGTGACGCCGTCGCCGTTCGCCACTGCGGTCACCGGGCGCCTCGGCCTGTCCACCCGCCCGTACTTCGAGTCGACCGCCAACACTGCACGCGACGCGTTGGGTACCGGCGCACTGGTGACCGACGGGCAGGTGCTCGACCTTCGCCGGCTGGCCCCAGGGGTGAACGAGACGGTGCCCGCTCAGGCCCGTGGCATGCTGTTCTGGTACCACGTGCTGGCCGCCCGCATCGACAGCGACACGGCGTGGCGGGCGGCGTTGGGCTGGAAGAGCGACGACATGTCGACCACCAACGTCGGTGCCGTCTGCGTGTCGGCCGTGATCCAGATCGACCCGGCCACGTTCGACGGTGCCGCCTCGGCCTTCACCAAGTGGGCAGCTGCGGCGCCGGCGGGCTCGAGCACCGAGGTGACCAGCGACGCGACCCTGTCGCAGGTGGTGGTGCGGGCCTGCGACCCTGGCGCGAACGTGGTCACCAACGACGGTCGCAGCCGGTTGTCGCTGGGCGGGGCGATCCTGCGCGCCGAGCAGTTCCACCAGCTGGTCACGGCCCAGCCGGCGCTGCCGGCCGCCCAGGCGGCATGCGCGGTGTACGGCGGCGACGATGTGTCGACGGCCGACGACCGGCCGATCATCGACGGTCCCGGTGGCTGGAGCGCACCGGCAGAGCACCCGTTGCCCGACCCCAACCGGCTGGGCTGCGCACCGGCCTGAGCTGCCCCGGCCGCTCCGCCGAGTCAGTCGCGGAAGTTGTTGAACTGCAGCGGGATGCCGAGGTCGGCGCCCTTCAGCAGGGTGATGACGGCCTGGAGGTCGTCGCGCTTCTTGCCGTTGACCCGCACGGTCTCTCCCTGGGTCTGGCTGCTGATGCCCTTCGGACCCTTCTCCTTGATCATGCGGTTGATCTCGCGGGCCTTGTCGCTGCCGATGCCGACTTTGATGGTGACCACCTGGCGGACGGTGTTCTGGGTGGCCTCCTCGACCTTGCCGTAGTCGAGGCCCCTCAGCGACACGCCGCGCTTGACCAGCTTCTCCTCCAGCACCACGCGCAGCGCGACCAGGCGGTCCTCGCTGACGGTGCGCAAGGTGACGACCAGGTCGTTGAGCTCGATCGAAGAGTCGGTGTTCTTGAAATCGAAGCGCGTGGCGATCTCGCGCTGGGCCTGGTCGACCGCGTTCTTCACTTCTTGGCGGTCGACCTCGGAGACGACATCGAAACTGGACATGCCGCAAGGGTACTCAAGGCGATAACCTCACACACCGCCGATGGGTCGGTGCCCGAGTGGCCAAAGGGAGTTGACTGTAAATCAACCGGTTGCACCTACGTAGGTTCGAATCCTGCCCGGCCCACCACGAAGATCGCCAGGTCCGCCGGGCCTGGCGATCTTGCTTTTCCCCCTGCGTCTCACACTCCCTCTCTCACATCACTGCAGAACACTTCCCGGCAGACTGACACCCGTTCATGATCCTCATCGATGCCGCCGGCCTGAAGGCCTCCCGCCCCAACCGCCCGTTGTTCGCCGATGTCTCGCTGACGCTCAGCGACGGCGACCGCGTGGGCGTCGTGGGCATCAACGGCTGCGGCAAGAGCACGCTGCTGCGCTTCCTGGGCCGTGAGGCCACGCCCGAGGCAGGAGAAGTGCGGTGGGGGCGCGGGGCCCGTGTGGGCTTCCTCACCCAGCAGCCGGTGCTGCCCGCGGGCACCGTGCGCGATGCGGTGGGCGCCGGGTGGGAGGGCGAGGCCATGCTCGACCGCCTGGGCATGGCCGCGCTGGTGGACAGCCGCACCGACGAGCTGTCGGGCGGCCAGGCCAAGCGCGTGGCCCTGGCCCGCCTGCTGTGCGGCGAGTACGAGGCCCTGATCCTCGACGAACCCACCAACCACCTCGACCTCGACGCGATCAAGTTCCTGGAGGAGTGGTTGGCCGCCTACCGCGGTGGGTTGGTGCTGGTCACCCACGACCGCCACGTGCTGGATCGGGTGACCACCAAGGTGCTGGAGATCGACCGCGGCGCGGCCTACCTGCACATGCCCCAAGGCCGGCACGCCGGCAGCGGCTACGCGGCCTACCTGGCCGGCCGTGCCGAGCGCGAGGAGCGCGCCGAGGTGGCCGAGCAGGTGCGCAAGAACCTGGCCGTGAAGGAGCTGGCCTGGCTGCGCCGCGGCGCACCCGCCCGCACGGCCAAGCCGAAGGCCCGCATCGCCACCGCCACCGCGCTGGTGCAGGGCAAGGCGCAGGCCGCTGCCCGCGAGGGCGAGCTGGGCCAGGCGCTGAACGTGAAGGAGCTCGGCTCGCAGCGACTGGGCTCGAAGGGCATCGAGGTGCGCAACGTGTCGTTCAACTGGCCCGACGGCACGCCCGTGCTGGGCGGCAGCGCCGGCGGCGTGACCGTGGCCTTCGAACCGGGCGACCGGGTGGGCATCGTCGGGCCCAACGGCGCAGGCAAGTCGACCCTGCTCGATCTCGTGGCCGGCCGGCTGCAGCCCACCAGTGGCTCGGTGGAGCTGGGAGCCACGGTGAAGATCGGCTACTACGACCAGCTGGGCCGCGACCTCGACGTGAACAAGCGGGTGCGCGAAGCCGTCGCCGGCGACAAGGGCGAGCCGTCGCTGGCCGACGTGATCCTGATGAAGCGCTTCTGGTTCGACGGCGACGCCCAGTTCGCGCCCATTCACACGCTCAGCGGTGGCGAGCGCCGCCGGCTGCAGCTGCTGCTGACGCTGGTGGAGCAGCCGAACGTGCTGCTGCTCGACGAACCCACCAACGACCTCGACCTCGACACACTGCGTGCCCTGGAAGACTTCGTCGACGACTGGCCGGGCATCGTCGTGACGGTCAGCCACGACCGCTCGTTCCTCGACCGGGTCACCGACGAGCTGCTGGCCCTCGATGGGCGTGGCGGCGCGGCGTGGGTGCGCGGCGGGGTCGGCGCCTGGCTGGCGGCGCACCAGGCCGCCTCGACGGTGCCCCAGCAGGCCGGCAAGGCAGGGCAGGGCAGGACGGCAGGGCAGGGCAGGGCGCCGTCGGCGCCGGCGGTGATCAGCCGCAGCGCCCCGGCCAAGCCGGCCTCGAGCCGCAGCCCGTCGACCCTGCGCCGCCAGCTGGTCCAGGCCGAACGCGACCTGACGGCGGCCGGCGCCCGGCGCGACGCGCTGGTGGTCGAGCTGCAGAACGCCCTGGATCACCGTGAGATGGCCGCGATCGGCGATCGCCTCTCCACGGCCCAGGCCGCGGTCGACGCCGCCGAGGAAGCCTGGCTGCACCTGGCCGACGAAGCCGAGGCGGTCGGGCTCGAGCTGTGAGCCGTGCCCGGCACGAGCAGGGCTGGATCAGGTCTAGAGCAGACGCTCCATCAGCGCGACGTCGTGCCAGCGGTTGAACTTGCGGCCCACCTCACGCTCGATGCCCACCAGCTCGTACCCGCACTTCCGGTGCAGGGCGATGGAGGCGGCGCCGGTGGCGTTGATGCGGGCGAACACCGCATGGAAGCCCGACAGCCCGGCCATCGAGAGCAGTTCCTCCAGCAGCAGCCGGCCGATGCCCTCGCCGTGCCGGTCGCGGCGCACGTAGACCGAGTTCTCCACGCTGGTGCGATAGGCCGCGCGTTCTTTGTACGGCGACAGCGCGCCGAAACCCACCACCTCGCCCGGGTCGCCGACGCCCGGGTCGCCGGCACCCGGGTCGCCGACGCCGGGCCGCCACTCGCTGTCGACGGCGACGACCGTGGCGAACGCCCCGGAACGGTGGGCCAGCCACTCCAGCTGCTCGGGCAACGTGCGCGGCACGAGATCGAAGGTGGCGGTGGAGTGCACCACCTCGTGGTTGTAGATCCCTCGGATCTGCTCGGCGTCGGCCGGTACGGCGAGGCGCAGTGCGATCGTGCCCATTGGGGACGAGGGTAGCCGCCAGGCCCGAGGCAGGGCCCACCCGTCCACGCCGCCCTTCGGTGTCGTCGTGAATTCCGGCGATTCCGCGCAATCCCTTGGCCGCGCGTGGGATCGCACCGCTATGCTTCCCAGTCGGTTTCGCGGTAGCAACCGCGCGCCTAAAGGCCCTCTTAGCTCAGTAGGTAGAGCAACGCCATGGTAAGGCGTAGGTCGTCGGTTCGACTCCGACAGAGGGCTCGACCAAAACGGCCGGGTGCAACCCGTCCGGTCCGGCAAGGCCCTGGCGGCGTAGCTCAGTTGGTCAGAGCATCCGGCTCATAATCGGAAGGTCACCGGTTCGAGACCGGTCGCCGCTACCACTGCAAGTCCCACGAAATCCCAACCACGTCACAGGAGAAGGTCTCCATGAGCAAGGCAAAGTTCGAGCGCACGAAGCCGCACGTGAACATCGGCACGATGGGTCACATCGACCACGGCAAGACCACCCTGACTGCTGCGATCTCCAAGACGTTGGCGGAGAAGGGGTTGGCGAAGTACACGCCGTTCGATCAGATCGACAAG
>JAUSLQ010000002.1 GCA_030645675.1 Actinomycetota bacterium | reverse complement strand
ACCGTTGGACCCGAACAACCCGCTGCACCGCTGCGAAACCGGCGACGGTGTCCCCCTCGACCCCTACGACATGCTCGCCGCCGCCACCACCGGCCACATCCGGCGCGTCGTACTCGACTCCGCCGGCGTGGTCGTCGATCTGGGCCGCCGACAGCGGTTGTTCACCGGCCCGTTACGCGAAGCAGTGCTGCTGCACAGCCGCAGCTGCATCTGGCCCGGTTGCCACCGGCCCGCATCACAATGCGATGCCGATCACCTGCTCCCCTGGGCCACCGCCGGCCCGAGCACGACACAGAACGGTGGCCCGATGTGCGGCTACCACAACCGGTGGAAAGCCACCACCTACCGCACCTGGCGCGACCCCCACGGTCACTGGCACCACTACCGCCCCGACGGCACCGAAATCGGCTGGCGCGCCACCCACCCTCCAGCGGCCACACGCGCCACCGACGACGCGCGCAACGAAACGAGCGCCTGAACACCACGCGCAATGACCGACGGATTCCTTGTCCACGGAACGTTGCAGCCTCGTGCCGACGGCCGCGAAGACCGGGCAGCGCGTGACGCGCGCACGCAGGCACCCCCGCCGCACCACGAACGAGTTCAGACCGCGACGAAGCCTTTGAAGTTCGTGGCGAGGTAGTGCACGAACGTGGGCGACACGCCTTCGGCGGCCAGCACGGCAGGGTCGGCGGGAGTGCGGCGCGGCCTGAAGGCGGGGTCGGCGGCCAGCAGGTTCGGGTAGTCGTGGTGCAGGATCGCCACCCGGCCCAGCACTGCCACATCGACGCCTTGGTCGAGGATGCGCTGCACATCGGCCGGGTCGTGCAGCTTGCCGGCCACGCCCAGGCGCACCTCGCCCCGGGGCAGCTCGGCGAAGATCTCGGTGAGCGTTCGGCCCTCGTAGCCCTCGTCGGTGGCCAAGCGGTCCACGTCCCACAGCGACATGTCGATCAGGTCCACCTTGCCGCTCGCCACCAGCCGCCCGTAGACCTCGACGATCTCGGCGATTCGCATGCCGAATCGCTCGGGCGACAGGCGCACGGCCAGCGCCAGGCCCTCGCCGCACTCGGCGCGGATGCCATCGACGATCTCGAACAGCAGCCGGCTGCGGTTCTCCAGCGATCCGCCGTACTGGTCGTCGCGCTGGTTCAACTCGGCCGACAGGAACTGGCAGATCAGGTAGCCGTGGGCGCCGTGCAACTCCACCCCGTGGAAGCCGGCGTTCTGCGCGCGCCCGGCCGCAACCACGAAGTCGGCCACCACTTGCTGCACCTCGTCGGTGGTCAGCGCGCGGGCGCCGGTGGCCGGGTCGTCGGACGGGCACACCGGCTGGGCGCCCACCAGTTCGGCCGACGAGCGGTTGCCGGCATGGTGCAACTGCACGTAGCTGACAGTGCCGGTGGCGTTCAGCGCCTGCGCCATGCGGGTGAGCCCGGGCACATGCGAGTCGTCGAAGATGCCGAGCTGGCCGGCGAACCCCTGCCCCACCGCCTGCACGTACGCCGCGCAGGTCATCGTCAGCCCGAACCCGCCCCGGGCACGCAGCGACAGCCAATGCAGTTCCTCGTCGGACAGCACGCCGTCGGGGTGGCTCTGCTGGTTGGTCAGCGGGGCGAGCATGAACCGGTTGGCCATGGCGGGACCATGGCGGAAGGTGACCTGATCGAACGGCGACGACATGGCGACCACTCTCGCAGACGCCGTCGCGGCCAGGCCAACGGGCCCGGCAGCACACCGCTTGCGGCCTCCCCACTGGGTGACGGGTGGCTACCGGCCATAACGTGGCACGCGTGCCGCTGCCCGAACCCGAGATCGACCATCCCGCCGGCGGCGAACCCGCCGCCGGGAGCGCAGCACGGGAGAGGAGCCAGGCCACCGGCCGCGAGTTCATACTGCTCGTCACTGCGCTGATGGCCACCACTGCGCTCGGCATCGACCTGATGCTGCCGGCCTTCCCGGAGATCCGCCAGCAGTTCGGCATGGCGCCCGACTCCACCCAGGTCGCATGGATCGTCACCGCCTACTTCCTGGGCATGGCCGCCGGGCCGTGGCTGTACGGGCCGGCGTCGGATCGCTTCGGCCGCCGCAAGCCCTTGCTGGCCGGCCTGGCGCTGTACGCCGTCGCGGCCACCACGGCCGCTCTCGCACCATCGTGGAAGCTGATCGTCGTCGCTCGGTTCGTGTGGGGCCTTGGTGCCGCCGGGCCGCGCTCGCTGAGCGTGGCGATGATCCGCGACCGCTTCGAGGGCGACGCCATGGCGCGCCTGATGTCGATGATCATGGCCGTGTTCATGCTGGTACCGATCGTCGCCCCGGGGGTGGGCGCCGGGCTGATCGCGATCCTTCCGTGGCGCGCCGTGTTCTGGTTCCCGGCCATCGCGGCGGGGCTGCTGATGGTGTGGTCGCGGCGGCTGCCGGAAACGCTGACGCCCGCATTGCAGCGCCCGTTCACCTGGCGCGCCGTAGGCGCCGCAGGGCGCGAGGTGGTGACCCATCGACAGACGATGGCCCTCACCGCCGCGATGGTGTGCCTCTTCGCGAGCATGACCACCTACCTGGCCGGCTCGGAGGTGATCTTGGAAGACACCTACGGCTACGGCTCGTGGTTCCCGCTGTTCTTCGGCGGCATCGCGGTGCTGCTGGCCGTCAACTCGCTGAACAACGCCCGGCTCGTCGGTCGCCTCGGTGTCGTGCGGCTGCTGCGGCTGGAGGCGATGATCGCTCTAGCTGCGGCGCTCGCCCTGGTGGCCATCTCGTTCGCGAGCGACGGCGGCCGCCCCAGCTTCTGGCTGTTCGTGCTGGTGCTCGCTGTGCTGCTGCCCGCCGTGCAGGGGCTGGCGCCCAACACGAACACGTTGGCGATGAGCCCGCTGCCGCATGTGGCGGGCACGGCATCCGCGATCATCTCCACCCTCACCTCCGCCGGCGGCGCACTGCTGGGCGGCCTGGCCAGCGGAGCCTTCGACGGCACGGTACGGCCGTTCGCCGTCTACCTGCTGGTGTTCGCCGGGGTCGCCGCCACGTTCATCGTGTGGGGCACCGCCGCCGCCGAGCGCGAGCGCAAGGCCACCGCTGCCAACGCAGCTCGCTAGCCCAGCCGGCCCAGCCGGCCATGCCTCTCCTTGGTATACTGCCGGTATATGGGCTCGACCACCATCAAAGTCAGTACCGAAACCCGCGAACGCCTGCGAGTGCTGGGTGGCGCCACCTGCGAGGAAGCCATCGTGGCCGCACTGGATGCACTGGAAGCCGGCCGGTTCTGGTCGCAGGCCGAGGCAGCAGCCGCACACAGCCGCCGGCTGTCGGCTGAGCAGCGGCGCCAACGCTCTTCGGCCGCGGCCGAGGTCGACGCTGCCTTCGCCGGCATCGAATGATCTCCGCCGGTGATGTGCACCGCGCCGACCTCAACGAGGAGCGGCGGCGTCTGGTACTGGTGGTCTCGAACGCGAAGTTCAACAAGCTCGCCGACAGAGTGGTTGTCGTACCGCAGGTGTTCGAGGCACCCGACGAAGTACCGTTCCCGTGGCGCGTCGAGTTCGACGGCGCAGTCTTCGCAGTCGACTTGATGCGCACGCTGCCGGCCGACCGTCTGCTGCGGCGCACTGGTAGGGCGCCGGAGTCGGCGATGATCGCCGTGCGCACCGCCATTCGCATGATCATGTGAGCACCATCGGCGGCCCACCGGCGGGCCGGCGTCATGCGGGGTAGTGGTTGTCGTACCAGGCCCGCCACGCGTTGTACTCGAAGGGCAGGCACTCGCCGGCCGCGAAGCCGCCCAGGCTGCACAGCAGCGAGTACGCCCGCACGCCGTGCTCCTCGTCGTCGAGCAACTCGACTGCGATCGCCGGGCCCCAGAACTGCACCAAGCCCTCCAACGCGATGGTGGCCCACACGTCCTCGAAGCTGGCCAGGAACTCGGCGGGGTTCTTCGGTCCGGTCGACAACGCCAGTTCGGACGCCGGAGTGTCGGTGCTGCGCTGGAACGCCAACGGCGTGGCTTCCATGAACCGGAACGTCATGTCGAACGTGCGGAGCACGCCCGAGTAGATCGTGCCGATGTCCTCGTACTCGGCCGGCCTGCCCTCCAGCGACATCACCACGGTCAACGACGCGGCGCACGGCTGGCCGGTCGGCAGGACGACGATGCCCGCAGGCTGGAGCAGCCGGCGCAGCAAACCCTCGATGTCGTAGCGGTAGCCGGGTACCTGCGGGTAGGTCTGCTCGTCGATGACACAGACCTCGGTCATCGACCACCCGGCCCAGTCCTTCACCGGCCCGGCCTGCAGCGGCGCGTAGGTCGTCGTGGTTGCCACCACCGTGTCGACCGGCAGCGTGGCCGGCTCGGTCGCGGTGCTCGTGGGGCCGGCGGTACCACAGGCCGTGAAGGCGACGAGCAACGCGACGATCAGCGCAATGCCGACGGTGATCGCACGCAGGCTGCGCGTCATGGCATCACCCGGGCTCGGTCTCGAACAGCGAGTTGACGTGCACGCTGCACCTCACTTCGTCATGGTCCGGCAGCATGCCGAACGGGGTGGTGATCACGTCGAACGGAGCCGTGCCGGAGGCGGGCAACGATTCGGGTCCGGAGAACTCCTGCCCACCCACCACCTGGCCACCCTGCAGCAGCGCACACGTGACCTCCAAGCCGCCGTTCACGATGACTGGCTGCGGGTTCACCACCTCGCCCACGAACCCGCTGGTGACACCATCGAACTCGTAGTGCGCGCCGAGCACGCCGAACGTCCACAGCGACAGGTCGAACGGCTCGGAGCCGACGATGCCTTCCACCGCAGTCAGCGGCTGGGCAGCGCCCACAGACACGCCGACCACCATGCTGGTCGCGGCAGCCTCGTCGCGCCCCGGCACGACGATCGGCGCGAACACCGCCTCCTCGCCGGGCAGCACGTAGCCGCCGAACACGTTGCCGACATCGATCAGCGTGCCGGCCGCGTCGTAGAGGTCGGTCTGCACCCGCACGTCGGTCAGCACGTCGGTGCCGGGGTTGTGCAGCAGCACGGCCGCCAGCGCATCCACGCCGCCGGTGTAGTTGCGTGTGGCGGTCGTGAAGCCACTGCCCACGATCTCCACGCCACGGTCGGTGGGGTCGGTCAGCTGGGTGCGATCGGTGGGGTTCACCGTGCACCGGACGTCGTCGGGCACCGAGGCTGCGTCGTAGCGCGGCATCGCCGACAACCCGGCAGTGCCACCGGGCAGCAACTCGGCGATCGAGCCGATGGCCCCGCCCGTGATGGCCCCGCCGCTGCGGAAGACACACGTGTACGGCAGCTCTTGCAGACGCACGGAACCGAGGTTCGTCACCACCGCGAACGCACGAAGGTTCTCGTTGTAGTTGCGGCCGACACGCGGCTCGCCGATCTCCACTGCGATCTCGCGCAGGTCGATGGCACCCGTGTCCGAGTAGTCGAACGCCACGCCATCGGTCAGCAGCGGCGGGTCGAGCACGAACTCCACCGACGTCGGCTGCGCGGCGCCCTCGTCGAACGACCTCGACGCCTCCAGCAGCGCCACCCCGCCCGGCGGCACGCCGAACACGTTGCCCGAGCTCTCCACCAGCACGGCTCCTGACGCGTCACGGAAGAAGACCTCGTAACCCATCGACTGGATGTAGCGGCCGGTCGAGTTGGTGGCCTCCGCTGCAGCCATCGCACCCACACCGCCCCATGAGAGCGGCACGACCTCCATCCCCTGCTCGTCGATCGTCAGCACCGGCTCGGCCGCCTCCGTCGTCGGCGCCGCAGTCCCGCCGGAGCCGCCGGTGTCGCCGGGGCTCACCGGCCCGGTCGTCGGCCCGCTCGCCGGCGCGTTCGTCGGCGCCACCAAGGGGGAACCACCGCCGCCGCACGCCACCAGCAGCGCCGCGGCAACAACGCACACCCGAGAGGTACGCATCACGCCTCACCTCCGCGCCCATCGTCCGGCCGCGCCGCACGCTTGACAAGAGCCAGAGGTCACTCCGGTGCGTCAGATGCGTCAGGTGCGGTCGGCCAGCGCGGCCAGCAGGCGGCCCCGGGCAGACCAGGCGCCGCGACCGGTGTTGGTGGCCACGGTGAACGTGTAGCGGCTGCGCAGGTCGTGCACCG
>JAUSLQ010000290.1 GCA_030645675.1 Actinomycetota bacterium | reverse complement strand
CCGACGACGTCACCAAGGCGCTCGACGAGGCGGAGACGAAGGTGTTCGAGGTCGCCGAAGACCGCGTCATCGACTCCACCCGTCCGCTCAGCGACCTGCTGCCGCTGGCGATGGACAAGCTGCAGGAGACCTTCGAGCGCGGCGACACCATCACCGGCACCGCCACCGGGTTCAACGACCTCGACGAGATCCTGTCCGGCCTGCAAGGCAGCACGCTGAACATCATCGGTGCGCGGCCCGCGATGGGCAAGTGCGTCGCGTGGGACACGCCGATCCTCGATCCTCGCACGGGCGCCGTACGCACCGCCGCCGAGGTCTTCGAGGCCGCGCTGGGCGGCGCCGAGGTGCCGCTGCTGTCGCTGGGCAGCGAGGCACAGCTGGTGCCCACGTCAGCCAGTGCGATGCTGGACGACGGCACCAAGCCGGTGTACCTCGTGCGCACGCGCGCCGGTCGCAGGATCCGCATCACGGCCAGCCATCCACTGCTCTCCCAGCACGGTTGGCGCCGCCTGGAGGAGCTGGTCGTGGGCGACACCATTGCGGCCCCTTCCGAGCTGCCCTTCTTCGGCGAGCAGCCGCTTCCCGATGCCGAGATCGACCTGCTCGCCCTCCTGATCGGCGACGGCAGCATCGGGCCGGGTAGCAGCACGCCGGATCTCACCACAGCCCTTCCGGAAGTGGTCGAGGTCGCTCGCGCGGCCGCCGCCACGTTCGGGGCGCAGCTGGTGTTCAACGCCCGGGCCGGCGCAGCCACCACCTATCACATCTCCCGCGGTCGGTCCGGCGGAGCGCCGAACCCCGTGACCCAGATGCTCCGCCGGCACGCTGTGTGGGGTTGCACGGCGCACGACAAGCGGGTTCCCGCTGCCGTCTTCACCACGCCGCGCGCTCAGGTCGCGCGGTTCCTCCACCGCCTCTTCGCCACCGACGGCACGGCGTGGGTGGCCACGGCCGGGTACGCCCGCATCGGTTACACAACGGTCAGCGAGCAGCTCTCGCTCGATGTGATGCACCTGCTGCTGCGCTTCGGCATCCGGTCGAAGCGCCGCACGCGTTTCATCGCCTACGCCGGGTCGCGCCGGCGGGCGTTCGAGATCGAGATCATGGACGGTGCGTCACTGCGTCGCTTCTGCGACCAGATCGGCATCCTCGGCAAGACCGATGCAGTGGAGCGGGTGGCGGCTCGTGCCGCCGCGGCGCCACCCAACCAGTACACCATCGACACCCTGCCGCTGGAGGTGTGGGACGACGTGATGAAGGCCAAGGGCGAGCGGTCGTGGGCCTCCATCAACGTGGCGGCCGGCAAGCCCGCCAACCACAACTGGCACGCCTATCACCGCCGCCCGCGCCGTGAAACCATCGCGCTCCTGGCGCACGTGCTGGATGACGAGCGGCTGCGCTGGTGGGCGTCGCCGGCGATCACCTGGGACCGCATCGTGGAGATCACGCCCGTCGGCTCCGACCGGGTCATCGACTTCACGGTGCCCGAGCTGCACAACTTCGTGGCCGCCGATCTGTTCGTGCACAACACCGCCCTTGGGCTGGGCATCGCTACCCATGTCGCCAAGCACACGCACAAGCCGGTGCTGGTCTTCTCGTTGGAGATGGGCCATGCCGAGCTCACCCAGCGAATCCTGTCCAGCGAGGCCGAGGTGGAGTCGCAGAAGCTGCGTAGCGGCCGCCTGGCCGAGGCCGACTGGACCAAGATCGGCAAGGCGATCAACCGCATCGACAGCGTGCCGCTGTACCTCGACGACAACCCGCGCGTGACGGTGATGGAGATCCGTGCCAAGGCCCGCCGGCTGAAGGCCCGCCACGGCGGCCTGTCGCTGATCATGATCGACTACCTGCAGCTGATGAGCGGTGGCATGAACTCGGAGAACCGTCAGCTGGAGGTCAGTGAGATCAGCCGTGGCCTGAAGATCCTGGCCCGCGAGCTCGACGTGCCGATCATCGCCCTCAGCCAGCTGAGCCGAAACCTGGAGAGCCGGGCCGACAAGCGCCCGATGCTGGCCGACCTGCGTGAGTCGGGCTCGCTCGAGCAGGACGCCGACGTGGTGATGTTCCTGTACCGCGACGAGGTGTACAACCGCGACTCACCCGACAAGGCCAGCGCCGAACTGATCATCGCCAAGCACCGCTCCGGCCCGACGGGTGTCGCGCGCCTCGTGTTCCGTGGCCAGTACACCAAGTTCGGCAACGCGGCCCGTGGCGTGTAACCGCGCACCCGACGGAGCACAATGACGGTATGTTCTTCGGCAAGGATCTGATCGTCTGGCTGCTGCTCGCGCTCGGCGGTGCACTGTTTGCGGGCAACGTGCTGGCCATTGTGCGCCCACCTGTCGTTCCGAAGCACGACGGCGATCTGGCCCAGGCCCCGCGGGCTCGCAGCATCACGATGGCCGCGATCGGATTGGTCGTCGCCGTTGCAGCGCTGGCAGCCCTGCTCTCCGGCTGACCGCGCGCTCCGTGGCCGTGCAGGGTCACGGACGGTACCCGTCTTGACGGCGCGTGAACACGAGCGAACCCCCGGAGATCGAGTTCTCGTACAGCGGTCGTCAAACCGCTGTGCGTAGCGTTTTCCTTCAACTTGCCCGGCTAAACAGGACCCAACCTTGAGCCGAGGGTCACTCTGTCGCCGAAGGGGCACTGTTAGCATCCCTCGGCGTCTGGTTGGGGCGTGGCGAGTTGCTAGCGATCCGTCGTTCGCCCACGCAACAGCGAGACCTACAGGCCAGAGCGGGGCCTCGAGCAGGAGCGGAAAATGATCGAGCGGAAGCACCTCCCGGCGTTGGCGACCTCGGGGAGGCGCGGGCGGGCAGCGCGAGCACTCCTCGCGGGGGCCCTGGTCGCCACGACGGTCGTCGTCGCGCCCGTCGCGGTGCCTGGCGCATCAGCGGCGGGCATCGTCACCCTGGTCGAGAAGAACGTCAGCCCGGTGACCACCCTCGGCTCGCCGGCCTACGCCGGCGACACGCTGAGCTACACGATCAGCTACGACTGCTCAGGAACCAACCAGGGCGACAACTGCACCGGGGCCGTGCTGACCGATCTGCTGCCCTCGTTCACCGACATCAACGGAGCCACCAACCAGCTCGAGTTCGTCAGCGCGAGCGCGACGACGCCGAGCGACTGGACGTTCCAGGGTGTCTCCGGCACCGTGCCGACCAGCACCGTCTCGTGGGTCGGCAGCGCCAACCTCTTGGCCGGCGACACCGGTGCACTCATCCTCGTGCTTCGCGTCCCGCGGGGCGTCGTCCCGTTCGGCCCTGTGTCGCAGCAGGTGTCCAACACGGCGTCGGTCGCGCTCACCGGCCAGACCGACGACACGGCGGGCCCGGCGGTCTCCTACATCAACGCGCACGCACCCTCCTCGTCGATCAGCAAGTCGGGTCCGTCGACCGCGCTCCTCAACGCTGCAGGCACCGACAACATCAGCCACTCGATCGCCATCTGTGCGCAACTCGGCAGCCCGGTGTGGGAGAACTACACGGTCACCGACACGCTCCCGGTGGGCGTCACGGTCGTGCTGCCGTTGCCCTACGCGGGCGTCTACACCCCTGGTACCCCCAGTACGTCCGCTCCGGGCCCGTTGCCCGGCGACCCGCCGGTGATCACCCCCGGTACCGGCGGCACCATCGTCTGGACGCTGACGCCGGCCAACCGGCCGCCGATCAGCTCTGCGGGCTGCATGTCGCTCGACTTCCAGGTGCACTACGTCAACATGTTCGCTGCCGGCGACCTCACCAACGTGATCGGTGCGACGAAGACGAACACGGTTGCCGCCGTCGGCAGCAACGCCGGCAACGTCGGCGGCGGGCCGCAGAACATCGGCCCGGCCAGCACCACCCTCACGCTCGCCGGGCCCGTCACGCGCTTCAGCCCGGCGAAGAACTCGAACGGCAACTACTTCGTCCAGAACGGCGACGCCGTCACCTACAACCTCGGCGCGTCGAACACCAGCGACGCCGAGGCGGTCGCCTTCTCCACGGCCATGCTGACCGACGGCCCGTTCCCCACCGGCTTCACCCTTGGTTCGATCAACACGGGCACCTGGACGGGTGCCGGCTCGCTCGTCACCGCATCGATCGAAACCTCGCCGAACGGGTCGTCGTGGACGCAGGTGTCCACCAGCCAGTCGGCCACGGTCGTCGCCGGCCCCGGAGTGCAGTACGTCCGCTGGGTGTTCACCTCGGTCGGTGTCCCCGCGATCGGCCCCGGTTGGGGCGCCTCCGGGCAGCAGCTCGTCGGCACGATCGCCGGCAGTCCGCCACCGTCTGTGCAGCGCACCAACTGCGTCGGCCTCACCGGCGTGCAGAGCGGCGTGCAACAGAACCGTGGCGCGGCCTGCGCAACCGTCGAGTTGGAAACGCCCCAACCTCACCCGAGCGTGGCGAAGTCGGCACCCGGCACCATCGACCCGGGCACCACGGTCACCTACTCGCTGGTGGCCGCGAACGCCAGCGACTCCACTGCCAGCCTGGTCGATCCGCAGCTCACCGACTGCGTGCCCTACAGCGCCGCCATGGTCGTCAGCAACCTCCGCGCCGGTGGCGTGCCGCTGCCGGCCAACGGTTGGGCGCTCGAGTTCGGCCCGACCCCCGGCAGTTGCACGCCGACGACTCCTGCCACGCCCAACTCGGGAACGTTCATCCAGCTGCAGTACACCGGCACGCTCGCTCCTGGGCAGGCTGCGCCCACCGTCACCTACGACGTCACGGCTGATGCGTTCGAGGTCCCGCTGATCGCTGATCGCGCGGCCTTGCCCGGCACCTACGTGAACACGGTCGTGGTGGCGAACGCCAACGGCTCGCCGTTCGCGCACTGCGTGCAGGCCAACTGCTCCGCGGCGCACTCGCTGCAGGTGCCGGTGCTCGCCGAGCTCCGCTCGCAGAAGCTGGTGTGGGGCGCTCTCGACAACCAGTGGAACAAGGCCGGCACCACCACCCCGGGTGGGGCGGTCAGCTGGAAGGTCGACGTGCAGAACATCGGCAACGTCGAGGTCGAGAACGTGCAGTACGTCGACGTCTTCGGCTACATCGGCGACACCGGTGTGCGCGTGGCGAACCAGCTCCGCGGCTCGGAGTACACCCCGTTCCTCGTCTCGTTGATCACGGCTCCGCCGGGGTGGACGGTGGAGTACTCGTTGACGAACAACCCGTGCCGACCGGAAGTGTTGGGGCCGAACACCGGCTGCGTGGCTCCGAACTGGACGTCGACCCCCGACCTGCTCGACCTGCCGCTCTACCGGTCGATCCGCCTCACCTTCAGCGGGCGCATCGGCGTCGGCGAGACGCTCAGCTTCGAGTACGACATGGTGACTCCGGTGTTCGATCCCACCTATGACACTCCGTCCACCACGGCCAGCCCGTACGACCTGCTCGCCGCATGCAGCATCCCCACCAGCCCGCCCGGCGACTCCTCGCTGCAGGGCACGCGTACGGAACTGCCGGCGTGGGTCGACAACGGCGCCGGCGGTGGGATCGCCAACGACGGCATCCAGCAGCCCGGTGAAGGTGGGCCGACCTGCCCCCGTTCCTCGAACACCTTCGCCTACGGCGTCAGCGTTCCCTCCGATCAGCTGGGCGGCCTGCCGAACCCAGGCCGCCTCGGTGCCGAACCCCCGAAGGTCGATCTGTTCGTGGTCGCTGCACCGCGACTGAACACCATCGGCAACCGCGTGTGGGACGACCACAACAACGACGGCATCCAGGGCAGCGTCGCCACCGAGCCCGGCATCCCGTTCGTCCGTGTCGACCTGCTCGACGGGACCGGCGCGTACCTCGCGACCACGTTCACCGACCTGAACGGCAACTACCTCTTCGAGGGCCTGCCTGACGGCAACTACCGGGTTCGCTTCTACATGCCCGACGATCGTGGCTACATCTCGCCGTCCAACCAGTCCGGCTCGCCGCTCGACCAAGCGCTGACGGCGAACAACACCGACGACGACTCCGACATCCCGCAGAGCCCCACCGGCACCGACGGCGCGGGCAACTACTACGACACCACGACCGTCACCCTGGGCAACGACCCGGGGTCCGGGCTCGAGGCCGACCCCACGTGGGACGCCGGCATCTGGCTGTCGCAGCCGACGATCCTGCTCAAGAAGTACGTCAACGGCAACGACGCACAGACCACCACCGGCCCGAGCATCCCCCGCGGAGCGGCGGTCACCTGGACGTACGACATCACCAACACGGGCAACGCCTACCTCAAGAACGTCACGCTGACCGACGACGTCACCATCAGCGCGCAGGCCGACCCGGTGCCGGTCTGCGACTGGGCCAGCTCCAGCGATCCGGCCACCCCGGCGAACGTGCTGTCCCGCGGCGAGACCGTGTCGTGCACTGCCTCCGGCACCGCCATCCGCGGCCAGTACGGCAACAACGCCACGGTCGTCGGCACCCCGACGCTCGACGATGGCGTCACCCCGATCTCCGGCAAGGTCGACGCCTCGGGCAACCCGGTGCCCAGCACCGTCACCGACAGCGACCCCGCGCACTACTTCGGCGTCGAGTACGACCTGGCGATCGCGAAGATCGCCAACGTCACCTCCGTCACCCAGGGCGGTTCGGTGACCTGGACCATCCGAGTCGTGAACCAGGGCAACGTCGCCTCGCTCGCCTACACCGTGCGCGACACCATCCCCAGTGGGCTCACCGTCTCGGGCACGCCGACCGCCGTGCCGGCGGCGACCTCCAGCTCGGTCTCCGGGCGCCTCTACACGTGGGTGATGCCCAGCCTGGCGGCCGGCGGCACCGCCAACATCACCATCGTCACCACCGTTTCCGACATCAACCAGCGCCCGTTCCGCAACTGGGCCGAGATCGCGGCCGACTCGTCGGCGACCTACAGCACCACCGACTTCGACTCGACGCCGAACGTGAACACCGGTGACGACTCCGGCGTCGGGCTCGGCACCACGCCCGACGACCTGTTCGTCGACAACCTCAGCCTGTCCGGCATCCCCGACACGGTTGCGGGCGACGAGGACGACAACGACCCGGCATTGGTCACCGGCAACGTCGTCTACGACCTGGCGCTGGTGAAGACCGTCAACCCGACTCCGCTCATCGGTCCCGACGGCCTCGCCACCTGGACCATCACGGTCAAGAACCAGGGCAACCTCAACTCGCTCGCCTACACCGTCACCGACAACGTTCCCGATGGGCTGCTGGTGCTGTCGACGGTGCCGAGCGCGACCTCCACCGTCGGCCGCACGCTGACGTGGACGATGCCGAACCTGGCCCCTGGCCAGACAGCGACGATCACGATCTCGACGCAGGTGACCGACCAGGCGTTCAAGCCGTTCGTCAACTGGGCGGAGATCGCCACTGACAGCGCCGGGTTCTACACCGTCCCCGGCGAGACCATCGTCGACATCGACTCGACCCCTGATGCCTTCATCGGCGACGACCCCAGCGCCGGCAGCGGCTCCGGGCCGACGAACGCCGGCAGCACACCGGAGCCGAACATCGACCGCACGGCCAACGCCGACGTCAACACCGACATCCTCGGCGACGAGGACGACAGCGACCAGGCGGTGCTCAACTCCGACATCCTGTACGACCTCGCGCTGGTGAAGACGGCGGCCTCGCCGTTCGTCGCCCCCGATGGCACGATCACCTGGACGATCAGCGTGCTCAACCAGGGCAACGTCGCCTCGGGCGCGTACACCGTCACCGACACCGTCCCCGCGGGCCTGGCCGTTGCGCCGGGCACCACCCCGCCCACCGGCAACGCGGGGCAGGTGTACGACTGGGACATGCCGTCGCTGGCACCCGGCGCGACGGCGACGATCACGCTCGTCACCACGATCTCCGACATCAACCAGCGGCCCTTCCGCAACTGGGCCGAGATCAGCGCCGACTCGTCGGCCGACTACGCCACGTTCGACGAGGACTCGACGCCTGACACCGACACCGGGGCCGACACCGGCGGGGGCAGCGACACGGGCAGCATGCCCAACGACGTCGCCGTCGACCAGACGGTGCTGCCCGTGACGCAGCACAACCCTGCCGGCGTCGACGAAGACGACAACGACTTCGCCGTGGTCGACGTCGCGCTGGTCTACGACCTCGCGCTGTCGAAGACGGTCACCCCGACCTTGATGGACCCGGCCGGCTCCGTGACGTGGACGATCGTCGTGCAGAACCAGGGCAACGTTCCGTCGGGAGCGTTCGTCGTGCGCGACGTGCTGCCCAACGGCATGGCACTCCAGAGCTCGGCCCCTGTCGCCGCGAGCAACCCGTCAGCGAACGTCTACACGTTCGATGTCGCCAACCTGGCGCCCGGCGCCTCGACGACGATCACGATCGTCACGACCATCAGCGACATCAACCAGCGTCCGTTCCGCAACGTGGCCGAGATCAGCTCCGACTCGGCGAGCACGTACAACATCCCCGGGCTCATCGTCTCCGACGTCGATTCCGTGCCCGATGCGAACACGTCCAACGACGGTAGCTACCCGGCCGTCGGTGCGCCGGCCGGCACCGGCATCGACAACCTCGTCATCGCCGACGCGGGTGTCCTTGGTGGCGACCCGCAGGACGACGCCGACATCGCCGACGTCAACGTCGACATGCGCTACGACCTCGCGCTGGCGAAGGTGGTCGATGCCACCGACCTCGCGTTGAACGGCGTGCTGACCGGTACGGCCACGTTCACCGTGACCGTGCAGAACCAGGGCACCGTGCCCAGCCACGCCTACACGGTCACCGACTGGGTGCCCGTGGGCATCGAGCCGGTGCAGCCGATCGCCGACGGCGGTGTGTGGGACATCGATGCTCGCACGATCACGTGGACGATGGGCGACCTGCTGCCCGGAGCGACCACGACCCGCTCGTACGACGTCACGATCAGCGACATCACCGCCCGGCCCTACCGCAACGTGGCCGAGATCTCGGCCGACTCTGCGGGGGATTACACCACTCCCGGCGAGACGGTGGTCGATGCCGACTCGACGCCCGACAACGTGCCGACCAACGACGGCACCTACCCGGCCATCCTGTCCAACCCGGGTGACGGCATCGACAACCTGCTCGTCGCCGACGCCGGCATTCGTGCCGGCGACCCACAGGACGACGCCGACATCGCCGACCTGACCTACCCCGTCGTCTACGACCTGGCGCTGGTCAAGGTCAACGACGGCAACGCGGTGGTGCTGCACGACGAGCAGATCCAGTTCACGATCACCGTGCAGAACCAGGGCAACGTCCAGGCGCACGAGTTCGTCGTCACCGACACCCTGCCGGCCGGGCTCGCTGTCGTCGACGCGGCAGGCGGCGTCGTCACCGGCACCACCATCACCTGGACGATCGACGACCTCGCCCCCGGCGACATCGCCGAGATCACGTTCACGATGGTGATCGACGACATCACCCAGCGCCCGTACCGCAACACCGCCGAGATCAGCGCAGATTCCGCGGACGACTACGACTCCCGTGGCGTTGATGTGGATGCGCTGCTCGATGTCGAGGACGCCGACTCCATCCCCGACGCCGACACCTCGAACGACGGCACGTATCCGCCGCTGCTCGTCGTGCCGGTGCCGGGCACGGACAGCGACAACCTCGAGATCACCGAGGCCGGTGTAGAGACGGGCGACGCACCGCCGGCCGGCGAGGACGACGCCGACATCGCCGACGTCGGGGTCAGCGTCGAGTACGACCTGGCGTTGGCCAAGGTGCCCGACACGACGAGCATCCTTCCCGACGGCAGCGTGGTCTTCACGATCAACATCGAGAACCAGGGCAGCGTGCCCTCGGGCGACTTCACCGTCACCGACACCCTGCCGCCCGGCACGGCTGCCATCGCCGCCTCGGACGACGGCGTCATCGCCGGGTCCACCGTCACATGGAACCTCGCCGGCCTGGCGCCTGGTGACGTGCGGTCGGTGACCGTCACGGTGGTGATCACCGACATCACGCTGCGGCCGTTCAAGAACATCGCCGAGATCTCGGCCGATGGCGCCGATCTGTACGACGCGCTCGACGACTCGCAGCCGGGTGCCGACGTGGAAGACATCGACTCGCTGCCCGACGCCGATCCCGCCAACGACAACGGCGGCCCCGCTGACGGCTACGGCACCTTCGAGAATCCGACGAACGACCTCGACGACATCGCCGACGTCGATTCGCTGCCCAACGGTGAGGACGACGCCGACGTCGCCTTCTTCGACGCCCCGGTGGTGTACGACCTGGCACTGGTGAAGACCGGGCCGGCGAGCATCGACGGCGCCGGCACCGCGACCTTCACGATCTCGGTCAAGAACCAGGGCAACGTCGGGTCGGGCACCTTCACCGTCGTCGACACCCTGCCCGCCGGGTTGGAGGCCACGGAGGCCAGCGACGGAGGAGTGATCGCCGGCGACACGGTCACCTGGACGCTGTCGGGCCTGGCGGCCGGCGACACCACCTCCGTCACGATGACGGTGAGGGTCGCCGACTTCAGCACCCGCCCGTGGGTGAACTTCGCCGAGATCGCCTCCGACGGTGCCGACGACTACGACACCAGCGGCTACGAGAGCCCGATCGACGGCGACGTGGAGGACGACGACTCCATCCCGAACGGCGACATCGAGGACGACGTCCTGGTGGATCAGACCCTGCTGCCGACCGATCAGTACAACGATCCGACGGTGGACGAAGACGATCACGACATCGCGCCGCTCGCTGTGTTGATCGACTATGACCTGGCGTTGGTGAAGGTGCTGCCCATCGGGCAGTCGTTCAAGAAGGGCAACAGCATCACGTTCGACATCCTGGTGAAGAACCAGGGCAACGTCAGCTCCGGCCCGGTCAGCGTGCAAGACGTGATCCCCGCCGGCCTGCTGTTCGTGTCGGCCGATCATGGTGGTCTGGCAGCCGGGCAGGTGGTGTCGTGGGACATCGCCGACATGGCCCCGGGCGAGATCGTGACGCTGGTGCTGGTGGTGCAGATGGACGTGATCACACTGCCCTCGTACGTCAACTTCGCCGAGATCGTGGCCGATGGCGCCGATGCCTACGACCTCGACGGTGACGATGTCGAGGACGAGGACTCCACCCCCGACGCCGACATCACCAACGACCCCCTGATCGACACCGACGACCCGAACATCGATGTCATCCCCGGCGACGAGGACGACCACGACCGTGCCTTCCTCGACCCGGCGAAGGTGCGCAGCGACAACCCGCGCGGCGGCACCCTGCCCAGTACGGGTGGCGACGGCTCGCCGCTGCTGCTGGGGGCCGCCGGCCTGCTGGCAGCGGGTGCGATCTCGCTGATCGTGGCCCGTCGCCGGCGGCGTACAATGATGTCCTGAGTTCTCGGCCGGCGCTGTGCGGTGCAGCGCATGTCGGCCGGCGCAAGCGTCCCACAGGCGGCAGGGGGCCCGGGCTTCGGCCCGGGCCCCCTCGCGTTCAGCGGAGCACGCCGGCGACAGCGATCACGTCGTCCAGTTGGCTGCGGCCGATGCCGATCTCGGGCGACGGGAACAGGGCGACGTCGTGCGCGCCGGCCTCGACCAGCAGTGCCAGGTGCTCGACCACGTCGTCGAAGGTGCCGATCGCGCCCAGGTGCAGCCACCACTCGCGGGGCATGTCGACGAGGGCCGCTTCGCCGCCGCCGGCGTACCGCTCGCGCAGTTCGGCGGCGTACGGGTGGGCGTCGATCGCCGGGTTCGGTGTGGCGAGCCAGCCGGCCACCGCCGGAGCCATCCACCCGTAGGCGGTGCGCCGGTCGGCCTCGATGCACAGCGCGCTGAAGACGGCGACGCGGAACCCGGCCGGGTTGCCCGCCTGGCCGAGCGCAGCCCGTACGTAGGCCGCACCGGCGCCTTCTGCCAGCACGACGCCATCCGCCGCCCGGCCGGCCACTGCCATCGACCTCGGGCCGCGCACGCCCGCGAGCACGGGCGGCACCGTGGTGGGTGGCTGGTCCAGCTGCACGTCGCGCAGGCGCACTTGGCGGCCCTCGAAGGTCACCAGTTCGCCGCGCAGCAGCCGGCGCACGACCGTCAGCACCTCCTCCAGCGTGGTCAGCGGACTGGGGGTGCGTGCGCCCATCTGCTCCATCCAGGCCTGCACGCCGTGCCCGATGCCGGCGATCACGCGGCCCGGGGCCAGGTTGGCCAGCGTGGCCAGCTCCATCGCGGTCACGGCTGGGTTGCGGGCCACGGCCGGCAGGATGCCGAGGCCCACCTGCAGCCGCTGGGTGCGGGCGAGCGCGGTGGCGGCCAGCGAGATCCCGGCGGTGTAGAAGCAGTCCTCGATCACCCACAGCTGGTCGACCCCGCCGGCCTCCAGCCGGTCGGCGAACTCGCCGATCGCTCCCGCCGGGTAGCTGCGGTCGAAGCACATGCCCAACTGAAGTCGGCTCATCCCATCGACAGTAGCCACCGCCCACCCCTGCAGGTCCGCAGGATCCGTGGCGCGTGCTGCGGGCGCGTCGAGCTCGCCGGCTCATCCACAGGGTTCTCGGGCCGCATCGTTCCAGTCGGTGTCGCTTCTGGGGCCGGATCGTCCCGGCCCCCGGGACGATCCCCCGGGCCCTACGCGGTGCGCCCCCTGAAAGGCGCCCGGGGCGCGTCCCATGGAAGGCGCCCGGTGCGCGCCCCGCTGTATGGCGCGCGCCGACGCGCCCCGCGCTCGGGGCGCGTAGTGTGAGGCGATGATGTCGGGCTCCGCTGCCCAACCGGCAGGCGCCGTGCCGAGCCCGCCCACCGCTCACGGCGACGGCGGCGGTGGCGCGGCGTGGGCGTGGGCGTGCGCGGCGGAAGCGGCGGCCACAGGCGCCGGCGGGGCGGCGCTGGGGTGGGGCATCGGCTGGCTGTTGCATCCGGCGGTGGGCGTGGCGGCAGGTGCGGTGGCGGGGGCCAACGGGCTGGTGTCAGGTTGGCGTGGCATCTACCACTGGCGCTCGGGCCGCGGCGTGCGGGCGTTCCTGCTGGATTCCACCTGGGCCACGTTGCCGGTGGCGGGTGGCCTGGTCGCGCACCTGGTGGCGGTGGTCTCCCGCCGGGCCGGCTACGAGGCGTCGCTCAGCCACCGCCAGGGCCGGCACGTGTACCGCTCGGGGGCGCAGCTGAAGCGCGGCTTCGCGCTGACGATCGGCAACGTCATCTCCGGTGCCGGCGATGTCGACAATGCTCGCCGGCGCAAGCTGATCACCGACCACGAAGCGGTGCACGTCGGGCAGGCCCGGTGCTTCGGGCCGCTGTACCCGCTGACGTACGTGCTGTGGACGGCGTTCGGCGCTGTCGCCGGCTGCGTGCTGTGGGTGCGCCGCGGGCGCTCCGAGCCGCTGGGCAAGGTGGTGGAGTCGTGCAGCTACTACCTCAACCCGTACGAGTGGTGGGCGTACAGCCGCGACGGCCTGTGGCCGCCGCCGGGCCTGGTGCGTGGCATCGGGTGGCGCAAGCCCGCGGTGCGGTCGTTCGCCGACCGCCGCGAACATCGCGAGCGCGGCCACTAGCCGCGCCGCTCGCAGGTGGCCGCGGCAGCGATGACCTCCGGCGAGCGGCAGCGCTGCTCGCAGCAGGCCACCCAGGTCGCAGCAGGCCACCCAGGTCGCAGCGGTCGCAATGGTCGCAGTGGCAACTCGTGCTTCCAACTGTTCGCCCGCTGGCAGCGCCTGTTCTTCGAACCGATCGGCGTGCAGTTGGTTCGAGCCGAGGATGTGAGGTAGCCGGCGCCGAGTCTGAAGGAGGTGACGCAAGCGAGACCGTGGGGGCACAGTCGGGGAGCGCGACGGTGCCACGACCGGCCGGCGGTCGTGGTGTGAGGATCAGTGGCCTGGCCGCTGGTGAGGACGGCTTCCGGGGGGTGAGGCGCTCAGGCCGCCGCCGCAGCTGGTCGTGTTCGTGTGGTGTGCCCCCGCGGTGGGCAATGGACGAGTGTGCCGTCGCTCAACCGCAGCCGTAGGTCGTGCACGTCGCCGAGCACCTGCACACCGGGCCGATGCTTCTCGTGGTGATGGTGCGAGCACCAGAGCACCAGATTGAAAAGGTCGGTGGCCCCACCTTGCTCGTATGCCTGCAGATGGTCGGCTTCGCACCATGCGGCGGGGATGTGGCAGCCGGGCCAGCGGCAGCCGCCGTCGCGTGCGACCAGCGCCCGGTACTGGGCCTCGGTGGCATAGCGCACCTCGCGGCCCAGGTTCAGCACCACCGCGCCGGCGTGCAGCACTCGCTGCAGGTTGGCGTGCTCGGCAAGGTGGCGCACCACGTGCGCGGGAATGCGGTCGCCGTGCGCAGTGAGGCCGGGCTCATTGGTGGCGCCGGCGAAGGATGCCGCGTCGATCGTGATGATGATCGTGGGCTTCTCGCGCCCGCCCAGCACCTGACCCTTGGCGTACGCCTCGCACAGCTGCACGAGGCCATCGGCGAGGCGTTGCTCGGTGGTGCGGGTGTCGCCCTCGTGCGGTTTCCCGGCGACATGCGCGATCGCGCTGTGGAACTCGCGCGACTGCAATGTCGGCAGGGTGACTGTGGTGGTGACCATGCCATCCGCAGCCGGCGCGGAGCGCACCGACCGTTGCTGGTGGCGACGCTCCTCAGCCTCCTGGGCGGTCTCGGGCGAGTGCTCGTCCTTGAACGACTCGGCCGCCGCCCTGGCATCGCGCGGGCCGGTGCCCTTCACGGCTTCGATCAGCTCGTTCATGTCGGCGTCGGCCGGCGGGGTGGTGATCGCGTCGTGCAGGGCTTCGGCGGTGGCAGCGGTGACCTCGCCCTTCGCGACCGCCTCGGCGAGCTCGGGCGATCGGCCGAGTGCCTCGCCCAGCCGCACCCGGCTGGCCGCGTCGCCGTATGACGTGTTGGTGCGCCCGGCAAGCCAATCGGCCATGTTGCGGGCGCCACTGCCCTGCCACACGCGGGCGGCATCGGCCGCGCACACGACGTGGGCGTGCAGCGCCTTCACCCGATCGATGTGACGTTGTAGGCCGAGCGCACCGTCGGCGAGCTCGTCGACCGTGAGCGTGTGCAGATCGATCATCGCCACGGCATCGGTTGCCAGGTCGAGGAGGTCGAGCGCCGTCCGCATGTGGATGATGATACAGAACACCAGTTCGCATTGCAAGCCCAAAGTGAAGATTGTGATCGGCCGCCGCTTGTCTCGGGTCAGCGCGCGGTCGACACGTTCCTCGATCAGCATCGCCGGCGATGACACTCCGGGGCCGCTGCCAGGTCGTCATGCTTGTCACGCGCACATGATGCGCGAGCAGAGGTGCATGCGAAGAGCGCTCATGCCGGGGCATCCCTCGTTGTGATTCTCGTGCTGCTGTCCGGCGGCGGCTACGGCTATTGCCGTCGGGGCCGTCGCTGAGCGCCACCGACAGTCGTCGCCGTTCAACGTCGAGTCCGCCCCACACACCAAGGAGACAGTCGTGTTCGCAATCAGCACCATGAGTTCATCGGTTCAGGGGATCCTCTTCCTCATTGCGGTAGCGCTCTTCGTGGCCGCCGGGCTCTCGATCACGCCAGGGAAGAAGCACCTGATCGGCTTCGGCCTCGCGTTCTTCGTGTTCGTCTTCATGAGGAACGCATTCGCTGCCGCCTAGCCGCGCCGGCGGATCGCCGACCCACCCGAGGGTCGGATGTAGCGCTGCTTCACGTCTCCCTCCGCGCCCTGCGCGTGCTCCGCTGGTACGACGCGGCCACCTGACAACGCGACCGCGGGTGACCGCCGGCACTTTCGCCATCGTCTGATCGGCGCGACGATGGGGCGGAGAACGCGTGGAGGGGAGGTCCCGATGAACGGGATGTTCCGACCGATCGCGGCTTGGGCGGCGGCCTTGCTGCTGGTGACGAGTTGCGGCTCCGACGATGGCGACGGTGGCGCCGCCACGTCCGCGCCGGCCGAGGGGGTGAAGGTGCCCGTCGTCGTCGACACCGACCTGGCACTCGACGACATCCTCGCCCTGCTGTACGTGGCGTCGAGCCCCGAGGTCGACCTGCTGGCCGTGACGGTGACGGGGACCGGTGAGGTGATCTGCCCGGTGGGCGCCCAGCGCGCCCGGGCACTGCTCGCCGCGATCGACGTCACCGACGTGCCCGTCGCATGTGGTGATCGGTCGCCATTGTCGGGCGACCGCGAGTTCCCGCTCACCTGGCGCACGCTCGCGAGCCGCGCCTACGACCTGGAGTTGCCCGACGTGGCCGCACCGGCCGGTACACCCGACGCAGTGACGCTGCTGACCGAGACCATCAACAGCTCGGCGCAGCCCGTGACCCTGCTCACCCTCGGGCCGCTCACCGACGTGGCCCAGGCGCTGCGATCGGATCCGACGATCGCCGACCGCCTGGCGCGCATCGTGATGATGGGTGGGGCGGTCGCCGTCGACGGCAACGTGGTGCCCGAGGGGAGCGACACTGCGATACCGGTGGAGTGGAACTTCTACATCGACCCTGAGGCCGACGCCGCTGTGCTCGCCTCCGGTGTGCCGATCACCCTGGTGGGCCTCGACGCGACGAACGGGGTGCCGATGACGGAGGACGTCCAGTATCTGTTGAACGGCAACGTGGGCACTCCGGCCATCGCGCTCGCAGGCGCGGCGCTGAACAACTACGTGCCCACCTACCTGTGGGATCCGCTCGCCGCGATCTCGGCGATCGAGCCGACCTTGGTGCCGAGCCACGAGGCGACGATCGCCGTCGACATCGAGGGCGATGACGCCGGTCGCACCTTCGCAGACCCCGCCGGGACCGCGGTGCTCGTCGCCGACCCGCCCGCCGACCCCACCGCGGTGATCGGGCACTGGGTGCGCGTGCTGGCCGGCCTCGGCCCCGACGAGCCGCTGGGGGAGCCGAAGCAGCCGCCGCTCGTCGGCTACGTCAACGTCGGCTTCGACGGCACGACCTGCACGGCCACCGCGCCCACGGAGCTGCCGGTGGGCACCGTCCTGGTGACCGTCGACGATCCCTCCGATCTCGGCTTCGCGGCCATCGTGTCGCACATCGTCGAAGGGGTCACCTGGGAGGAGGTGATGGCCTACGCGCTCGCCCATCCGGGCGAGCAGCCGCCGATGGTCGACGACTTCGAGATCGTGACCGCGACACGGACCGACGGCACGCTCACGTCACCGGCGCCGGTCGAGTTGCAGCCCGGTCTGTACGGCGTGGTGTGCACGACGGTCGACGGCGCCTTCTACCGGGGGACGTCGTTCACCGTGACCGGGTGATCAGCCCCTTGAGCATCTCCCCCGGACGTCGGAGGCTGGTTCACTCGGCTGATCAGCTTCTTCGCGATCACCATGCGCTGGCTCTGGTTGGTGCCCTCGTAGATCTGGGTGGTCTGGAACAGCCGTCCGTCTGGTGCTGCATCGTGCCGCACAGTGCCGCTGAGCTGCGACAACAGTCCGTCCCGTGTTGAGCCGTGTGGCGTGTGTCATCCAGGACCCTGATGCAGGTCCGATCTGTCCTCGATGTCTCGCGACATCACATGGAACATGGAGCGGGTGACGGTGTGTTGTCTCACGACATCCCGGACACATGTCGCGCGTCATAGCGGACACCCGTTGACGCTGTCGGGGTGTCAAAAGCCCGACTGGTGATCACCGCAGTTGTCCTCGAAGGCCGCTCCGCGAGCGAGGTCGCCCGTCAC
>JAUSLQ010000289.1 GCA_030645675.1 Actinomycetota bacterium | reverse complement strand
TCTGGTGGGTGGCGTTGCGGGCCTCGATGCCGGGGCCGAGCGTCCAGCCCTTGATGGTCTTGGCGAGGATGACGGTGGGGGCGCCCGAACCGAGGTTCTCGACTGCCGCCTTGTACGCCGCGTACAGCTTGCGGTAGTCGTGGCCGCCGCGGGGCAGGTTCTCCAGGTCGGTGTCGGTGAGGTGGGCCACCATCTGGCGCAGCCGCGGGTCGGGGCCGAAGAAGTTGTCGCGGATGTAGGCGCCGTTCTCCACGCCGTAGCGCTGGAACTGGCCGTCGACCGTGGTGTTCAACTGGTTCAGCAGCACACCGTCCTTGTCCTGCGCGAGCAGTGCGTCCCACTTGCTGCCGAGGATGACCTTGATCACGTTCCAGCCGGCGCCGCGGAACGTGGCCTCCAGCTCCTGGATGACCTTGCCGTTGCCGCGCACCGGGCCGTCGAGGCGCTGCAGGTTGCAGTTCACCACGAACACCAGGTTGTCCAGCTTCTCGCGGCTGGCCAGCGAGATGGCGCCCAGCGTCTCGGGCTCGTCGCACTCGCCGTCGCCGAGGAACGCCCACACCCGGCTCTGGCTGGTGTCGTCGAGCTGGCGGTTCAGCAGGTAGCGGTTGAAGCGGGCGTGGTACAGCGCGGTGATGGGGCCGAGGCCCATGCTGACCGTGGGGAACTCCCAGAAGTCGGGCATCAGGCGCGGGTGCGGGTAGCTGCTGAGGCCACCGCCCTTGCGGCCGATTTCGCGGCGGAAGTGCTCGAGGTCTTCCACCTCCAGCCGGCGCTCGAGGAACGCACGGGCGTACACACCGGGCGCGGCGTGGCCCTGGAAGTACACGTGGTCGCCGGCGGTGCCGTCGTCCTTCCCGCGGAAGAAGTGGTTGAAGCCGATCTCGTACAGGCTGGCCGAGCTGGCGAACGTGGAGAGGTGGCCGCCGATGCCGTCGGCGTGCTTGTTGGCGCGCACTACGGTCATGGCTGCGTTCCAGCGGACGAAGCGGCGGATGCGGCGTTCGATGTGCTCGTCGCCGGGGAACCACGGCTCGGCTTCGCGCGGGATGGTGTTGACGTAGGGCGTGCTGACCGTGGCGGGGAAGCTGACCTGTGCCTCGCGGGCCTTCTCCAGCAGCTTGCTGAGCAGGAAGCGGGCGCGGGTCTTGCCGTGCACGTCGATGACGGCGTCGAGGCTGTCGAGCCACTCCTGCGTCTCGCCGGGATCGGTGTCGGGGAGTTGATT
This sequence comes from Actinomycetota bacterium, assembly GCA_030645675.1. Classification (GTDB taxonomy): domain Bacteria; phylum Actinomycetota; class Acidimicrobiia; order Acidimicrobiales; family Ilumatobacteraceae; genus UBA668. The sequence goes on along the minus strand of JAUSLQ010000289.1, from coordinate 3,757 downwards.
GACGTAGCCGTCGAAGATCATGGGTGGCAGTCTGCCACCGCTACCCGCTGGTAACTGCCGGTGTGGCGTGCGACCTACAGGGTGACGCGAGTGTCAAGTACGCGTACGGGTACCACGGGCAGGAAGGCGGTACCGGCCCAGCCCGACACGTCGATCAGCACATGGCTGGTGACGCTGGTGTACACGCATGCCGCACCCGTCGCGTCCAGCGCAGGGATGACCGAGTTGGTCTGCTCGCGGTTGGGCACCACGTTCACCACCGAGGTGTTCGGCCGGGACGCGTCGCACGGGAACACGGTGGCGAACCCGATGCCCTGTGGGCCGACGAGCGTGACGGTCAGCACCGCCCCGGTGGGCAACGGATGACCGGGCACACCCACCAGCCCGGAGACCTGCTGCGCACGCTGTGCGCCGGCGGCAAGCGCTCCGCCGCTCGTGCGTGTGTCGAGCAGGCGCTGGGCGGTGAGTGCGTGGATGTCGGCCTCGGGTGGGAACGCGCCGAACAGATCGACGATCACGTGCACCGACTGCGACACCTTCACGCACACGTCGCCGTTCGCATCGGTGGTGGCGACCATCGTCAGGTTCTGCGCAGAACCGGGGGCGATGTTGCGGGCCACCTGCGCCGGCTGGGCCGCGTCGCACGCGTACAGCATCACGCCGGCGCCGGTGGTTCCGCCCACGACGGTGAGGTTCACGACCGCAGTGAACGCGCCGGTGGGCGCGCCCTCCAGTGCGCCGAGGTGCACGGGCGTCAGTGCGTGCGCCTGCGGTGGCGGGCCGGAGCGGGTGTCGATGGCGCGTTGCGGCGTGAGTGCGATGAAGCCAGAGTCGGCGCCGAACGCGCCGTTCAGATCCACCAGCACGTGCGCGTCGGTGCTCTGATACACGCACACCTTGCCGTCGACGCCCACTGGCACGACCGTGGCACCGGCCACGGTTTGCGCCGGCCAGAAGTTGAGGTTGCTGACGCCGGGCACCTCGCCGCCGCACGGGTACGCGGCCAGGTACCCGCCGGTGCGCGGGTTCACCGCCGTGAGGTTCAGGGACACCGCGGCCGCATCGGGCGGCACGCCCTCGGCGCCGGTGACGGCCACCTCGGTGACGGTGCCGGCCGGCCGGCGGGTGGCGGCGCTCACGACCGTGCTGGCGGCCAGTGCGGTGTAGCGCGCGGCGCCCGTGGGGTTGAGGTGGATGGCGTCGTAGGTCAGGCCGGTCTGGTCGGTGACGGCCGCCCAGTCGATGAGCGAGAGCTCTGGGTGGCGCAGCAGGGCGGCGCGCAGCGAAGCGTTGGCCGTCGGGTACTTCAGGTACAGCGCCTGGTAGTTGGCGCCCACCGTGGCCCAGCCGGAGAAGTACTGCGGCTTCACCTCGCGCATCGTCACCCAGAAGATCCGCTTCACGCCCTTGGCCTTCAGGGTGTTCACCATCAGGTCGATCGAGCGGTCGAAGCGGGCAGGGTCCCAGTAGGGGTAGTTGTAGCCGCCGGCCACGATCGCGCTGTCGCCGAACATGCTGAGCGGCTGGTACTGCACGTACTTGGACACCAGCTGCTCGACGAACAGCGCCGGCTGGCCGGTGACCGTCACCTGCCAGTCGGCGGGGAACGCCTTGGGCATCGCGGTCTTCGCGCCGAGGCCCACCGAGTCGGCGACCATGAACACGCGCTGCGACGCGGGCACCACCGCCGGGGCGGCAGGCGCCTGCGGCAGCGGCAGTGCCGACGCGGAGGACGCGCCCCTACCCACGGGTGAGATGGCCCCGGCCACCGACCCGACGACCAACCCGGCTACCAGCCCGACAACTGCGATCCGCCACTTCATCCGGGAACCTCCACCCACCAGCCGACGACGTCGAACAGGCTATTCGTGTTGTGCGAGCTGTAGATGCACACCGTGCGCTGCGTGGGCTCGACGCCGACGGTCACGGAGTTGGCCATCACCGTGCCGGCACGCGAGTTCACCGACGAGTTCGGTGGCAGCGTGCCGCCGCACGGGTACGCCTTCAGGTGGCCGTTCCACACCGGGCGCACCATCGTGATGGTGCCGGTGACGGCCAGCGCGCCGGCCGGGGCGGCCAGCACATCCACGCTCTGCCCGCCACCGTGGCGACCGATCCAGCCGCCGATGGCGTAGCGCGTGTCGAGCAGGCGGGTGGCGGGCACCGGCACGAACCCCAGGCCGGTGGCACCGAACGTGCCGGTGACGTCGAGGATCACTTCCGTGTACACGCTGTCGCCGGTGCTGACGTGCACACACACGGTGCCGGCGGCCGAGACACCCACGAATGCCGCGCTGGCCACGGTTTCGTTGGCCTGGAACGAGACGTTGGCGATGGACGGCATCGGGTCGTCGCAGTCGTAGACCGTGAGGGTGCCGCCGGCCGAGGTGCCGTTGGTGGTCAGCGTGATGGCGGCTGCCGCGACGCCGGTGCCGGGCACGGCCACCACATGGTCCTGTGCCCTGCCCGTGATGCGGGTGTCGAGCGGGCGCACCGGTGTGATCGGGTTGAGGTACGAGCCCACGCCCTGGCGCAGGTTGCCCTGCAGCGAGATGTTGATGTTCACCGACGCGCTGGAGAACACGCAGATGTGCCCGGCGTCGGTGATGCGCGCGATGGCCTGCGCGGTGCGCGTGATTCCGGCCGCGTAGTTGACGTTGGAGGTGGCCGGTGGCGTGTCGCCGCAGCGGTACACGAGCAGGTAGCCGTTGGCCGCGGCGTTGCTGGCCGTGACGGTGAGGGCCAGCGCGCCGGCATCGGGGTCGACCGCGGCGGCGCCGCTGAGGTCGATGTCGCGGGTCTCACCGGCGGCCAACGTCGCCCCGTCGGCGGGCGTGCTGTAGAGGCCGGTGGCGGCCACCGGAGCGAACGCCATCGCCGTGTCGCTGGCGGCGGGCAGGGCAACACGTGGCCCGGCGTAGCGGGCGCTGCTCATCCTGGTGGTGATGTCCTCCGCCATCATCGTGCTGCGCCTGACGTATCCGCTGGGGCCGGCCGCGTGGATGCCGAACGGATCCATCGCGATCGGCGGATTGGCGGTGGCGAGTGCCGTCGGCCAGTCCCACAGCACGAGGTTCGCTCGCTCCGCCGAGGCCTGGTCGAGCGCTGCGTTCCAGCCGAGCATGCCGGAGGTGTAGTACGCGACGGGGGGAGTGCCGGTGAAGCTGTATTGCACCGTCTTGCTCCACCACACGATCGCGTTCGGGTGCTTCAAGGCGATCTCGTTGAGCAAGATGTCGATCTGCGCCTTGCAGGGCGCCGGGTTGGCGGCGGTGCACGTGGTGAAGTGGTTTGCGCCCAGGTTGAGTGCAATGACCGCCGGGTTGAAGCCGTAGTTGGCCCAACGGTCGACCCAGTAGAATGCCGACACGTTGTTGTCAGCCGTCCACTTCGTCTTCATCCCCTGGGTGGCGATCAGGTTGATCGGTCCGAAGCCGTTGGCCGCCAGCATCGAGGGAAGCCCCTGCGGGGAGGATGGGCTAGTGCCCCAGAACCCGTCGGCCGAGCCCTGCAGCACCGAATCGCCGAGAATGCCGACGCTGCCGCGTGCGCCTGCGGTGAGGCGCACGTTGCACGTACGAAGGGTGCTGTTGGTCCACGGGCAGGCGGGTGGGGCGGCGGCTTCGGCGGGGGCGGCGGGCAGGGTGGTGGCGGCCAGCGAGGCGACGAGGGAGGCCAGCAGCAGGAGGGCTCGGCGACGCATCCGTGAAGTCTCTCACGCGACGGCCGCTTCCCCCACTCGGCGTGGGCACCTTCC
>JAUSLQ010000288.1 GCA_030645675.1 Actinomycetota bacterium | reverse complement strand
GGGCCGAGAGGGCGACGCGCAGGCGCACGCCCGGCGGCTCGTCCATCTGGCCGAAGACCAGGGCGGCCTTCTCGAACACGCCCGACTCGGTCATCTCGATCATCAGGTCGGTGCCCTCACGGGTGCGCTCGCCGACGCCGGCGAACACCGACACACCACCGTGGTTCTGCGCCACGCGGCGGATCATCTCGGTGATGAGCACGGTCTTGCCCACGCCCGCGCCGCCGAACAGGCCGATCTTGCCGCCGGCGACATAAGGGGTGAGCAGGTCGATGACCTTGATGCCGGTCTCGAAGATGCGCTTGCTGGGCTCGAGGGCGGCGAAGTCGGGGGCCGGGCGGTGGATCTCCCACCGCTCGATGTCGGCGAAGTCGGCGTTGTCGGCGTCGAGCACCTCGCCCCACACGTTCCACACGTGGCCCAGGGTGCGGTCGCCGACGGGCACGCTGATGCCACTGCCGGTGTTGCGCACGGCAGTGCCACGGGTGAGGCCGTCGGTGGGCTTCATGCACACTGCGCGCACTCGGCTGTGGCCCAACTGCTGGGCAACCTCGGCCAGCACGTTGACGGACTTGCCGTCGACCGTGATGGTGAACTCGAGGGCCGTGTTCAGCTCGGGCAATGAGCCGGGCTGGAACTCGACGTCGATCACGGGGCCGGCGATGCCGACCACGCGGCCGTCTTTGCGAGCGGTATCAGATGTCGTTGAGGTCATCGTCATGGCGTGTTCCTTGCTCAGCTTTCGTACTTCTGGGCGTGAAGAGTGCGGGCTTGTTCGATCCAGTTCTCGCGCTCGATCCGCCCTGGGAAATCGAGTTCGTTGCCGATGCGCTCGGCATCGGCGGCAGACCAGGCCGCAACCTGGGCAAAGGTGGTGATGCCGAGCTCGCGCAAGCGAGCACCGAGCACGGGGCCGATGCCGACGACAGCTTCGAGGTCGTCGGGTTCCAGCGTGCCGACAGCCGTGGCCGCCAACGCGCTGGCCGGGCGGATGTCGAGGTAGCCGTCGGAACCGGCATCAGTCGACGGGCTGTCGTTCAGGGGGCCCAGATCGACCAGCTTCACCTCACGGGCGGACTTGCCGCCCGACAGCGCCTCGGCGCCACTGACGATCTCCATGATCTCGGTGGTGATGCTGTCCTGACGGGCACGGTTCATGATCCGGCTGAGGTTCTTGATCAGTTCCTCGGCGTTGTCCGTGGCGCTCTTCATCGCCCGCTGGCGGAAGGCGTGCTCGCTGGCTGCCGCGTTCAACAACGCGGCGTAGATGCGGGCTTCCACGTAGCGCGGCAGCAGGGTGTCGAGGATCGTGCCCGGGTCGGGCTCGAACTCGTAGTCGGCGGGGGTGCCGGCGGCGTCGGGTGCCTTACCGTCGCCACCCGCGACGGTCTCCCGGTCGAGCGGCACCAGTGGGCGCTGCACGACCTCTTGCGAGCCGGCGCTGACGAAGCGGGTGTACACCAGCTCGACCCGGTCGAACTCGCCGGAGATGTACCGGGCCACGACGTCTTGGCCGATCTCGCGGGCCTGGGCGTAGGTGGGGCTGTCACTGAAGCCGCTGTACGACGTGGCGATGTTGTAGCCACGGAACTTGAAGTAGCCCTCGGCCTTGCGGCCGATGGTGACGAGCGCGTAGTCCTGCCCGCGCAGCACCCCGGCCTTGACTTCGCCTTCTGCGGCACGCTGCACGCCGGAGTTGTAGCCACCGCACAGGCCACGATCGGCAGTGATGACGACGTACGCCGTGGTGCGCACCTCGGCGCGGCCGGCCAGCAACGGCGACTGCGACGAGCCACCGGCGGCGGCGAGGTCTTTCACCACCTCGGTGATCTGCTCGCTGTACGGCACTGCCGCAGCAACTCGCTGCTGCGCCTTCACGATTCGGGACGCCGCGATGAGCTCCATGGCGCGCGTGATCTTCTTCGTGGCCTGGACGCTGCGAATGCGCCCTCTGAGGATTCGTTCCTGACCACCAGCCATCTAGATCACTCCGTCGCGAGCGTCTTGTTGCTGTGGGCTTCGCCCAGCTCGCCGGCGTCGGTGGCCAGCACGTCGGCGGCCGCCTTCGCTGCCGCGGCGCTGGCGGCGACGAACTGCTCCTTGAACGAGGCGATGATGTCGCCCATCTCGGTCGGCACGTCGGCCTTGGGGTTGCCGCGCATGCCGGCCAGCAGGCCGCCCTGCGTGCTGCGCACGTGGGCCAGCAGCTCGCCTTCGAAGCGGCGCACATCGTTCACCGGCAGGCTGTCGAGGTAGCCCTTGGTGCCGGCGAACACGACGACGACCTGCTCTTCGACGGGCATCGGGCTGTTCAGGGGCTGCTTGAGCAGTTCGACCAGCCGGTAGCCACGCTCGAGCTGGGCCTTGGAGATGGCGTCGAGCTCGGAACCGAAGGTGGCGAACGCCTCCAGCTCACGGAACTGGGCGAGGTCGAGCTTGAGGGTGCCGGACACGCTCTTCATCGCCTTGATCTGCGCTGCACCACCCACGCGGGACACCGAGATGCCCACGTCGACAGCCGGCCGGACGCCGGACTTGAACAGGTTGTCCTGCAGGTACACCTGACCGTCGGTGATCGAGATCACGTTGGTGGGGATGTACGCCGACACGTCGCCGGCCTTGGTCTCGATGATCGGCAGGGCCGTGAGCGAACCGGCGCCACGGTCGTCGCTGAGCTTGGCCGCGCGCTCGAGGAGGCGGCTGTGCAGGTAGAACACGTCGCCGGGGTAGGCCTCGCGGCCCGGCGGGCGGCGCAGCAGCAGCGACACCTGGCGGTACGCCTCGGCCTGCTTGGAGAGGTCGTCGTACACGATGAGGGCGTGCTCGCCGTTCTCCATCCAGTGCTGGCCGATGGCGCAGCCGGCGTACGGAGCGAG
>JAUSLQ010000287.1 GCA_030645675.1 Actinomycetota bacterium | reverse complement strand
GCCGGCCTCGACACGGTCACTGCCTCGATCTCGTTCCTGCTGTACCACCTGGCCCAGCGACCCGAACTGCAGCAGCAGATCCGCCAAGACCCCGACCTCGGCGCCAAGGTGATCGAAGAAGTGTTGCGCCTCGAACTGCCGGCTCCGATGACGCCTCGCGTCACCCTCGACGACACCGAGGTGTGCGGGGTGAAGATCCCGGCCGGTTCGTTCACGTTCCTGGTGCTCGGTGCGGCCAACCGCCAGGATCGCCCGATCGCGAACGACATCGACGTCGACAACGCCGACCGCGGTCACCTGTCGTTCGGCGGGGGGATCCACCGCTGCTTGGGCTCGCACCTGGCCCGGCGCGAGATGAAGCTGATGCTCGAAGAAGTGATGAACGCGCTGCCCGAGTTCCACCTCGCCCCCGGCACCCAACCCACGTGCAAGTGGCCCGCCGGCACGCTGCACCTCGAGTCCGTTCACCTCACCTGGGATGCAGGAGCCGTGTCATGAGAGTCGTCCACAACCCCGATCTGTGCACCGGTCACGGCCGCTGCTACGCCCTCGTGTCCGAACTGTTCGGCGACGACGAGTTCGGGCACGGGTACGTGCTCGGTGACGGTACTCTCAGCCCGGATCAGGAGGCCGCGGCCCGTCGGGCCGTGGCGGCATGCCCCGAGCGGGCCATCAGCCTGATCGACGGCTGACCGCCGCCCACACCGGGTCAACCGTTCGTCAGGCCGGACCCCGACACCACCCAGACAGGACCTCCCCCATGACCACGCCCGCGATCCCAGAGAGCCATCTCGACCTCGTCAACACACCCACCGTCGGCGTGCTGTCCACGCTCGGCTCCGACGGCCGCCCGCAGAGCACCGCCGTGTGGTTCCTGCTCGACGGCGACGTGATCCGTACGTCGCTGCTCACCAGCCGCCAGAAGTACAAGAACATGGCGGCCCACCCCAAGGCCACCCTGTTCGTGCTCGACCCCACGAACCCCTTCCGCACGCTGGAAGTGCGCGGCGACGTCGCGTTCGACGAGGATCCGGGCCTGGCGTTCTTCGAGCGCATCGTCCGCCACTACGGCATGGACCCCGACACCTTCCCGGCGCCGCGCGACGGCCGCGTGGTGCTCACGCTGCACCCCGCCCGCATCGTCGCCAACCCCTGACGCACACCCCCAGCGCCCCCTCCAGAACCGAAGTCCTACGCGCACGAGGGGGTGCTCGGAGGAGGGCGATTCAGCGACTGCGCCAGGGTGCGAGCACCTGATCGATGAGCGCTTCGATGAACACGTCGCTCGCATCGCGCCCCTCGAACACCACACGGAACAGCACCGGGCCCACCAGCGCCGCGAACGCGTCGTCGATGTTCGGCGCAGCGGCGAGCTCACCGGCAGCGATCGCCCGCTGGAAGCCGGCGGCCAACGGCGCCACGGAGCGGGCAACCATTCGGTCGCGCAGCGACGCTGCCGCTGGGTCGAGGTGCACCCGACTCATCAGCACCGCCAGGAACTGCACCGCGTTGGGTGTTCCCACGTCGACGGCCAGGCGCCGCAGCTCGCAGCGCAGCCACGGCACCAGCCCACCCGGGCCGGCGCGAAAGAGCGGCTCGTCGGCCTCGGCGAGCACGTCGTAGAGCAGCTCGGCAGCGGTCGGCCAGTGGCGGTAGACGGTGGCCCGCCCCACGCCAGCACGCTCGGCCACCCGCTGGTGGGTGACGCCCGCCGATCCCACCTCCGCCAGCAGCACGGCCGCCGCATCCAGCACCGCTCGGCGAGTGCGCACCGCTCTCGGATCGCGCTGCGGCTCGGGGTCGGTGGGCGTGCTCACGAATGCAATCTAGGGCGTGCGGCCTCGGCGGGCGAAGGACCGAGGACCATTGGCGGCGATGTTTCGACAAGGTCGACAAGAATTTGCAAGTGCCCCTATCAAATTGTGTACGGGTGGCGTACCATCACGAAGTGCCCCACGTCCGCGGGGCGAGCTTCCGGCTACAAGGAGACCCATCGATGACCACCGACACGGCCGTCACCGGCACCAAGATCTGGGCGAACTCTGGCGATTCGCACTTCATCGAGCCCGCCGACCTGTGGCAGACCAACCTGCCCGCGCACCTCGCCGAACTGATGCCGCGGAGCGAGAAGGATGCCGACGGCACGCACGAGACCGTGTTCGTCGACGGGCAGAGCTTCCGCCGCAAGCTGCCCGGCGTCGCGCAGCAGGAGTTCATGGAGCTGTCGGGCCGGGCCCCAGGTCACAGCGACGTCTCCAAGCGCCTTCCCGACCTGGATCAGGAAGGCATCTGGGGCGAGGTCGTGTTCCCGTCCCTCGGCATGTGGAACTCGATGTTCCGCACCCCCGAGGCCGTGCGTGAGGCCAGCAAGGTCAGCAACGACTGGGCGGCCGATCAGATCCTGCGTCGCTCGCCGCGTCTCATCCCCACCGCCCAGGTCAGCATGCTGTCCGTGCAGGACGCTGTCGACGAGGTCGAGCGCACCGCTGCGATGGGGTTCCGTGCGGTCTTCCTGCCCACCACTCCCCCGGCGATCACCAAGGACTACAACTACGACGTGTGGGAGCCGTTCTGGGCCGCGTGCGAGGCCGCCACCATGGTGGTGGCCTTCCACATCGGCACCGACCCGATCGACTACGCCGCCGGCGCCCAGGTGGGCATCAGCTACCGGGGCCCAGGCGGCGCCGTGCTGAACTACACCGAGACCACGTTCTCCGGCCAACGCGCTGCGATGAAGATGGTGGCCTCTGGCGCCCTCGACCGGCATGCCGACCTGAAGGTGCTCGTGTCGGAGGGTGGCGCCACGTGGGTGCCGTTCCTCGCCGACCGCATGATGGAGGGCTACCGCCAGCACCACATGATGGTGCGCCCGAAGCTGACGCGCACGCCCAAGGAGATCCTGTTCAGCCAGGTCTACGCGTCGTTCCAGCACGACGAGACGGCCATCGCCGCCTGCACTGCGATGGGCTACCAGAACGTGATGTTCGGCAGCGACTACCCGCACATGGAGGGCACGTTCGGCCACACGCAGGAGACGCTGCACGGCCTGTTCGACGGCGTCGACGAGGCCACCAAGTACCGCATCACCCGTGGTGCCTTCCTCGACCTGTTCCCCGAGGTCGGCGAGCCCGCGGCGCTGGCGGCCTGAGTCCACCCAACCCCCCGGGTGCACGGCCCGTCGCTCCTGATCCGTCAGGCAGCGGCGGGCCGTGTGCGTTTCCCCGCACGCCCGCACCCACCCAGTTCGGCGTTCACACCACCCTGGGCGTGGCCCGAACGCCGACTTGACGTCAGTCGCGGCGGGCCACCATCAGCGCGTCGACGGCCAGCAGCCCGTCGTCGGTCACGATCAGCGGGTTGATGTCGACCGAGTCGAGCCAGCCACCGTGCGTGCGCCACAGGCTGTCCAGCCCGCGCAGCAGGTCTTCCACCGCCGATTGCGACCACGCCCGCTGGCCCCTGAGCGCGGCGACGGGGCCGGCGACCTCCTCCGCCAGCGACACGACGGCCGCGTCGTCGAGCGGGAGGAAGCGGCCACCCACCTGTTGCATCACCTCGATCAGCACGCCGCCGACGCCCAGCAGCACCACGGCGCCCAGGTCGGTGCCGCAGTTCAGGCCGCCGAACGCCTCGCCGTGCCCCTGCACCATCGCCTGGATCGCCACCGTGCCCGGCACGCCCTCGCCGGCCGCGATGACGCGCAGTTCGGCCACCACCGCGTGCACGTCGTCGGGATGCACGTTCAGCCGCACTGCACCGAGCTCGGTGCGGTGAGGCACGTCGGCCAGCTTGACCACCAGGCGATCGCCCAGGGCCTCCAGCGTCGCTCCGTCGGCCTCCTCGTGCTCGTGCAGCACCGCGTACGGGGCCACCTTGATGCCTGCCGCGACCAGCGCGTGCATCGCATCGGCGAACGACGCGATGCGCCCGGCGTCGGTGCTCACCAGGTGCGGCAACGGGACGCCGCCCACCTCCGCTGCGGGCAGGATGCCACGCACGGGCTGCCCCACGAAGCGATCGAACGCGTCGACCGCGCGGTAGATGGACTCCACCCCACGGGCGAACAGCAGGCCTTGCTCGCGCCACTCGTGCACCCACCCGCCCACGCCCGTGGCCTCCAGCGGGCTGACGATGAAGGGCACGCCGGCGCGGCGGGCGGCGTTCGCGAACGGGCCCAGCAGGGTCTTGCTCCAGCCTTCGTCGCCGTCGCCGGTCCACCATGCCAGCACCAGCGCGTCGACGGCCGACGCGTACTTCTCGAACACCTCCTCCATCAGCTCGGTCTTGCTCATCACGAAGCCGGTGAGGTCGAGCGGGTTGACGGTGTCGCCGGGCACGCGCTCGCGCACCCACGCCTCCAGCTCGGCCAGCGGGGGCAGCGGCGCGCCCACCTCGTCGGCGATGTCGGTGGCCAGCGCGGCCACGCCGCCGGACGTGGTGATCATGCCGATGCGCTGGATGCGCCGGCGGCGGTCGGCCGGGATCTGCGCCAGGAGCTGGGCACGGTCGAGCAGGTCGTCGATGTCGCGGGCGGCGATGACACCGTGCTCGCGGAACGCCAGGTCGTACACCCAGCTGGCGTCGGCGATGGCGCCGGTGTGCGACTGCATGATGCGCCGGGCGCGATCGCTGCGACCCAGCTTCAGTGCGATCACCGGCTTGCCCATCGCATGGGCCTCGGCCACGGCCGCGAAGAACGCTGCTGGGCGGCGGACGGTTTCGATCACCAGGCAGATGACAGTGGTCAGCGGGTCGGCGGCCAGCACCGCGACGTGGTCGGCCAGGTCGCACACGGCCTCGTTGCCCGACGAGATCGCGACGCTGACGCCGAGACCGCGCTCGTCGGCAGCTGCCATCGCCGAGCGCACCAGGAACCCGCTCTGCGACACGATGGCCACGCCGCCTGGCACCAGATCCAGCCGGCCGCCGGTGAACAGGTTCACGCCCAGGTTCACGTTCTTGAAACCCGCGCAGTTGGGCCCGATGACGGCCAGCCCGGTGCGCTGCGCGATCTCCAGCATCTTGTCCTGCAGGGCGACGCCGCTCTCCCCAGCCTCCAGGAACCCGGCGGCGGTGATCACCACGCCGCCGCATCCGAGCGCAGCCGCTTCCTCCATCACGTCCAGCGAGCGTTCGGCGTTCACCAGCGACAGCACGGCATCCATCGGGCGACCGACCGCAGTGAGGCTGGCCAGCGCCGGCTGCCCGTACAGCTCGTTGCGGTTCGGGTTGATCAGGGCAATCTCGCGGCCGGCCTCGAGCATCGGGATGACACTGTTGTTCGACATGCCCAGCTTCTCGTTGGCCCCGACGACGGCGAGGGTGGCGGGCGACAGCAGGCGGGCGAGGTTGGCGCGTGAGTCCATGGTGCGGATCACGTTAGGCGCGGCACGCTTTCACGACCGTTTCGGGAGGCAGCGGGAGGCAGCGGGCGGCAGCGGGCGGCAGCGGGAGGCGCCCGCCGGCCAGCCGGTCAGGCCAGCTCGCCCTCGGCCACCATGCGGCGCAGCTCGCGCTTGAGCACCTTGCCGTAGGCGTTGCGCGGCAACGAGTCGGTGACGATGTAGCGGCGGGGCACCTTGTACCCGGCCAGGCTGAGGCGGCTGTGCGCGGCGATGGCCCCCGTGTCGCAGGTGGCCGCGTCGTGGGGCACCACCACGGCCACCACCGACTCGCCCCACAGGTCGTCGGGGATGCCGATCACGGCCACCTCGCGCACGTGCTCGTGAGTGTTCAGCACCTGCTCCACCTCGACCGCGTAGATGTTGCTGCCGCCGGAGATGATCATGTCCTTTGCCCGGTCGAGCAGGAACACCACCCCGTCCTCCGTCATCCGCGCCAGGTCGCCGGTGTGCAGCCAGCCGTCGATGATCGTCTCGGCGGTGGCCTCCGGCCGGTTCCAGTAACCCGACATCACCGACGGGCCGCGCACCACGATCTCGCCGGCCTCGCCGGACTCCACGGGCACGCCGTCGGGATCGACGATGCGCAGATCGATGCCCGGCCGGGCGCGACCGGCGCTGCCCAGCAGCTCGGGCGTGTGGTCCTGCCGGCGAAGCACGGTGGCGGTCATCGGCGTTTCGCCCTGCCCGTACAGCTGCACGAACACGTGCCCGAACGTGTGCAGCGCACGGGTGGTGGCCGCGGGCGTGATCGGCGCGCCGCCGTACACCACGTACTGCAAGGTGGGCAGGTGCAGGTCGGCCGGAGCGGCCTCGGTGAGCATCACGATCTGGGTGGGCACCATCCACGTGTTGGTCACGCCCTCGTCGCGGATCAGCTGCAGGATGCCCGCCGGATCGAAGCTGACCGGGTCGGGGATGATCTGGTGGGCGGCGCGCGCGGTGGCGGCGATGGCGTGGAACCCGGCGCCGTGGCTGAGCGGCGCCGCGTGCAACGTGACGTCGGTTTCGTCGAGTGGCGTCAGGTCGGCCAGCCAGGAGACGGTGACGTAGCTGAGGACGGCGTGCGACAGCATCGCCCCCTTCGGGAAGCCGGTGGTGCCCGAGGTGTAGAAGATCCAGGCCGTGGTGTCGGGGTGCACGTCGGCGGGTTCCAGCGAGCCGGTGGGTCCCTGCAAAACCTCGTCGAGGTTCTCGCCCGCCACCAGCACGATGGTGTCGGGGCCGGCGGCAGCCTGCGCCACTGCGGCATGGGCGGGGTCGGTGACCACCACCCGCGCACTGCAGTCGTTGACCAGGAAGGCCAGCTCGTCAGCCGTCAAGCGCGAGTTGCAGGGCACCACCGCGCTGCCCGCGCGGAACGTGCCGAACATCGCGATCAACAGCTCGGGCCGGTTGTCGAGGTACAGCACCACCCGTTGCTCGGGCGCCGCCCCGTTGCCGCGCAGCCACTCGGCGAACGCCGCCGTGCGCTGGTCGAACTGGCGGTAGCTCAGCGTGGCGCCGCGCCAGCTGAGGGCCGGGTGGTCGGGGAAGCTGCGAGCGGCCGACTGGAGCAACGAGGCGACGTTCATCGACTGCGACGATACTTCCAGCGCCCTGCCCAGCAGGTGGCCGCAGGGCGCCGACACCCTGCCGAAATGCTGCTCGGCACGAAGCCGTCAGCCGAGCTCGGTGGCGTGGATGTGCAGCAGGAACAGCGAGCACAGCGCCCGCAGGTACGACATCGCCACGGCGTCCAGCGGTTGCGCCGAGCGGCGCACGATGCCCAGGTGGCCCCACACCTCGCCGCCGTGGGCGATGGGCACGAAGTGGCAGGCCCGGAAACCCTCAGCGGCCAGTTGGCCGGCGGTGCCTTTGAACTGGCCGACCGCCCGCACGTCGGCGAACTGCACCACCTCGTTGGACAGCATGCTCTGCGCGCCGGCGAACGACGGGTCGAGCGGCACGCCGCCGGCGACGCGTTCCAGCCAGGCGGCGGGCATGCGCCGCTCGCCGACGAGGTGCATCGAGTTGCCCGACCGACGGAACAGCGCGACACCGTCGGCCAAGCCGGCGCCGTCGATGATGCGCAGCAACTGCTCTGCGGGCGACAGCACCTCGGCGGGGTCGGCCAACCGGCCGGCGAGGCGGGAGATGGAGTCCAGCAGCGGCGTCACGTCGACACGGTCGGGGTGCTCGGCGACGGTGTCGGCCACCTCGGTGACGTTGGCGACGAAGCGGTAGCCGATGCCACGCACCGACGCGACGAACTGCGGATGACGCGGGTCGTCGTCGAGCTTGCGGCGCAGCCGGTTGACGATGATGCGCAGCGCGTTGCGCCCGTCGGAGGGCATCCACTCCCACACCCGGCGCACGATGGTGGCGATCGGCAGTGCCACATCGGGCCTGGTCATCAAGAACGTCAGCAGGGCGTACTCGGTGGGCGACAGGGGTAGCGGCTGGCCACCGCGGGTGCACTGCTGGGTCCACAGATCGACCGTCAGGTCGTCGGACTGCAGGTAGCGCACCGACGGGCCCCAGCGATGGTCGGCCCGGCGCAGCAGCGCGACCAGACGGGCGAAGCTGGTGTCGCCCGGCTCGGAGGCATCGACCACGGCATCGACGCCCGCCGCGATGAACGGGCCGATCTCCGCCGGGTCGTCGGTGAGCACCACCACCGGCACGTTGGTGACAGCACGGATCTCGCGGGCGGCATCCCACCGCATGGTGCGGTCGCCACCGATGGCTACCAGCGACACGCGACGGATGGATGCGATCCAGCGCGCTCGCGAGGGGTCGCCGGCGGTCAGCCAGGCCCACCCAGCACCCTGCAGGGCCGCGTCGAGCCCGCTGTGCTCCCACCACGGCTGCGCGCCCACCAGCAGCACGGGCTCGGCGGGCGCCGACAGGCCGCTGCCATTCGGCGCCGCCAACGGGTGCGCGGCGAGATCGATCACGCGTGCGTGGTCGTGCGCCGGACCGCTGTTCATGCCGTGCCCCCTCTCAGGCTGGTGCGGCAACGCCGCTGAACTGGCTCAGTTCGCTAATCTAACAGCCGTGTCACCGACCTTCGATGGTCGGGCCACACACCCGTTCGCCGACCTCGGCACCGACCGGAGGCCCCATGCAGCTCGACGAGATCACCTACGAAGCCGCCGGCGGCGTAGCCACCGTCACCCTCGACCGGCCGCAACTGCTGAACGCCATCTCGGCCCGCGCCGGCGGCACCCGCGACCAGATCATCGCCGCCGTCGAGCTGGCCGAGGCCGACGACAACGTCGGCTGCGTGGTGCTGCGCGGCGCCGGCAGGGCGTTCTGCGGCGGCGGCGACCTCACCGGCAATGCCAAGCGCGAGCGGTCGCTCGACGACCTGCGGTTCGTAGAGGCCGCGGCAGCGTTCCACCGCCGCCTCACTGCCAGCCAGGTGCCCGTCATCGCCGCCGTGCACGGCCACTGCCTGGGGGCCGGCCTGCTGCTGGCCGCGTCATGCGACTTCGTCATCGCCGCCGAGAGCGCCAAGTTCGGCTTCCCCGAGGGGCGCTTGGGCCTGGTGGGCGCCAGTGCGCTGGTGCCCCGCATCGGCCGCCAGTGGGCCAAGTTCCTGATGCTGACCGGCGAGTCGATCTCCGCGGCGCAGGCCCAGTCGATGGGCATCGTGCTGGCCGTCGAACCCGACGACGAGCTGCAGGCGCGGGTGCTGGATCTCGCCGGCCGCATCGCCCGCATGCCGCGCGAGGGAGCGCGTCTGAACCGTCAGGCGATCGACGCGGTTGCCGACGCAGCCGGCGACGCCGCCGGCCAACTGGCATCGGTGGCTCACGACGCGATCACGCTGAACATGGGCGTGCACGCGAAGGCGCCCGACGGCCGCACCTTTCGCAGCATCATCGACAGCGAGGGCATGGACGGCATGAAGGCCGCCCGCGCCGCCCAGTACGACACGCCCTGGCTGCGCTGAGCGCTCTGCGTCCAGGCCCGCGTCCGCGTCGGCGTCGGCGTCCGCGTCGGAGCCTTCCGAGCCGGGGGTCGGCGTCGGCGTCAGCCGCAGACGTCGTGCACGAACTCGGCGATCGAGTCGAGCGCTTCGTCCAGCAGTTGCGGCTGGTTCTCGAAGTAGTGGGTGGCGCCCTTCACGTAGTGCAGCTCGCGCCGCACCGACGAGGTGGCCGCGTCGTGCATCTGCTGGGCCATTGCGGGCAGCACCGTCGGGTCGGCGGTGCCCAGCACCACCTTCAACGGGGCGGTGATCTGCGGCAGCCAGCGCAGCGAGTCGGCGTTGGTGTGGTCCAGCGACCACTGGTTCAGCCAGGCCCGCAACGTGGTGACGCGGGTGATGCCGGCAGGCATGTAGTTGGCCACCTGCGGGCTGCCCCACAGGGTGACGCCGATCTCGCGGTCGCTGGGGTCGATGTTGCCGTCGAGGAAGCGCAGGTCGGCGGCGGTGCCCTGGACCACGAAGGCCAGGTCGTCAAGGCCGTTCGGGAAGTGACCGGGAGCGGTGATCTCGGCCAGGCGGGCCTCCGCCCAGGCGGAGATGCGCCGGTTGCGGTCGAACTGAGCGGCGCGGTAGGTGGCGATGAACTCGGCGCTGAACGGAGCCTTGTTGGCCGGGTTGAACATGTCCAGCCCCGGGTCGCGCCGGAACGGGTGGGCCTCGTCGAGGATCGCCGGGTCGAGCCACTCGGTGCACAGGCGCGCACGCGACGGGTGGGCGTTCAGCAGCACCAGGGCATCCACCGGGCGCAGGCCGGCGGTGGTGAGGTCGACCGGGTTGGTGATCGACGGGCTCTGCGCCTGGGCCTGGTAGTACGGCACGATCGAGGCACCGCCACTGTTGCCGACGAGCACCACCTTCTCGTAGCCGATCTCATAGAGGTGGTCGACCATCGTGCCCATGTCGAGCAGGCAGTTCTCCATGATCAACGAGGTGTCGTTGCCCACGTAGCGGGTGGTGAAGCCCACGGCCCCAAGGCCGCGCTCGGCAAGGCCGGGCAACGCGTAGTGGCCGAGGAAGTTGGCCGTGGGGTGGCAGATCATCACCGCGGTCTTCGGCTGGGTGCCCTTGAGCTTCTGCTCAGCACCCCACACGGTGCGCGCCAGCCGGGCCACGCCTGAGTAGATCTCCACCTTTGCATGGGCTGCCGTGCGGGCGCCGAGGAGGTTGCGTTCGATGTCGACGGTCATGGTGAGGTCCTTCAGCGAGAAGCGGGCTGGTCGAGCAGGAGGCCCAGCTGCGTGGAGGGGCCACCCAGCAGCTGGCCGAGCACGAACGCGCGCTTGCAGTACAGGTGAGCGTCGTGCTCGAAGGTGAACCCCATGCCACCCATGATCTGCACCGTGGCGGCTGCGCTGACGTCGGCGTACTCGGCCGTCACCAGGTGGGCGCTGATCGCGTGGAAGTCGGCGTCGGAGCGGCCTTCGTCGCTGGCGACGGCTGCGAAGATCGTCTGTGCATAGCCCAGCTGGGCCTTCACGGCCATGTCGGCGCACGGGTGCTTGATCGCCTGGTTGACACCGATCGGCTTGTCGAACTGCACGCGGGTCTTGGCATGCTCGGCCGACAGGTCGCGGACAGCCTCGTTGATGCCGACCAGCATCGCTGCCGCCAACACGTGGGCGCGGCGCTGCACGGGGTCGACGTCGGCAGTGACGCGGGCCACCGGGGCAACACCCGATGCGCTGGCGCGACACAGCCGCACGCCCGGGTCGATGCAGTCGACCGAGGTGACATCGGTGAGGTCGGCGACACGTACCAGCACTGCCTGGCCGTCGGCGATCGCGAGGGCCAGACCGTCGGCCTCGCAGTCGAACAGCTGCAGCGGGCCGTTCAACGTGCCGTCGGCACCG
>JAUSLQ010000283.1 GCA_030645675.1 Actinomycetota bacterium | reverse complement strand
AGCGGGCACACCGAGTCGACCACGTAGCTGCCGCGGGCGCGGGCGGCGGCCACGACCTCGGGGGCCGAGCCGTGGGCCGACAGCATGATCGGGCGGCCCTCGGGCACGTCCGCGATCTCGTCGACGAACACCACGCCCTGCGCCTCGAAGCGCTGCACGACGATCTTGTTGTGGACGATCTCGTGGTAGCAGTACACGGGCGGCTCGAAGCTGCGCACCATCCACGCCAACGCCTTGATGGCCATCTCCACGCCCGCGCAGAACCCACGGGGCTCGGCGAGCAGCACATGGTCGACGGTCACATCACCGCAGGCTAGCGCCGCCCGGTGAACCGTCGTCGTGGCCCGCCGGTAGCCTTGTGTGCCATGTCTCTGCCCACTGTCGTCGCTGTCGCGCCCGAGTCCGCCGCGGCGCGGGCCGGGTTGGCCGTGGGCGATGTGGTGGCCGCGATCAACGGCACCGTACCCCGCGACATCATCGAGTGGCGCTTCGTCGCCGACGACGCGGAGGTCACTCTCGACGTGCAACGCGGCGGCCTGGAGCTGACATTGGAAGTGGTGAAGCGCGCCGGTGAACCGCTGGGGGCCGAGGTGTCCAGCGCGGTGTTCGACCGAGTGCGCACGTGCGACAACCACTGCGAGTTCTGCTTCATCTACCAGTTGCCCGCTGGCATGCGCCGCAGCCTGAACCTGAAGGACGACGACTACCGGCTCAGCTTCCTCTACGGCAACTTCACCACGCTCACCCGGTTCACCGAGAGCGACCTCGAGCGGGTCATCACCGAGCGCCTGTCGCCGCTGCACGTCAGCATCCATGCCACCGACCCCGAAGTGCGCAACCGCATGCTGAAGAACCCGCGCGGCGGGATGAGCCTGCGCTGGCTGCGTGCCCTGCTGGATCACGGCATCGCCGTTCGCGGCCAGATCGTGCTGTGCCCCGGTGTGAACGATGGCGTGGTGTTCGAGAACACGATGGCCGGAATCCTCGACCAGTACCCCGAGCTGGAGTCCGTGGCCGTGGTGCCGCTGGGCCTCAGCCGCTTCAACACCGAGCCGGCGATGCGCCTGCACACCCTGCAGGAAGCGCAGGCGATGATCGCTTCCATCCACGATTGGCAGGAGATCTTCCTGCGCGTGCTGGGCAAGCGGATGGTGTTCGCTGCCGACGAGTACTACCTGATGGCCGGCCTGCCGTTCCCCGACGCCGACGCATATGAGGGCTTCCACATGCACGAAGACGGCATCGGCATGGCCCGCACGTTCGAGCTGGAGTTCACCGGTCAACTGGCCCAGCCCACAGGCCCGCAGAGCGGCTTCTTCGCCTGGGTCGACGGTGCACCGGCAGCCGGCTACCGCGCCCCGCGCAACCCCGCCGGCGACACCGGCCTGCGCGGCTGCAGCACGGGGAGCGAGACCAGCGCCGACGCGAACACCAGCAACGCGACCGCCACCACCGAAGAACACGCCGCCACCCCCGTGCGGTTGGGTGCCCGGCCCGATGCACCCATCGGCATCCTCACCGGCACGTTCGGCGCCCAGGTGCTGGCGCCGCTGGTCGCGTCGTTGGGTCGCCCCGACATCCGCGTCATCCCCGTGGCCAACGAGTTCTTCGGCGGCAACACCGGTGTTACCGGCCTGATGGTGGGCGCCGATCTCGCCCGCGAACTGGCCCAGCAGCCCACTGGCCATCGCTACCTGCTGCCCGACGTGTGCCTCAGCGAGGGTCGTTTCCTCGATGGCACCACCGTTGCCGATCTTCCCCGTGCCGTCGAAGTCGTGCCCACCGACGGCATCGCGCTCAGGCGCGCCCTGGGCGCCCGAATGTTGGAGCCCGTCTCGTGAGCCTTCCCACCGTTGTCATCGTCGGTCGCCCCAACGTGGGCAAGAGCACCTTGTTCAACCGCATCATCGGCCACCAGGTGGCCATCGTCGAAGACCAGCCGGGCGTCACCCGCGACCGCAAGGAGATGGAGGCGGAGTGGACCGGCCATCACTTCCTCCTGGTCGACACCGGCGGCTGGCTACCCGGCGGTAGCGACCTCGACGAGAAGGTCAGCCGGCAGGTGGAGGCCGCCGTGCAGCTGGCCGACGTCGTGCTGTTCCTGGTCGACGGCTCGGTGGGCCTGACGGAAGACGACGAATCGGTGGCCCACTGGCTGCGCCGACTGAAGGCACCTGTGCTGCTGGTCACCAACAAGGCCGACAACGACCGCCGCGAGAACGACCGCTGGGAGTTCCTCGCGCTGGGCCTCGGCGAGCCGCTGCCGGTCAGCGCACTCCACGGCCGCCGCGCCGGCGATCTGCTCGACGAAGTAGTGCGCCTGTTGCCCGAGGGTGCGGCCGAGCAGCAGTCCGACATCCCGGTCAGCGCCGACGGCGATCAGCTGTGGAACCCCAACGACGTCGCCCCGCCCCGCGTGGCCATCGTCGGCCGCCCCAACGTGGGCAAGAGCACCCTGTTCAACCGCCTGGTCGGTGAAGACCGTTCGGTGGTGCACGACATGGCCGGTACCACCCGCGATGCCATCGACACACTGGTCGACACGCCCGATGGGCCCATCGTGTTCGTCGACACCGCCGGCATGCGCCGCCGCAGCCGCATCGACGACTCGGCCGAGTACTACTCGATGGTGCGAGCGCTGCGTGCCATCGACGGCGCCGACATAGCGTTGCTCGTCATCGATGCCACCGAGGGCATCACCAGCCAGGACCAACGCCTGGCCGAGCGGGTCGACGCATCCGGCTGCCCGATCGTGGTGATGCTGAACAAGTGGGAGCTCATCGAAGATGCCGAGAAGCGGCTGGAGGTGTTGGCCGAGCTGAAGCGCAAGCTGTACTTCGTCGGCGACTCGCCGATCCTGAAGATCAGCGCCCTCACCGGCAAGGGTGTGCACAAGCTGCGCCCGGTGCTGCAGGACGCGATCGAGCAGTACCACCGCCGGGTGCCCACCCGCGACGTGAACCGCGTGATCTCCGACGCCCAGCAGCGCCAGCCGGCCGGCCACGGTGTGAAGGTGATGTACGCCCTGCAGGGTGCCACCGACCCGCCCACGTTCACCCTCTTCGTCAACCGCGAACTACCGCACACATACCTGCGCTACCTCGAACGCTCCATCCGTGAGGCGTTCGAGTTCGGCTCCACGCCGATCAAGCTGCGGGTGCGCAAGCGGAGCGAGTGAGCCCGCCGTGCCCTGGTGCGAAGACTGTGCCAAGTACCTCGCGCCGTCGGCGATGAACGACGACGGCACGTGCCCCACCTGTGGCCGTTCCGTGGAAGCCCAGCAGCCGATCACGGCCAAGAACCTCAACCTGCACAAGCTGGCGGCCGGCGACGGCGGTGACGAGGCAGACATGAAGGCGCCGTGGCACTTCAAACTGCTGATGGTGCTGCTGGCCGCATATCTGGGCTGGCGAGTGGTGCAACTGTTCGTGTAGGTGGTGTTCCGCGCCGGCGACTGGATAGAGTCGACCGTCGACATACGGGCTGTGGCGCAGCTTGGTTAGCGCGCTTGTCTGGGGGACAAGAGGTCGTGGGTTCGAATCCCGCCAGCCCGACGAAGAAGTACGAAGGCCCGCCCCGGAAAGGGCGGGCCTTCCTCGTTCGCCCCGATCGTTCGACCCGATCGTTCGCCTTCCTCGTTCGCCTTCCTCGCTCGACAGAGCCGGTCGGATCAAGCCTGGTCAGCCCGGTCGTCCAGCGACTGCCGCTCGCCGTCTACGGTCCGTCGCTTCCCGCTACTGTCGGTGACATGTGCGGCCGTTTCGTCAGCTCTCATTCCCCGGACGCGATCGCGCAGTTCTTCGGGGCGTCGTTCGACGGCGAGAGTCAGGCCGCTCCGGAGGCCGAGGGCGCGGCCGGGGGTGGAGGTGGCACCCCCTCGTTGCCGCCGAACTTCAACGTCGCGCCCACCGACGACGTGTACGCGGTGGTGGAAACGAAGGCCGGCCGACGCGAGTTGCAGACGTTCCACTGGGGTCTGGTGCCCAGCTGGGCGAAGGACGTGAAGATCGGGTCGAAGATGATCAACGCCCGCGCCGAGACGATCAACGAGAAGCCGGCGTTCAAAGGGCTGTTCAAGAAGCACCGCCTGATCGTCCCGATGGACGGCTTCTACGAGTGGCAGCAGGGCGGTGCCGGTGCACCGCTCGGTAAGGGTGGCAAGCCGCTGAAGACGCCGATGTTCGTCCACCGCGCCGACGGCCAGCCGTTGGCCGTGGCAGGCCTGTGGGCCACGTGGCGCGACCCGGCGGTACCCGACGACGCGCCGGGCGAGCAGAAGTGGTTGCACAGCTGCACGGTCATCACCACCGCCGCCAACGGCACGATGACACCGGTGCACGACCGCATGCCGGTGCTGCTGCCGGCCGAGGCGTGGGCCGAGTGGCTCGACCCGGGCAACACCGACCTGCACTCGCTGGCGCAGTTGCTGGTGCCGGCGCCGGATGACGTGCTGACGATGCATGCCGTCAGCACGGCGGTGAACAACGTGCGCAACAAGGGCAAGGAGCTGATCGAGCCGACAGAATCGCAGGGCTCAGGCGAGCTCGCCCTGGGCCTGTAGAGCGGACACCAGCGCGTTCGCCGCCGCATCCATCTGTGCACGGTCCACCGACGAGGCGGCGTTCGCGAAGTCGAGCTGGCCCATGTGCCGGGTGGGGATCACGTGGATGTGCGTGTGTGGCACCTCGTAGCCGGCGATGATCACACCTACCCGCTCGCAATGGAACGCGGCTTGCTGGGCGCGGCCGATGCGGTGCGCCACCGCGAACAGGTGGGCCGACAGCTCGGCGGGCATGTCGACCCAGTGGTCGACCTCGGCGATGGGCACCACCAGCGTGTGTCCGTGCGCCAGCGGGTTGATGGAGAGGAAGGCGACGCACTGGTCGTCGCGGTGCACGAACGTGCCCGGGATCTCGCCGTTGATGATGCGGGTGAAGATCGTGGCCATCAGCCCACACCTCCGGACGCGGCGAACACGTCGCCGTTGCAGTAGCTGCTCTCGGGCCCGGCGAGGAACCGCACCAGCTCGGCCAGTTCCTCGGCGCGGCCCATGCGGCCGACGGGGATCTGCATCTTGATGCCGGCGATCATCATCGGGTCCATCGGGGCCAGCAGGGGAGTGTCGATCCAGCCGGGGCACACCGCATTCACTCGCACCCCGAACGGGGCGACCTCCTGGCCGGTCGACTTGGTGAGGGCGATGATGCCCGCCTTCGCCGCGGCGTAGTGCGGGGCGCCGGCAACCGGGCGCAGGCCCAGCACCGACGACACGTTGACGATGGAGCCGCTGCGGGCCGGGGTCATGTGGCGCAGCGCGGCCCGGGTGCCGTGAAAGGCGCCGTACAGGTGCACGCGGATCATGCGGTCCCAGTCGGCGTCGGCCAGGTCGATGGTGCTGTTCGACGGCACCAGCTGGTCGATGCGGTCTTCCATGCGTGCCATCTGGTTGGCGATCGCCTGCTGCACCTTCGCTGGGTCGGTGGGCGGCGCGATGCCCGCGTTGTTGACCACGATGTCGAGCCGGCCGTGGCGGGCGACGGCCGCGTCGATCGCCGCATCGAAGGCCGCGGAATCGCACACGTCGAACACGGCGCTGTCGCCGCCCACCTCGGCGGCAACTGCTTCCGCTGCCGCTGGCTGCAGGTCGTTCACCACCACGTGGGCGCCGTCGGCGGCGAGGCGGCGGGCGAACGCCGCGCCGAGGCCCGAGCCCGCGCCGGTGATGAACGCCACCTGCCCGGTGAGCGCACCGGCCGCACCGGCCGTGGGGCCGGGGGTTGTCTGTTCTGTCATGGCGGCATCGTAGGCAGCCCGGCCCTGTTCGCCGTGAGACGGCCGTACTTGTACGCTCGCCGGCGATGGATGCCTCCGACCAGCAACTGTCGTCGCACAAGTTCCTGACTGCGCCGAACCTGTTCACCCTCGCCCGGCTGTGCTGCATCCCGCTGTTCTTGTGGATGCTGTTCGGCCGCGACAACCGGGCCGGCGCAGCGTTCCTGCTGGGCGGCCTGGGCGCCACCGACTGGGTCGACGGGTGGTTGGCCCGTCGGTTCAACCAGGTCAGCGAGTTCGGCAAGATGTTCGACCCCACCGCCGATCGGCTGCTGTTCATCGTCGGCATCACGGGCATCATCATCGACCGCGCTGCTCCGCTGTGGTTCTGTTGGCTGGTCATCGCCCGCGAGGTGCTGGTCGGCGTCACCGTCGCCGTCGCCACGCTGGCGTTCAAGATGCAGCGCTTCGACGTGACGTGGTGGGGGAAGACCGCCACCTTCCTCCTGATGTTCGCGATCCCCGGGTTCATGCTCGGGGCCAGCGACTTCCCGGGCAACAGTGCGTTTCAGGTGGCGGCCTGGGTCCTCGGCATACCGGGTCTCGTGCTCAGCTACTACACCGCGATCGCGTACGTGCCGATGATCCGCGACAGCCTGAGGGCGGGCAGGGTGCAGCGCGGCTAACCTCAGGGCCATGCAGGTTCCGCAGCAGCTCCGTTACAGCAAAGACCACGAGTGGGTCTCGGTCGAGGGCACTCGGGTGAGGGTCGGAATCACCGACTTCGCCCAAGACGCCTTGGGCGATGTGGTGTACGTGCAGGTGCCGTCCGTGGGCCAGCAGGTGGCCGCCGGCGACAGCTTCGGCGAGGTGGAGAGCACCAAGTCGGTCAGCGACGTGTACGCCCCGGTGTCCGGCACCGTCGTTGCTGTCAACGTTTCGCTGGCCGATGCCCCCGAAATGCTGAACAGCGATCCGTACGGTTCGGGCTGGCTGTGCGAGATCGAATGCACCGATCTGGGCGAGCTCGACGCCTTGCTCGATGCGGCGGCCTATCAGGCTCTGATCGACGGTTAAGGTTCCGTCGATGGCCTACGTGTTCTGCAACCAGTGCGGGCATCGCAACCCGCCCGAATCGAGCTTCTGCTCGTCATGCGGCACCGTGCTCGACCACACCGCCGACCACACGATCACGCTCGCCAAGGTCGATCCGCTGCAAGACGCAGCAGGCCCGGCCGACGACGTGGTGGTCGATCTCGACGACCTGCCCGGCGCCCACGCGTCGCTGGTCGTCCGCAACGGCCCCCAGGCCGGCGAAGCGCTGTCGCTCGACGCGCCCATCACCCGTCTCGGCCGTCACCCCGACAGCGAGATCAGTCTCGACGACATCACCGTGTCCCGCCGCCATGCGGAGATCGTGCGCGACGGCAGCACCTACACCGTGCGCGATGCCGGCTCGCTGAACGGCACCTACGTCAACCACACCCGCATCGACGAGGCGCCGCTGCACCAGGGCGACGAAGTGCAGGTCGGCAAGTTCCGGCTGGTGTTCTTCATGAAGGCCGACGGGTGATCCGTGTCAGAACGTCCGTATCTGTCCATCGGTGAAGTTTTGGCGCTCCTGCTCGAGGAGTTCCCCGATGTCACCATCTCGAAGATCCGATTCCTGGAGAGCCAGGGCCTGATCGACCCCGAGCGCACCCCCTCGGGCTACCGCAAGTTCTACGACCCAGACGTCGATCGCCTGCGCGTCATCCTGCGCGAGCAGCGCGAGAACTTCCTGCCGCTGCGTGTCATCCGCGACCGTCTGGAGAGCGGTCAGATCGACGATTCGGGTGCGCTCACCCCGCCCCGCGGCATCCGCAACGTCACCGTGCTGGAAGACGACGCCGCCCGGCACGACGTCACGGGCCCGATGCTGCTCGACGGCGGCTTCGACGAGACCGGCGAGCTCGACGTTCCAGAGGGCACCGTCGTGCCCACCGGGCACCACCCGGCCGCGCAGTTGCGCATCGCCACCGTCCCGCCCGAGGCGCCTGCGCCTGCCACTGTCGCCGTGGCCCACCATCTGGCGGCGATGGCCCCGGTGGTGGCACTGACGCCCACGCTCACCTCGGTGCCCCATCCCACGCAGCACCCGGTGCATCAGCAGCACCCCAACGGCACGTCGTCGAACCCGGCGGCAGCGTTCTTCGGCGGCAGCGGGCATGTGGCCGGCAACGGCACCGGCCAGGCGCCGCTGCACCCGTTGGAGGCAGTGCACGACACGTACGTGGGCAGCGAGCTGTGCAGCATCACCGGCATCACCAGCAAGCAGCTGGCCGAGCTGGAGTCCTACGGCTTGGTGGCCGGGCGGGGCAGTGGTACCAGTGCGCTCTACTCGGCCTCCGACCTGGCCATCGTGCGGGCGGCGGCCGGCTTCCTCGAGCGCGGCGTCGAGCCGCGGCACCTTCGCGCCTGGCGGCAGGCGGCCGAGCGTGAGGCCGCGTTGTTCGAGCAGCTGGTGCTGCCGCTCATCCGCCAGCGCAACCCGCAGAGCCGGCAGCAGGCGGCGGCCACGCTGACCGAGCTGTCGCGCCTGGGCGCCGAGCTGCGCAGCGCGATCCTCGGCTCGGCGCTGCAGCACCATCTCGAAACCTGATCGTTGCCCGGCCGCGGTACCATCGTCTCGTGATCCGCATGGAACTGCTCGGGGTGCGAGTGGAGCTGCCGGCCAACACGCCGGTGGTGATGTTGCGCGAAGAAGATCCTGCCCGTGCGCGGGTGCTGCCCATCCTCATCGGCGGCCCCGAGGCCTCGGCCATCCACAGCGCGATGGAGGGCATCGTGCCCCCGCGGCCGCTCACCCACGACCTGCTGGTGACGGTGTTCCAGACACTGGGCGCCACGCTGGAGATGGTGGTCATCACCGAGGTGCGCGAGCACACGTTCTTCGCCGAGCTGCACTTCCGTACGGCCGCCGGCGCGACGGTGGTGTCCAGCCGGCCCAGCGACGCCATCGCCCTGGCCGTGCGCACCAGCACGCCCATCTTCGCCAACGAGGCTCTGCTCGACGAGGCCGCGGTGGAGGTGCCCGACGAGGCCGAGGGCGACGACGAGGAAGCCATCCTCGACGAGTTCCGCGACTTCCTCGATGACGTGAACCCGGAAGACTTCGCCAGCTAGACCGAGCGAGTGCCGGCTGCGCCGCCGGCGAGTGCAGAGACCCGTGGGCCTGCTCGATCTGCGGCCGAACTCGGGCTGATTCGTCTCGGAGACCGAGACGAATCAGCCCAAGAATGGGTTCTGGAACGATTGAGCCCCAGAAGCCAGGCCTCCTCGGACACCGAGGAGTCGCGCAGTGACGCGGCGGTTCGCGCTCACCGCGCGCGCAGATCGCGCGCTGAGTGCTTGACGGCGCGCGCGTGTGCGCCTACGATGGCAAGTCGGTTACACAGGCGTAGTTACGCGCGTGTGATCACCGGCGGACGATCGGAGGATCTGATGAGTGAAGTGGGCTTCAGCGGCACCAGGGCCGCCAGCGTGGTGGGCATCTCATACCGCCAGCTCGACTACTGGGCGCGCACCGATCTCATCCGCCCGTCGCTGTGCGACGCCAGCGGAAGTGGCAGCAGGCGCACCTACAGCTATCGCGACCTGCTGGAGCTGAGGGTGATCAAGAGCCTGCTCGACGCCGGCATCAAGCTGGAATCGGTGCGCAAGGCGTTCACCTACCTGCGCGAGCAGGCCGACACTGATATCGCCTCGGCGACGCTGGTCATCAGCGGCAACGACGTGCTGCTGTGCGACGGTGATCAGCTGATCGACATCATGCGCCGCGGCGGCCTGGGCGTGCTGAACGTGCTGGCCATCGAGGGCGTGAAGAACGGCCTCGACGACTCGCTGGTGCAGCTGGCCGGCGGCGCCGACGCTGTGATCGCCACGCAGCCCGCAGGCTCGGCGCGGGCCGTCTGATGAGCACTTACGAGGTCAGCCCGCTCGACCGGTTCCACCGCCAGCTGGGGGCCAAGATGGTGCCGTTCGGTGGCTGGGAGATGCCCGTCGCCTACCAGGCCGGCACGCTCGACGAGCACCTCGCCTGTCGCAACGACGCGGTCGTGTTCGATGTGTCGCACCTGGGCACCGTGCGCGTGGAGGGCACGGATGCGCTGCACCGGCTGCAGTTCGCCTTCACCAATGACCTGCACAAGGTGGCGCCCGGCCGGGCGCAGTACACCCACCTGCTCGACGAGACCGATGCCTCGGTGCTCGACGACATCATCGTGTGGTGGGTGCGCGACGGCGTGTTCGACGTGATGCCCAACGCCAGCAACACCGATCGGGTGCGCAGCGCCATCGGTGGCACCGAGACCACCCGCGACCGTGCAGTGCTGGCGGTACAGGGCCCGCGTGCCAAGGAACGCCTCGCCGCAGTGTTCGCCGACGCGGCCGAGGTGGGCCGCTTCCGTGTGGCCGAGCTCGACTGGCACGGTACGCCGTGCGTGGTGGCCGGCACCGGGTACACCGGCGAGGCGGGCGTGGAGATCGCGGTGCCGGTGGATGCCGCCGGCGACCTGTGGTCGGCCATCATGTCGTGCGGCATCATGCCCGCCGGCCTGGGGGCACGCGACACCCTGCGCCTGGAAGCCGGCCTGCCCTTGCACGGCCACGAGCTGGGCGCCGGCATCACCTCGCTGCAGGCCGGCCTGGGCTGGGTGGTGGCGTGGGGGAAGGACGAGTTCCGCGGTCGCGAAGCGCTGGCCGCCGAACGCGACCGTGGGGTGGCGCGCCTGCTGCGCGGCATCGCCACCGAAGGTCGCCGCCCGCCGCGGGCCGACTGCGCCGTGCTACTCGACGGCGCGCCCATCGGCACGGTCACCAGCGGCAACTTCTCGCCCGTGCTGGAGCACGGCATCGCGCTGGCGTTCCTGCCGCCCGCTCTGGCCGACGGCACCGAGGTGGCCATCGACGTGCGCGGCTCGGCCCTGCCCGGCCGGGTGGTGCCGCTGCCGTTCGTCGCCAAGAAGTAGCCGGCCGGCGCCTGCCTACCTGGCAGCCGCCCTCTTCGCCACGGCCTTCGCCGCGGTCTTCTTTGTTGCGGTCGCTTTCGTTGCCGTCTTCTTCACCGTCGCCGAGCCGGCTGCCTTTTTCGCTACGGTCTCTTTCGCTACAGCCTTCTTCGCTACGGTCTTCGTCGCCGGAGCCTTCTTCGCTACAGCCTTCTTCGTTACCGCCTTCTGCGTTACCGCCTTCCTGGCCGGCGCCTTCTTCGCGGCGGGCTTGGCCGCGCTGGGGGCCTTCGGTGGCGGCGGGGGAGCAGGGCTACTGGCGGCCGGCGCAGGCATCGGGCGCGAGCTGCCACCACCTTGGCGCAGTGCGGCCAGCGGGCGCAGGCCGAACCAGCCGCCGGCGGTCTCAGCCAGCTGGCCGAGTGGTTGCAGCCGCTGGGCCAGGTCGCCCAGGGTCTGCATGAAGTCGCCGAGGTCTTTCGGTAGCGACATCAGGGTGGGGTTGGACAGCATGTCGGCGAACCGAGTGAGAGTGGGGCCGACCTTCTCCACCGGCCCGGTCATCTGCTCCACCAGCGAGTCGGCAGTCTTGATCGTGCGAGTCAGCTGCGGCACGAACGCCTTGATCGGCTCTTCGACGGTGTCGAGCAGGCCGTTCACCCGCTTGGCGACGCCGTTCAGCTGTTCCATCGTGTCGTTGAACTTCTCGACGCTGTCCAGGAACTGGCTGACGCCCCGCTGGAACTGGGCGATCGACTTGCTGATGCCACTGAGCGGGTTGTTGTTGCCGAACAACCCCATCAGGTCGCTCAGCCCAGGTGTGCTGCTGTCTGCCATGCCCGCGACCGTAGCTCAGCCTGCGCCCAGAGCCGAGGAGACCGTGCCGCCACCAGAACTCACGCCTCGGCGTACGACTCCAGCGGTTCGCAGCTGCACACCAGGTTGCGGTCGCCGTAGGCGGCGTCGATGCGCGACACGGGCGGGAAGTACTTCGAGCCGCGCAGGCTGGCCACCGGGAAGGCCCCGAGCTCGCGGGGGTATGGCCGCTTCCACTCGCCCAGCAGATCCTCGGCGGTGTGCGGGGCCATCCGCAGCGGGCTGTCCTCCAGCGGCCATTCACCGGCAGCGACCCGCTGGATCTCGTCGTGGATCGCCAGCATCGCCTCGCAGAAGCGGTCGAGTTCGTGCAGCGTCTCGCTCTCCGTCGGCTCGATCATCAGCGTGCCCGCCACCGGGAAGCTCATCGTCGGGGCGTGGAAGCCGTAGTCCATCAGCCGCTTGGCCACATCGTCGACGGTGACGCCGGTGGCCTTCGTGATCGGCCGCAGGTCGACGATGCACTCGTGGCCGACGCGGCCGTTGGCACCGGAGTACAGCACCGGGAAGGCGTCGTTCAGGCGAGCGGCGAGGTAGTTGGCGTTGAGGATCGCCGCCGCCGTCGCCTCGCGCAGCCCCTCGGCACCCATCAGCGCGATGTACACCCACGAGATGGGCAGGATGCTGGCCGACCCGAACGGCGCTGCCGACACCGGGCCGACCGGCTGGCCCACTGCCAGCGGGTGGCTGGGCAGGAAGGGAGCGAGGTGGGCGCGTGCCGCCACCGGGCCGACACCGGGGCCGCCGCCACCGTGGGGGATGCAGAACGTCTTGTGCAGGTTGAGGTGGCTGACATCCGCCCCGAACTTTCCGGGCTGGGCCATGCCCACCAGCGCGTTCAAGTTGGCGCCATCCACGTACACCTGGCCGCCGTGGTCGTGCACGATGCGGCAGATGTCGGTGATCGCTTCCTCGAACACCCCGTGCGTGCTGGGGTAGGTGACCATCGCCGCCGCCAGCTGGTCACCCGCCGCGTCGGCACGTGCCGTCAGGTCGGCGAGGTCGATGTTGCCGTGCTCGTCACACGCGACCACCACCACCTTCAGCCCCGCCATCACCGCGCTGGCCGCGTTGGTGCCGTGCGCGCTGGACGGGATGAGGCAGATGTTGCGCTGCTGCTCGCCGCAACTGCGGTGGTAGGCGCGGATGGCCAGGAGCCCGGCGAACTCGCCCTGACTGCCGGCGTTGGGCTGCAGGCTGACCGCGTCGTAGCCGGTGACCGCCACCAGCATGCGCTCGAGCTGGCCGATCATCTCGCGGTAGCCGGCGGTCTCGTCGTCGGGCGCGTACGGGTGCACGTCGGCGAACTCGGGCCATGTGACGGGCATCATCTCCGCGGCTGCGTTCAGCTTCATCGTGCACGAACCGAGCGGGATCATCGTGCGGTCCAGCGCCAGATCGCGGTCGGCCAGGCGGCGCAGGTAGCGCATCATCTCGTGCTCGGTGTGCAGCCGGTGGAACACGCTCTGGCCGAGGAACTCGTCGCTGCGCCGGTGCGGCAGGCCGTCGCCCGAAGGGCCGACGTCGTCGGGCTGATGGCCGTCGGCGCCGAACAGCGCGAGCACGGCGGCCACCGTCGCCGCCGACGTGGTCTCGTCGAAGCTGAACGCGACGTGGCGGGCATCGACCAACCGCAGGTCGAGCCCGGCCTGGCGCCCGGCGGCGATGATCGCCGGCGCGTCGCACTGCACCAGCAGGGTGTCGAACCACGTGTCGTGCACCAGCAGTGCACCGCTGCTGCGCAACGCCGCGGCGGCGATGCTGGTCAGGCGGTGCACCCGCTCGGCGATGCACGCCAAGCCATCGGGCCCGTGCCAGCTGGCGTACAGGCCGGCCATGTTGGCCAGCAGCACCTGTGCAGTGCAGATGTTGGAGGTGGCCTTCTCGCGGCGGATGTGTTGCTCGCGCGTCTGCAGCGCCAGGCGCATCGCCGGCCGGCCCTCGGTGTCGGTGCTGACGCCCACCAGGCGGCCGGGCATCGAACGAGCCATCGTCTCGTTGGTGGCCATGAATGCCGCGTGCGGGCCGCCGAAGCCCATCGGCACGCCGAAGCGCTGCGCCGAACCGATGGCGATGTCGGCACCCAGGTGCCCGGGGGGAGTGGTGAGCACACAGGCCAGCAGGTCGGTGGCCACCACCACGACGGCGCCGAGCGCGTGCGCCTGCTCGATCACCGGCCGCCAGTCGGGCACGGCGCCGGTGGAGGTGGGCAGGCTGAGCAGCAGGCCGAAGCAGCCCGCGTCGAGCTGGTCGGTGTCGCCCACCACCACCTGCATGCCCAACGGCTCGGCGCGGGTGCGCAGCACGGCGATGGTCTGCGGGTGGGTGTCGTGGTGCACCACGAAGCGGTCGCTGGTGGCCTTCGACACGCGCCGGGCCATCGCCATCGCCTCGGCGGCAGCCGTGGCCTCGTCGAGCAGCGAGGCGTTGGCCAGCCCGAAGCCGGTGAGCTCGGCCACCATCGTCTGGAAGTTCAGCAGGGTCTCCAGCCGGCCCTGGCTGATCTCCGGCTGGTACGGCGTGTACGCCGTGTACCAAGCCGGGTTCTCCAGCACGTTGCGCTGGATCACCGGGGGAGTGATGGTGCCGTAGTAGCCCTGCCCGATCAGGCTGGTGCGGGCAGTGTTGCGCTGGGCCAGGCCGCGCAGCTCGGCCAGCACGTCGTCGACAGTGCGGCTGCCGGGCAGATCCATCTCACCCAGCATGCGGATGCTGTGTGGCACCGTCTGCTGCAGCAGCTCGTCGAGCGAGCCGGCACCGATGGTGGCCAGCATGTGCTGCTGCTCGCTGGGCGAGGGGCCGATGTGGCGGGTGACGAAGTCGTGCGTTCCGAGCAAGTCGGCGATTGCGGAGCGGGTGGTCATCGGAAGCCTCCAGGCCTGTGGCGCGTTCGAGCTGCTTCCCCCGCTGTCAGTGGTGCCTGAGAGCTTCTCCACATCGCTGCAGATTTCCCCGTCGGCGAGCTGGCCTTGCCCAGCTGCTTTCCAGCGTTGCCCCGCCCGGTCGGTCCGTTTGCCTGAGAGATTCCGGGGAGGTTGCTCCTTCGGCGCCCCGCCGCTGGCTGCGTCGGAGGCTCTCCCGGCCGGGTGGAATGGCAGTGACAAGGCTACCCGGCCGCGGCCGCGCGTTCTGGCATTGCCCCGGACGACAGCAGCAACGGACCGCAGCGAGTCGCCGGTGCGAGGTGCGGCAACGAACCTAGCCGCACGTGAGCACGTCGAAGGTGGCGGTGCCGGCGCCGACGGCCCGCACGGCATCGGCCGGCACCCACACGTCGGGCGGCAGCTCGCCGGCGGCCCGCCACTCGTACAGCCGCACGTTGTCGATGTCCACCCGGTTGTCGCCCGCCGGCGCGACCACGTAGATCATCACGGCATCGGCGCGCACGCCGTCGAACTCGGCGTTCACCACGTCGGTGATCTCGATTGACACCTCCTGCCAGGTGTCGCGATCGGTGGCCGGCAGCGAGAGCTCGGCCTGGTGCAGCACGGTGGACGACGGCTCGACCGTCGGGTCGGAGTCGTTGACGTCGTACAGCACCACGCGCACGAGTGGGGCCGCGTCGCTGCGCCGAACCTGCAGTTGCAGGGTGTAGGCGGGTTCCCCGTCCAAGGGCCGGCCGTCGGCATCGAACCAGCGGTGGGCAGGAACCGCGCTGCGCGCCACCTGCCGCGCCGCGACGCCGCTGCCCGGCGCGGCTTCCAGGTGCAGGTACGTGCCGTGGTTCGTGGAGTAGCGGAGGCCATCGCCTTCGTACGTCCACTGCACGGCGCCCTCGCGGTTGCCGTCGGCGGCGCCGTCGTCGAAGTGGCCCCAGCCGAGAAGGTCGGCGCCGACGTCTGGCTGCACGCCGACGTCGGAGCCGACGGGCCGAACCACGCTGCATCTCGTCAGATCGCGCTGTTCGCGAGCGGCAAGGGAGTAGTTGTCGCGTCCGGGCACGGGTGGCTGCTGGACGAGCGCCGAGGTGCCATCGAGGTGCAGCATGGCTGTGGCAGACGTGCCGTCGACCACGGAACCGACGACGTCGGGCTGCAGCCGGTCGCTGCTGGCCGCGGCCAGCGAGCGACTGTTCATCAACCCCACCACCCGGGCAGCATCGACGCCCGCCAATGGCACCGGCCGGTAGCCGATCAGGGCCAGCGGAATCACCCGCGCTTGCAGCAGCTGGTCGCCCTCGAAGACCGTGCGCAGGATGACCGACGGGAACGTGGAGAGGAAGTCCTGGTCGAACAGGAAGTTGCCCAGCGAGTAGGCGATCAGGCGGCCCTGGTACCACTCGAAGCCCTGCAGCACGTGCGGGTGATGGCCGATCACCAGATCGGCGCCGGCGTCGATGGCGGCGTGTGCGGCGTCGCGCAGGAATTGGCTGGGCACGTCGGAGAACTGGTAGCCGCCGTGGACCTGCACCACCACCAACGCAGCGCCCCCTGCACGCAAGGCCTGCACCTCAGCGGCCACGTCGGCTTGCCGGAACGGTGCGGCACCGCCGTGACCGCGACGGGCCACCCAGTCCTGAAGTTCGGGGTACGTGTCGACGATCGCGGCCCACACCTGTGCTGCACTCGGGCCGTCGAGATCGGTCTCCATCTGCGAGAACAGTTGCCACGCATCGCCCGCGCGTCGGTTGGCCGCTGCGATGTAGCCGGGTTCGCCGGCGTGGCCGTGGCCGAACGCACGTTGCTCGTACTGCCACTGCTCGTCGGCGGGCAGGCCGGCCGGCTCGGGCTCGCCGGCCACCGGCAGGTTGTCGTTGACGAAGTCGCCGTTGACGGTGGTGGCCGACACCACGCCCACCGTCACTCCCTGCACGTCGAGCAGGCGGCCGGCCTGTGCCTGCTGCGCATCGGCGCCGGCGCCGGCCCAGGCGATGCCGGCCTGGTCGAGGTGTTGGATGGTGGAAGCGACACCTTCGTCGCGCCAGTCGTAGGCGTGATTGTTGCCCAAGGTCGCGAGGTCGACCCCCAAGGCCTGCAGCGCATCCAGCACGATCGGCGGCGATTGCAGCAGGAACCGCTTGGCCGGGTAGGCATCCAGTGCGGGCAGGTCGCCCACGACGGTCTCCAGGTTCACCATCGTCGCATCGGCCGCAGCCATCAGCGGAGCGACAGCGGCGACGACGGCGCGAGCCTCGTCGGCCGTGGTGGCGACGGCGGTGGCTCGTGCTCCGGGCGTGTCGGCGCGACTGGCCGCCTGCACGACAGGCTGGTACCGGCGACCCATCATCACGTCGCCGCCGAAGTGGAACGTGCGCCGGCGCAGACCCGACGGGCCGACTACGTCCAGCAGCTCCACCGTCACCGGTGAGGTGCCCGGCGCCAGCACCACCGGTTCGTCGAGGTAGCCGTCGGCGTGCAGCACGCCCGCCATCGGCTGGTCCATCGTGACCCCTGCCTCGCCCTGGATGAGCACCGCACCGGACCGGCCGATCAGCTGCAGCGACGCGTCGACGATCGGCGCCCCGGCCTCGTCGACGACTCGCAGAACCACCGTTCTCGGCGGCTGGCTGCGCGGCACCGAGCCGCCATCGCACGCCGTGCACACCAACGCCAGAGCCAACACGGGCGCGTATGACAGCAGCGCGGCTCGGCGGGGCACGCGGCGACGATACGGCGAACTCGGCTGATGGTGGGGGACCGCGCTGAGCGCTACCGTCGCCACATGATCATCGCCGACAGCGTGCGCTCCCTGACCGACCCCATCGGCGACCTCGGTGGCCGCTGGATGCTCGACCCGGAGGTGCTGGACCCATGCCGGGAGGTGGGCTACCCCAACGGCTACGCGTACTACGTCACCGGCCGCGGTGGGGTGCTGGGCGACGTGGATGCCGACGTCGTGGCCTCGGCCTTCGGCTTCTTCGCGCCATCGTTGCTGCGCAAGATGTGGGAGGCGGGTCTGGCGGTGGAGAGCGGCCGCGCCAGCGCGGCCCGCTACGGCGCGGCGTGTGCCGAGTTCGGCCGCCGGCGGATGGCCGGATACCAGGATGCGGACCGGCTCGCCGAGTTGGCCGGCCGTTTGGCCGCCGGGGTGAACGGTGCCGGCCTGGCCCTGTTCGCCGGCTGGCGGAGCGAGCCGTTGCCCGCCGATGCCGAAGGGCGCGCCTACTTCCTGATGCACGTGCTGCGCGAGTTGCGCGGCAGCGTGCACGTGCTGGCGGTGGTGGCCTCCGGCCTGACTCCGGTCGAGGCCGTGCTGGCCACGGGCGGCGAGGCCAACGCCGCTCGATTCGGCTGGGCCGAGCCGTTCCCCACCGTCGCCGCGGAGGCCAAGGCACCTGCCGAGCAGCTGACCGACCGAGTGCTCACCCAGCTGTACGCCTCGGTGCTGAGCGAGGCCGAGGCCGCCGAGCTGGCCGCCCTGGTGCACGGTCTGCACCAGCACCTGGGGCCGCGCTCGCACTGATGCCGGGCCGCCACCGGCCGGGCCAGGTGCGATGCGCTTTGAGTAGGTACCTACTCATGACAGTTCGGCGGTCGCGGCGCATCATCTGCTGAACCGCTCCAAGGAGGACCGTCATGGGTTTGTTCAAGCAGATGAAGGAAATGAAGGACGTCGTCGCCGCCGCGCCCGGCATGATCGACCAGGCCCAGCAGATGGGCGCCAACGCGCAGGTGATGCAGGCCCAGATGCAGGCCCAGCAGCAGGCTGCGATGCAGCAGGCGATGGCCGCCCAGGCGGCGGCCAACGGCAACCTGCAGGCCCAGCCCGGTGGGCTCGAGCCCATCGCCGGGGTCAGCCTGCAGCAGTACGCGGTGATCGTGAAGGCGATCGCACCGCTGAACTACGACCAGTCGGCGCTGCCCGGCATCGCTGCCTCGCATGGCATCGACGGCGCATCGTGGCAGGCGGCACACGACGGGTGGAACGCCCGCATCCAGGGCGACCCGGCCGTGGCCCGCGCGTTCTCCGACATCTACCGCGGGGTCTGATCGCGATGGGGTTCTTCAAGGACATCAAGAAGCTCAATGACCAGGGCAAGCAGATGCGCGAGCAGTACCCGGTGCAGGAGCAGCTCGCCAACGCGCAGGTGCAGATGGCCAACGCCAACCAGATGATCGCCGGCATGGCGCAGAATGCTGCGGCGGCCACGGCAGCGATCAACAACGGTGTCGACGCGATCGCAACGGTCACGTCGGCGACGCAGACCGGGGCGATGATGAACTACAACCCGGTGGTCGACCTGGAGCTGCTGGTGATGATGCCCAACGGTGTGCCGATGCCTGTGCGCCGCCAGGAGACGGTGCAGCAGCTGAACCTGATGCGCTGCCAACCGGGCTCGCGCCTGCGGGTGAAGGTGGACCCGAGCAACCCGGCCGGTCTCTGGATCGACTGGATGAACCCGGCCTGACGGGAGGCCGGAGCGACTGCGGGGTGCGTGACGGGCGCTCACCCCGCAGTCGCCTCGTCGCGCCCCGCCGCTACTCGACGGTGCCGTACGCGCCCTGCTGGCCGGAGCCGCTCGCGGCTGTCACCTCGTCGATCGCCGCGCGTAGATCGGCCACGAACGCGTCGATGCGTCCCTCGTGCACTGCGTTCACGGTGCAGTGCAGTGACGGGGGCGGGCCCTGCCGATCGACGTACCAGCCCTTGCGCCACAACGCGTCGGCCAGGGCGTAGACATCGAAGGTCTCGGGGTCGGTCGCCCCGAATGCGATCAGCGTGGTGTCGGGCTCGGCGCGCATCTGCAGCTTCGGCATTGCTCGGATCGCTGCGGCCAGTTGTTCACACGCACGGCGGGCGGCAGCGGTGACGCGTAGGTAGCCGTCGTCGCCCAGGAAGTGCATCACTGCCCACGCGGCCGCCCATGGCCCGCCGCTCTTGGTTCCCAGCACGGCGGACGAGCCGTAGACCCCGCCCAGCCAGTTGTCGGTGACGTAGGTCTGGTACGCGCGCAGCTGCTTGTTGCGGTGCATGATCACCGATGCGCCCTTGGCGGTGTAGCCGTACTTGTGCAGATCCACCGAGATGCTGGTGACGCCGGGTACCTCGAAGTTCCACGGCGGCACCGGGTGCCCCAGCCGGCGCAGGTAGGTCAGTGTCACGCCGCCCATGCAGGCGTCCACGTGGCAGCTGATGTCGCGCTCGGCAGCGATCGCGGCGATGTCGGCGATCGGGTCGATCACGCCCTGCGGGTACTGCGGCGCCGAGCCCACCAGCAGCACCGTGTTGTCGTCGACAGCAGCGGCCATCGCCGCTGGGTCGGCGCGCCAATCGTCGCCCACCGGCACTCTCCGGCTCTCCAGCCCGAAGTAGTAGCAGCCCTTCTCGAATGCCGCATGGGCGCTGGTGGGCAGAACGACGTTCGGTGCGGTGATGCCCTTCTCCTTGCGGCCCCGTTCGCGGGCTGCCTTCACGGCCATGAGCAGGCTCTCGGTACCGCCGGTGGTGAGGAACCCGGCGCCTTCGGGCCCTGCCTGCAACCACTCGCCGACGATGTCGACCACCTCGTTCTGCAGCCGCCGGAGGCTGGGGAAGGCGTCGGTGTTCAGGCCGTTCTCGGCGCCGAAGCGGCGGTACGCCTCCTCGGCTACCGCCACCACGTCGGGGCCTGCGCTGTACACCAGCGTGAACGCGTGGCCGTCGCGCCATTGCACGTCGCCTGCCTTGAAGCTGTCGAGCTGGGCGAACAGTTCGTCGCGTGCGATGCCGTGCTGGGGGAGTGCCATCCGCGAAACGTACCCGACAGGGCCGGTGTGAAGGCCGTACCATGCCGCCCGATGACGACGATGCCCACCCGCGCCGACTTCCTGCTCGACCCCGACCTGGTGTACCTGAACCACGGCTCGTTCGGCGGCGTGCCACGAGTGGTGCAGCAGGAGTACGAACGCCTGCAACGCGAGATGGAGCGCAACCCGGTTGCGTGGCTGCAGCGCGGCGCGTCCGGAATGCTCGCCTCGGCTCGCGCCCGGGTGAGCCAGTTCGTGGGTGCTGCGGCCGACGACGTGGCGCTGTTCCCCAACCCGACGACCGCGATGAACATGGTGGCCACCTCGCTGCAACTGCAGCCCGGCGACGAGGTGCTCAGCACCGACCACGACTATGGCGCGATGCACCGCACGTGGCGCAAGCGCTGCGCCGACACTGGTGCGCGCTACGTGCGGGTGCCCATCCCATTGCCGGTCACCACCCCAGACGACTTCGTCGAGCGGGTCTGGGCCGCAGTCACTCCTCGCACACGCGTGCTGTTCCTCGACCACATCACCAGCGCCACGGCGTTGGTGTTCCCGGTGCACGAGCTCTGCCGGCGGGCACGTGCTGCCGGCATCCTGGCCGTCGTCGACGGCGCCCACGTGCCCGGCCAGCTGCCCCTGAACCTGGCAACGCTGGAGTGCGACATCTACACCGGTGCGTTGCACAAGTGGGTGTGTGCGCCCAAGGGCTGCTCGTTCCTCTACGTGCGCCGCGAGCAGCAGCCGTGGCTGCAACCGCTGGTGGTCAGCTGGGGGTGGGAGAGCGACCAACCCACCGGCTCGACGTTCGTCGACCATCACGAGTGGCAGGGTTCGCGCGACCTCTCGCCGTTCCTCGCGGCAGGTGCGGCCATCGACTTCTTGGCCTCCTTCGACTGGCCGGCCGTACAGGCCAACGCTCACCGGCTGGCCGTGCAGACGCGCGCCCGCATCGACGAGCTCACCGGCCTGGAACCGATCAGCCCGGCCGGCGACGATGGCCCGGCCGGCGACGATGGCCCGGCCGCAGCAGGCTGGCAGTGGCTGGCGCAAATGGCTGCGGTGCGGCTGCCGCTGCACATCGATGTGGCCGAGTGGAAGCAGCGGCTGCTCGACGAGCACCGCATCGAGGTGCCGTTGCACCGCTGGAACGACCAGCCGCTGCTGCGCGTCAGCTTCGCGGCGCACAACACCGCCGCCGACGCCGACGCGTTGGTGCATGCGCTGACCGGTCTCATCGGTACGGCCGAGCGCTCCACCGGCTGAGTAGCGTCGCTCTCATGGGTCTTGGCATCGCGCTCGCCATCGCCGCGGCCCTGCTGCTGGGCGGGTCCGACTTCTTCGCCGCGCGCTCGGCACGTAGTACACCGTCGGTGACGGTGACCCGCACGGCTGTCGCCACCAGCGTGGTGCTGTCGCCGCTGTTGCTGCTGCTGGTGGACTGGCAGTGGATCGCCGGCGACCTGTTGTTGGGTGGTCTGTCGGGGTTGACCATGATCGTCGG
>JAUSLQ010000282.1 GCA_030645675.1 Actinomycetota bacterium | reverse complement strand
CCGACGATGATGAACCACAACACCACCGAGGTGTTCCTCGACGACGTGCTCATCCCGCACGACGCGCTGGTGGGCACCGAGGGCATGGGCTTCCGCCACATCCTCGACGGCATGAACGCCGAGCGCATCCTCATCGCCTCCGAGTGCATCGGCGACGGGCGCTTCTTCCTCGACCGGGCGGTGGAGTACGCGAACACGCGGCAGGTGTTCGGGCGCCCGATCGGCACCAACCAGGGCGTGCAGTTCCCGCTCGCCCGGGCCTACGCACAGCTGGCCGGCGCCGACCTGATGCGCAAGAAGGCCGCTGCACTCTTCGACGCCGGCAAGCCGTGCGGCACCGAGGCCAACCTGTCGAAGATGATGGCCAGCGAGGCCTCGTGGGCGGCCGGCAACGCATGCCTCGACACGCACGGCGGTTTCGGCTTCGCGGCCGAGTACGACATCGAGCGCAAGTTCCGCGAGACGCGCCTGTACCAAGTGGCACCGATCAACAACAACCTCGTGCTGGCCTTCGTCGGCCAGAACGTGCTCGGCCTGCCGCGCAGCTACTGACCATGACCACCGCCGACCGCGCCCAGGATGGAGCAGCGCCCACCCGCAGCTGGCTGTACGTGCCCGGCGACCGGCCCGACCGCATCGCCAAGGCGCTCGCGTCCGGCGCCGACGTGGTGATCATCGACCTGGAAGACGCGGTGAAGCCCGCTGCCAAGCCGGAGGCGCGCCTCAATGCCGTCGCCGTGCTCGCGGGCGCGGGCGGGTTGGGCGCGCAGCGGTGGGTGCGGATCAACAGCGGCGACGAGGGCCGGCACGATCTCGCGGCATTGGCAGCCGGGGCCGGGGCCGGGGCAGGCGGCGCCGGGGCCGGGGCAGCCGGCGGCGGCGCCCTGCCCGACGGTGTGCTGCTGGCGAAGTGCGAACGCCTGGACTGGATCGCCGCGGTCGCGGCTGCGTTGCCCGGTGTGCCGATCGCCGCGCTGGTGGAGACGGCCGTGGCGCTGCGCGACATCGAGAAGATCGCCGGTGCCCCCGGAGTGGTGTGTTGCCACCTCGGCGAGGTCGACCTGTTGGCCGACGTGGGCGGGCGGCTGCCCGGCGGGCAAGTGCTGCTGGACCACGCACGCGTGGCGGTGGTGGTCGCGTCGGCGGCCGCATGCATCGCCGCACCGATCGGGGGCGTCCACCTGCAGATCGACGATCTGGCCGCACTGCACACGACCTCGCTGGCTCTGGCCGAGATGGGCTTCGGCGGGCGGGCGCTGATCCACCCGTCGCATTGCGCCGGCACGAACGAGGCGTTCTCCCCCACCGCTGCCGAGGTCGCCTGGGCCCACGATGTGCTGGCCCGGCTGGGCGCCGGCCACGGCGCGGTGCGCGGCGCCGAAGGCGAGATGATCGACGAAGCCGTGGCCCGCCGCGCCCGCCGGGTACTGGCCGCCGCCGCGGAGCCCGAGCCGCGCCCGCCGGCCTGACCTCACCAGTCGACCGACTCAGGTTCATCGCGTAGAGCCAGCCATCTTGGCGCTCAGCCCACCTCCCGAGGGGCCTCACCGCCGACTTGTAGGCCGTCCGCCCGCTCGGCGGCGACCGCGGGCGTTCGGGTGCCCACTGCTACGGTTTGACAGTGATGTCAACCGTCTGGCGTCGCCCCGGCTACGAGTTCGAGCCG
The DNA here is from genome assembly GCA_030645675.1 of Actinomycetota bacterium. GTDB lineage: Bacteria > Actinomycetota > Acidimicrobiia > Acidimicrobiales > Ilumatobacteraceae > UBA668. The sequence goes on along the minus strand of JAUSLQ010000282.1, from coordinate 8,472 downwards.
GCAGCGACACCGCCCCTGCCGCCGAACGCCTACGCCAGCGCCGAGGTGTTCGCCGACGAGCAGCAGCGCCTCTTCGCTCCCACGTCGGGCCTCACCTACGTGGGTCACGACCTGCTGCTGCCACAAGCCGGCCATCGCCGCGCCGACGGCGACCCGCGACTGCTGCTCACCCGCGACGACACCGGCGCCGTGCGCCTCCTCGCCAACGTGTGCACCCACGCCTGCCGGCCGCTGGTCACCGACGACCTGCCCGTGTGCCGCTCCACCGTGCTGTGCGAGTACCACGACTGGTCGTTCCGCCGCGACGGCTCGTTGATCGGCGGGCGCAACATCGACTTCGGCAGTGGCGCCGACGGAACTGCCGTGCGCGACCGCCTGGCGCTGCCCTCGTTCCCCACGATCTCGTGGCACGGCTTCCACTTCGCCGTCGACCCGCATCACGCCGACGCCTATGCAGCCGACCTCGCCCGCATCGACGCCGACTTCGCCGAGCGCGGCATCGCCCACTGGCTGGACCTCGACGGTTGGGTGATGGCGTCCACCCACGACGACCCGTACCGCGGCGATTGGAAGATGTTCCTGGAGGTGTTCGGCGACTGCTACCACGTGCCGCCGTACCACCCCGGCCTGGCCTCGTTCGTGGACTGCGGCTCCATCGAGTGGACCTTCGGCGAGAACTTCCACGTGCAGTTCCTGCAACTGTCCAGCGAACGTGGTGCGAAGTCCGCCAGGTACGCCGACTGGATGAACGGCCTGGATCGCTACTACGCGCTGCGTGGCGAGGCAACTCCGCACACGGCGGTGGCCTGGGTGGGCGTCTACCCGAACATGATGTTCGAGGTGTACAACGGCCTGCGCGTGATCTCGGTGGCCGTGCCGGTGGGCCCCGATCAATACGTGAACCGCGTGCACTACTGCGTGCCGGCCGACATGGAGCAGCTCGTGCCCGGTCTGCCGCAGGCGATCAGGGCTGCGTACGACGAGACCGTCGAGGAAGACCGCACGCTGGTGGAGACCCGCTACGACGGCATGCTGGCCGCAGCGTCGCTGGGCCTCACCGGCGACCGCTACTTCACCAACCTGTCCGGGCCCGCGCTGGAAGCCGGCGTCGCCCACTTCCACGACTGGTGGACTCGTCGCCTGGCCCAGCCCGTCGGCTGAACTCTGGCCCTGGAAGGGCGGGCGGGCAAGCTCGCCGCTCCCCAATCGAGTTGCTGTCAGGGCGAGCGCACGACCGTTGTGCCGACGCGGAGCGCCTTGGGTATCTCGGCAACGTCATCGACGATCGTGATGAGCCGATCGATCTCTGCATCGTCGGCGCTTGCAGCCACTTCGACGTCGTACTCGACGCCGGTCGACGCCCACGTCGAAGTGTCGAACCCGCCGGAGGCGCACACCCGCACTCCGTCGATGTGCAGCCCCAGCCGGCCGGCCTCGCGATACACGTCGTTGAGCACGCAACCGGCGGCGGCCAGGTGGTAGAGGTGCGCACCCGTGAAGTCGGCCTCGACGACCACTCCCTCCGGTGTCCACCGATGCGGCATCACGACCCCATGGTCGGATCGCAGGCTTCCGGCGGAGACCACCACCTCGAACTCCCGATCAACGCTCACCAGCGCAGGATGCTCGCTGACCCGCCGGTTGTCCAGCGCCTGGTATCCAACGACTGCGCTACTTCAGCTGCCGGGGAACCACATGTGGATGTTGCCGGTGCCGGCTGCGTTCTCGTACTCGCTGTAGGCCACGCCGGGGGTGGTCCAGGCTGCGCCGCCGCGAGCGGTGGCCATGATCACGTAATGGGCGAAGCGGGCTTCGGGGGCGTACTGGCGGAAGTCGGGGTAGTCGGCCAGCACGGCGGCGTGGTCGCCGGCCTCCAGCCACTTGATCAGCCGCGCGTCGGCATCGCGGTGGGCCGGGCTGATGAGGTGCGCAGGGTCGGCGCTCTCGTGCTTGCGCAGCTCGCTGAGCGGCCAGAACTTGTGCGACAGCGCACCGCTGCCGACGATGACCACCCGCTTGTCGGAGCGGCGGATGGCTTCGCGCAGCACCTCGCCGAAGATCACCATGTCGCTGAACTCAGCGGTCTGGCAGCTGCTGATCGACACCCACTTCTCCGGCCCCTGCAGGAACGGCGTGAGGTACACCGTTGCGTAGCGGATGGGCAGGTAGGGGTCGTCGTTGGCGTGCACCCAGGTGTCGTCGCGCTCGGCAGCGACGGCTTCGATCAGCCGCGCCAGCTGCGGGTCGCCGACGATGTCGTACGGCATCTGCGGGTTTCCACGGGGCAGCTCTTCGCTGGTGAACTTGCCGGTGCGCCGCTCGTGCGCCGACACCACCCACTCGAAGGTGGTGAACCAGTGGGTGTCGAGCACGACGATGGTGTCGGCCTGCAACGGGTCGATGCACTCGTGGCGCATGCGGTGCATGCCTTCCACGATCGAGAAGTCGCGGCCCTCGTTCAGCTCGAGACGCGTGGCCTCCGGCAGCACCAGCGGCGGCACATGCGACACCAACGCAGATCCGACGATCTCACCCATCAGACTCCCCCATCAGAGCACTCTTCGAAATTCCTTCGGACCCGAACAATCTACACTACCCCGAATGGTCGTCACGCTCGCCCTGCTCTCTGCGCTGATCGTCGGCGTGGGCGACTACTTGGGCGGCCGAGGCACGGCGCGCCGACCGGCGATCGTGGTGACGTTCTTCTCGCAGATCACCGCCTGCCTGGTGCAGGTGCCGCTGGTGATCGCCCTCGGTTGGACGCACCTGCAGGGCGGCGACGTCGTGCTGGGGCTGGCCTCCGGCGCCGCTGCCGGTGTGGGGTACATCGCGTTCTTCCACGGACTGGCGCACGGGCGGATGGCCGTCGTCGCGCCACTGGCGGCGCTGACCACCGCCCTGGTTCCCGTGGTCATCGACATCGTCGACGGCGTGCGCCTGCCCGGCGGCAGGTGGTGGGGGGTGGCCATCGCGCTGGCAGCGATCCCGATGGTTGCGCTGCGCCCCGGAGGTGACCACTCGCTGCGCCTGCTGCCCGAGCTGGCGTTGGCCATCGGCGCCGGCCTCGGGTTCGCGACCTTCTTCGTCGCCATGGGCCATACGTCCGACTCCAGCGGCCAGTGGCCGGTGGTGTTCGCCTCGCTCGGCGGGGCCGCGATGGTCGGCCTGATCAGCTTGTTGCAGCGGCAGCGCCTGGGCCGCCCGCCACTGCTGGCGCTGGGCAGCGGCGCGTGCACCGCAGTGGCCGGCGTGATGGCCGTGAAGGCACTGCAGATCGGCCCGATCGCGGTGGCCACCGTGCTGGCCTCGCTGTACCCGGTGGTCACTGCCGGCATGGCGGCCAAGATCGACCGCGAGCGGGTGAGCGCACTGAACGCGTTCGGCGTGGCGGCGGCGCTGGCCGGCGCCGCCCTGATCGCCGTCTACCGCTGACCCGACCGCACTGCACCCGCCACTCCGCCATCCGCCATCCGCCACTCCGCCATCCGCCACTCCGTCACTCCGTCACCGAGGCGTCCGTGGCACGACACAGACTTACGTCGCTCTGTGGCGTGCCGCCGATCAGGCGATGGGGCACCCCCAACCGCGGTGGCGCGCTACTGGGCTTGGAGGAAGGCGACTGTTTCGCGCAGCGGCTCGCGGAAGTCGCGCAGCATCGGGTAGCCGCCCATGCGCAGCACGGCGTTGTCGAGCACGCTGTTCGCAGGGCGAGGCGCGGGGCGGACGGGCTGCAGATCCGCAGTCGCTATCGGCTGCACGATGCCGGGGTCGCCGCCCATCGCCGCGACCACCTCGCATGCGAACTGGTACCACGAGCACGGCGACTGATTGGTGACGTGCACCACCCCGCTCAGCCGGTCGAGCGCGATGCGCCGCAGCGCGACGGCGAGGTCGTGGGTGAACGTCGGGTGGCCCACCTGGTCGGCCACGAAGCTGAGCTGCGGGTGCGCGCCGGCCAGGCGCATGATGGTCTTCACCATGTTCGAGCCGTTGCGGCCGCACACCCACGACGTGCGCACCACCGTGGCCTGCGTGCCGAGCACGAGCGCCTCTTGCTCGCCGATCATTTTGGTGAGGCCGTACACGCTCTGCGGGTCTGTGTCGTCCCACTCGTGGTACGGCCGGTCGAGGGTGCCGTCGAAGACGTAGTCGGTGCTGATCTGCACGAGGTGGGCCTGTGCCCGGCTGCAGGCCTCCGCCAGCCAGCGAACGGCGACACCATTGGCGGCCAGCGCGCGGTCGGGGTCGCCCTCGCAAGCATCGACTGCGGTCCAGGCACCGCAGTTCACCACCACTTCGGGGCGCAGCGACGTGACTGCGCTCAGCACGTCCGAGCGGGATGTGATGTCCAGGCCTTCGCGTGCGAAGGCGTGCACCTCGTCGCCGGACACGCTGCACAGCTGCGCAAGATCGAGGCCCAGCTGGCCGCCGGCACCGGTGATCAGCACCCGCACTACAGAGCGGCCTTGCTCTTCAATGGCTCCCACCACCAGCGGTTGTCGCGGTACCAGGCCACCGTGTCGGCCAGGCCCTGCTCGAACGACTTCTCGACCTTCCAGCCCAGCGCGCTGATCTTGTCGATGTTCACCGAGTAGCGGCGGTCGTGCCCCAGCCGATCGGCCACCGGCTGGATGAAGCTCTCGTCGCGGCCGCACAGCTCCAGCAGCCGGTAGGTGAGCTCGCGGTTGGTGAACTCCTCGTGGGCGCCGATGTTGTACACCTCGCCCACCACGCCCTGCTGCAGCACCAGATGGGCGGCACGGTTGTGGTCTTCCACGTGGATCCAGTCGCGCACGTTGCCACCGTCGCCGTACAACGGCACCTTGTGGCCGTCGAGCAGGTTGCTGGTGAACAGCGGGATCACCTTCTCCGGGAACTGGTACGGCCCGTAGTTGTTGCTGCACCGGGTGACCACCACCGGCAGATCGTGGGTGGTGACGTAGCTGAGCGCGATCAGGTCGCTGCCGGCCTTCGACGCGCTGTACGGCGAGCGCGGCGTCAGCTTGTCGGTCTCGCTGAACGAGCCGACGTCGATGCTGCCGTACACCTCGTCGGTGCTGATGTGCAGGAACTTCTCCACGCCCACCTGACGAGCCACGTCGCACACCACGTTGGTGCCGAAGCAGTTGGTGCGCACGAACGCATACGGGTCGGCGATGCTGCGATCCACGTGGCTCTCGGCGGCGAAGTGCACCACGGCGTCGTGCCCCTGCATCGCGCCCAGCACCGCGTCTTGGTCGCAGATGTCGGCGTGCACGAAGCGGCAGCGCGGGTCGTCGAGCAGGTCGCGGATGCTGGCCAGGTTGCCGGCGTAGGTGAGCGCGTCGAAGATGGTGACCTCGTCGTCGCTGTTGGCCAGCACCCAGCGCACGTAGTTGGAACCGATGAACCCGGCCGCGCCGGTGACGAACAACTTCATGATCAACGTCCTTGAGGGGTCAGGTTCTCATCGGCCAGTACGGGCGGCGGCCTTCGGGCAGGTCGGCACGCAGCGGGTTCTCCTGGTCGCGGGCCGACAGGATGGGATCGGTGACGCCCCAGTCGGCGCCGATCACGGGGTCGTTCCACAGCACCCCCAGCTCGTCGGCCGGGTTGTAGTACCCGTCGACCAGGTACGTCATCACCACGTCGGTGAGCGCCGCGAACCCGTGGGCCACACCCGGCGGGATGTACACGCCCAGGTGGTTCTCGCCGCTGATGTCCAGCGTCTGTGTGGCACCGTCGGTGGGCCCGCCGGCGCGCAGGTCGTGCAGCACCACTCGGATGGTGCCCACCGGGCAGTACCAGTAGTCGGCCTGGTGCAGGTGGTAGTGCAGGCCCACCACCGCGCCCTGCTGCTTGTTGCTGCGATTGCCCTGCAGCATCTCGCGCCCGTTGGGGAACCACTCGCGACGGTAGGTCTCGATGAACAGCCCGCGCTGGTCGCCGTGCACCGTGGGCTCGACGGTCCATACCCCGGCGATGATGTCGCTCTCTCGTACGTTCGGCATTGCGGACCAGTATGGCGGCTGCGTGGTCGCGTCGAACGTTCAGGTCGCCGGAGTCGTCGACGGCTTGGGGCCGGTGCCACGGAAGTAGGCCAGCACCGTCTCGGCGCCGTCGCCCAGCCGCAGCACCGCCGCACCGTCGATCGTCTCGCCCACCACCGGCAGCGAGTACGTCTGCAGGCCGGCACCGACGGCGGTGCGCAGCGAGGCCGCCGCGCTGATCGGGTCGAGCTCCTCGTCGATCTTGATCGCGGCACCCATCGCCGTCACCAGCTCGCCGGCGGAGAACGGGTCGGCCTTCACCTGTGCGAGAGCGGTCTGCAGGCAGGCGTTGATGAACGCCCGCTGGCGCGTGGAGCGGCCGAGGTCGCTGGTGGGGTCTTCGTGCCACGACCCGTCGAGGAACTGCTCCTCGTAGTGCCGGCTGCGCGCGTAGGCCAGCGCCTGCGTGCCGTCCAACAGGTAGCAGCCGGGGGCGACGATGTTCAGGCCGGTGTTGATGTCGCGGGTCGGCAGCGTGAAGCACACCTGCACGCCGCCCAGCGCCTCCACCAGATCCTTGAAGCCGAAGAAGTCGATCTCCACGTAGTGGTGCACCGGGATCTGCAGCTCGCCTCCCTGCACGGCCCGCACCAGCGCGGCCGGGCCGTCGTTGTAAGCCCCGTTGATGCGCCCGGTGTGCTCTGCCGTCTCGATGTACAGGTCGCGCGGGATGGACAGCAACGACGCACTCTCGTCGCTCTTGTCCACGCGTAGCACGATGATCGTGTCGCTGCGGCTGCCGGTGACGCTGCCCGCATCGCCGGTGTTGGGGTCGCCCTGATCGCGGCTGTCGCTGCCCACCAGCAGGTAGTTCTCCACGTTGGCGTTGCCCCCGCTCAGCGAGCCGGCCACGCCTGGCACCCGCGGTACGGCATCCACTGCTTGACGGGCGGCGACCAGCGTGCCCGTGGCCCCGACCACGGCCACCACCAGCGCGGTCAGCAGAAGGCTGGGCAGGCGACGCCGCCGGCGCAACGGGGTGGTGTCGAGTGCCAGCACGAACGATCAGGGTACTTGCGGGTGGTGACGCCGGCCCGTCACCACCCGGCCGCACACAATCGACCCACTCGACCCACCCAACTCGGGCTGGATCGTCCCCGGTTCCGAGACGGAACCGCCCCAGAAGCCGATGTGGAACGATCTGGCCCAAGAAGCCGAGGGAACTCGGGCTGGATCGTCCCAGGTTCCGAGACGGAACCGCCCTAGAAGCGGCGTGGAACGATCTGGCCCGAGAAGCCGAGGCAAGCGGAGCCGATCGGCGCACCGGGCTCGTGGTGGCTAGCGCACGTGCACCACGTCGCCGACGGCGAAGCGGTGGGTGATGCCGCAGTCGTCGACGACCATCAGCCGGCCGTCGGGCTCCACGTCGAGCGCGCGGCCCTCCACCTCGCCGTCCGGCAGCTGCACTCGCACCTGCTTGCCCAGCGTGCCCAGGTGCGCCCGGTACTGCGGCCACACGTCGGCGGGAAGCGCGTCGTAGGCGTGCAGCATCGACGCCAGCACGTCGAGTGGGTCGATCGCCGTGCCCGGGCCCGCCGTGCTCAGGCACGCCGCGCCCTCCGGCGCCCACCCCACGTTCAGTCCGATGCCGACCACCACGGCAGGTTCCGGCCCAAGGTGCGCTTGGGCCAGCACTCCGGCCAGCTTCGCGCCGTCGAGCAGCAGGTCGTTGGGCCACTTCAGCACCGGGCTGACGCCGGCCACCTCCTCGCACGCGGCGATCGCGGCCAGGCCCACCCGCTGCGTCAGCACGTGCGGCGTCTCGGGAATCTCGCGGAACAGCAGCGACACGAGCAGGTTCGCGCCGGCCGGCGCGTCCCATCGGCGGTCCAGCCGACCCCTGCCCGCCGTCTGGTGCCGGGCCACCAGCACGGTGCGGTCGGCTGCCCCGCGAGCAGCCCACGCGAGCAGGTCGGCGTTGGTGCTGCCGGTCTCCGCGACCACCGAAACCGACCAGCGCGCAGGCCAGTCGCGGCCCTCATCTTCCTGTCGGGTGGCAATTGGTGTGTCCATTCCGCAAAGATTGGCACCTGTGCTGAAAAAGATCCTGATCGCCAACCGTGGCGAGATCGCTGTTCGAGTCATCCGGGCTGCCCGTGAACTCGGAATCAAGACCGTTGCGGTCTACAGCGAGCTCGACCGAAATGCCCTCCATGTCCGACTCGCCGACGAGGCCTACGCGCTCGGGGGCCAGACCGCCGCCGAGAGCTACCTCAACACCGAGGCCATCCTGAACGCCATCGAGCAGAGTGGCGCCGACGGCGTGCACCCCGGCTACGGCTTCTTCAGCGAGAACGCCGACTTCGCTCGCGCCATCACGGAGAAGGGCGTCGCGTTCATCGGGCCGCCGCCTGCCGCGATCGACGAGATGGGCGACAAGGTCAGCTCGCGCAAGGCTGCCCTCCGCGGCGGCTGCCCGATCGTGCCCGGCACCACCGAGTTC
>JAUSLQ010000280.1 GCA_030645675.1 Actinomycetota bacterium | reverse complement strand
CGAGAACGTGGAGGACGCGATCGTCATGTGGTGCAACGACATCGCGCTGCCCGAGTACCGCGATCGCCTGCGCACCGTGTGCCCTGCGGCGGGTGCCGAATGAACGACGCCGGGATGGAGGTCACCGACAGCACGCTCGTGCTCGGCATCGAGACCAGCTGCGACGAAACCGCGGCTGCGCTGGTGATGGGGGGCTTCGACGTGGTGTCCAGTGCGGTCAGCACGCAGGTGGATCTGCACGCGCAGTTCGGCGGTGTGGTGCCCGAGATCGCCAGCCGCGCGCACCTCGATCTGCTGAACCCGATGATCGCCCGCGCGATCGTGGAGGCCGGTGTCACCGAGCAGCGCATCGACGCGGTCGCGTGCACCGTCGGCCCGGGGCTGATCGGCGCGCTGTTGGTGGGCGTGTCGGCGGCGAAGGCGCTCGCGCTGACGTGGGGCGTGCCGTTCGTGGGCGTGAACCACATGGAGGCCCACCTCTATGCAGCGTTCCTGGAAGACCCGTCGCTGGAGTTCCCGCTGGTGGTGCTGCTGGTCTCCGGGGGCCACACGATGCTGATCGAGATGCAGGATCACGGCCGCTACCGGCTGCTGGGCCAGACCATCGACGACGCGGCCGGCGAGGCGTTCGACAAGGTGGCGCGGTTCCTGGGCCTGGGCTACCCCGGCGGCCCGGCCATCGACCGCGAGGCCGAGCACGGCGACCCGGAGGCCATCCGCTTCCCGCGCGCGATGCTGCACGACGGCCTCGACTTCAGCTTCAGCGGGCTGAAGACCTCGGTGATGAACCATGTGCGCAAGCACCCCGACGTGTCGTCAGCCGACGTGTCGGCCTCGTTCCAGGCTGCTGTGGTCGACGTGCTGGTGGTGAAGGCGCAGCGTGCCGCTGAGCAGGTGGGTGCGCGTGGGCTGGTGCTGGGTGGTGGCGTGGCGGCGAACTCGCTGCTGCGCGAGCGGTTCCTGGGCGCGTGCACCGACGCCGGCATCCGTGGCTTCCTGCCCAGCCGGGCGATGTGCACCGACAACGCAGCGATGATCGCCGCCGCCGGATGGCACCGCCTGCGCAGCGATGGGCCTACCGCGCTCGACGCGGGTGCGTACCCCAACCTGCGGCTTCCGCTGCTTCCATGAGCCCGTCTCCGTGAGATTGCTTTCGTGAAGCCTGTCAAGAGAGGGTTGCCATGAGCACCCGTGTCGATGCATTCGTGGTGGCCGTGCCCGGCCTGGAGCAACTGGTGCTGGCGGAGGTGCAGAAGCTGGGCGTACGCCCGGCGCGGGCCGTGCGCGGCGGGGTGGAGTGCACCGTCACGTGGCCGCAGTTGTGGGCGATCAACCTGCGTTCGCGGTTCGCGACGCGTGTGGTGGTACGCGTGGCACGCTTCCACGCCGACGGGTTCCACTCGCTGCAGGTGGGGCTGAAGGCGGTCGACTGGGCCGCGTGGCTGCCCGAGGGCGGCATCGCGGTGGCGGCCACGTGCGACAAGGAGTCGAAGCTGTTCCACTCGGGCGCGGTGGAAGAGCGGGTGATGGAGGCGCTGGGCCGCCCGCTGGGCGAGCAGGCGGTGCAGGTGCGGGTACTTCGCGACACGGTGATGGTCAGCCTCGACGCCTCCGGTGCGCCGCTGCACCACCGCGGCTGGCGTGGGCCGGCTGGGAAGGCGCCGCTGCGCGAATCGCTGGGTGCCGCGCTGGTCGCCGCCAGTGGGTGGGACATGAAGACGCCGCTCGTCGACCCGTTCTGCGGCTCTGGCACGCTGGTGATCGAGGCCGCGCTGGCGGCGCGACGGATGGCGGCGGGGCGCAACCGCTCGTTTGCGTTCGAGGCCTGGCCGACGTTCGACGCCGACGGTTGGGCGCGCCTGCTGCGCGGTGCCGACGGCGACGTGGTGGAGAAGTGCCCGCCGCTGTTCGCTTCTGATCGTGACGAGGGCGCAGTCGCTGCCACGGTGGAGAACGCCGCTCGCGCCGGCGTGGGTGGCAACATCGAAGTGACCCGGCGGGCGGTGAGCGATCTCGTGCTGCCGGCCCGCGTGGGGTGGCTGGTCAGCAACCCGCCGTACGGGCACCGCGTCGGTGGTCAGGGCGGTGGTCAGGGCGGCGCGCAGGGAGGCGCGCAGGGAGGCGCGCAGGGAGGCAGCAAGGGCGGCGGCGACCGCGACCTGCGCAACCTGTACGACCGTTTCGGCGCCGTGCTGCGCGAGCGGGCTGCAGGGTGGCACGTCGCACTGCTGGCTTCTCACGACACCCCGGTCGCACGCATGAAGCTGCCGCTGCAGCCGGTGCTGGAGACCTCGAACGGCGGCATCGACGTGCGTGTGCACGCCGGCGTGGTGGGCCCGTTCATCGGTGCTGTGGGCGGCACGGTGCGCAGCCCTCGGCTCCCTGTCGCCGAGAGCAGTGACGGTGCCGACAGCGACGGTGCCGCCGATTCAGACTCCGAAGCGTGACCTGACCTGACCTGACCTGTCGCGTGTCCGCCGGTGCGCGTTCGGTCTCGTCGGTTCGATTTCGATTCTCTGTGCCGCCGACCAGAGACGGCGCAGCCGGAGATGCTCGGCGCTGTTGAGCGGTGTGCAGCGGTGTGCAGCGGTGTGCTGGTGCCCGACGCGGTGCCCGGTGCCGTATGCGGTCGGTCTCGTCGGTTCGATTTCGATTGTCTCCTCCGTGGGTGAGGTTGGTCGCGAGAGTGGATCGAGCCGCGGGCCACCGAGCGTTTCCGCGCAGGGCATTGCAGCGGCGCGCGATCGCGGCTGCGCGGCCAGCACACCGACTCGGGAAGAGGTTGGCCCGGTGGTGTGGTGGCCTGCTGGCCTGGTGGCCTGGTGGCCTGCTGGCCTGGTGGCCTGGTGGCCCGGCAGAGCGGCGCCCGGTGGCGCCGGATCTGGATTCGAAATCGAACCGACGAGACCGAGTCGAGGCATCCTCTCAGGCGACAGGCGACAGGCGACAGGCGACCGGCGACCGGCGACCGGCGACCGGCGCAACCCCGCGACCACAACGACGACGCCAGCGGAGTCCTTCGGATTCGAATTCGAACCGACGAGACCGCCCGCGCACCGGAAGATTGCCGGGTCGGCGATCTCGCTGTGCCCAGTACCGGTGATGACATCCGTACCCGACCCATCCCGACTGCTCCCCATCGATGTCCGGCGGGCGGTGCTGTCCGTGCTGTTCAGGGCGGCCGGCGGGCCGCTGTCGATCACGGAGATCGTCAACCGCACCCGGCTGCAGGCCGGGCTCGATCTGGCCGGGCTGGCCGGGGTCGGGCCGCGGCAGCGGGTCAGCGACATCCTTCGTCACCAGGTGCGGCGGGGCCGTGCCGAGGCCGTCGGGCGCGGCAGATACCTGCTGTTCGTCGCGGAGTTCAGCGAGTCGTCCCGCTGGCGCTGCCTGCACTGGCAGCAGGCGGCCGCCCGCCGATCGCAGTACCCCACCCGCGACGCGCTGGGCCGCACGCGGATGCTCGGCCCGCCCGTCCCGGTACCGTGACGGGCCGTGCAGATCGGCTCGTTCACCCCCTCAGCGCCGGTGGTGCTGGCGCCCATGGCCGGGGTCACCAACGCGCCCTTTCGCACGATGTGCCGCCGCTTCGCTCCCGGGCTGGTGTACGTCAACGAGATGGTGATGGCGACGGCGGTCGTGCACGGCAACGCCAAGACCGCCCGCATGATGACGTTCACCCCCGACGAGCAGCCGCGCAGCCTGCAGGTCTACGGCAGCGACCCGGCGATGCTGGGCGAGGCCATCCGCCGGCTGTGCGCCGAAGGGCGGGTCGACCACGTCGACATGAACTTCGGCTGCCCGGCCGCGAAGGTCACCCGCAAGGGCGGCGGCGCGGCAGTGCCGGCCAAGCCCAACCTGCTGCGCGCCATCGTGCGCAGCGCGGTGCAGGCCGCCACCCCGTACGGCGTGCCGATCACCATCAAGTTCCGCAAGGGGTTGTACGACTCGCTGCTCACCTACGTCACCACCGGGCGAATCGCCGCCGAGGAAGGCGTCGCCGCCATCGCACTGCACGCCCGCACGGCAGAGCAGCACTACGCCGGCCTGGCCGACTGGAACGCGATCGGCGAGCTGAAGCAAGCCGTACCCGAGATCCCCGTGCTGGGCAACGGCGACATCTGGGAGGCTGTCGATGCGGTGCGCATGATGCGCGAGACCGGCTGCGACGGTGTGGTCGTCGGCCGCGGCTGCCTGGGCCGGCCGTGGCTGTTCCGCGACCTGGTGGAGGCGCTGAACGGCCGGCCGGTGCCGCCGGCGCCATCGCTCGGCGAGGCCTGCACCGTGATGGCCGAGCATGCCCGCCTGCTGTGCGAGCACATGGGCGAGGCGCTGGCCATGCGCGACTTCCGCAAGCACACCAGCTGGTACTTCACCGGCTACCCGGTGGGTGGTGAGGTGCGCCGCCGGTTCAGTTGCGTCGCCACGTTCGGTGAGCTGGAAGACCTGATCGCCGCGCTCGACCCGGCCAGCGCCATCGTCGAAGGGGGCGAGCGCATCCGGCGCGGCCACACCAACGGCCCCATCCGGGTGGCGCTGCCCGAGCACTACCTCGACCACCTCGACGACCTCGCCGTGCCCGACGACGGCGACGTGATGGTGCTGAGCGGCGGATGAACGTCCACCCCGTCATCCTCGCCCACCCCGTCATCCTCGCCTCCGCCTCGCCGCGCCGTCGCGAGTTGTTGGGCCAGCTGGGGCTGTGCCCGGCCATCGTCCACCCCGAGATCGACGAGACGCCGCTCCCCGACGAGTTCCCCACCGACTACGTGCTGCGGCTGGCCATCGCCAAGGCCCACGCCATCTCGGCGCCGGCCAGCGCGCTGGTGATCGCCGCCGATACCACGGTGGACCTGGGCGGGCAGATCCTGGGCAAGCCGGTCGATGCCGACGATGCCCGCGCGATGCTGCGCAACCTGTCGGGCCGCACCCACCGCGTGCACACCGGTGTCGCGCTGCAGCTGGGCGGGGCGACCGCCGCCGAGGTGGTCACCACGCTGGTCACGTTCGTGCCGCTCACCGACGCGGCCATCGAGTGGTACGTCGGCACCGGCGAACCGCTGGACAAGGCGGGGGCCTACGCGGTGCAGGGCGCCGGCGGCGTGTTCGTGCAGCGTGTGCACGGCAGCGTCAGCAACGTGGTCGGCCTCCCGCTGCACACCGTGCTGCGCCTGGCCGGCGACCTGGGCGTCACCCTGCTGGGCTGACGCGGCCTCAACCCTCCGTAGTGGCCGGCTCGGGCGGTGGCATGAAGCTGTCCAGCGGGTTGGGCGTGTCGGCGGCGGCTTGCACCACAGTCGCCCACTCCTCGTCGGTGGCCGGCCGGACCGTCTCGGCGAGCGCCAGGATGGTGTCGGCGTCGCCGGGCCCAGCGACCATCACGAGCCGTCCGCCCTCCTGCCACACGACCATCGTGCCGACGGCGACCCCGAAGATGCCGTTGCGGTCGGGCGGCACGACCAGCGCGGGCTGCCCGTGCACGACTCGCTGGTCGTCACCGAACGCGAAGCGCATCATGGCGCTGAGGTCGTCGTTGACGGTCGAGAGGTTGGCGACCACGTACGGGTCGGCGTCGCCGTATCCGACCGCCACCAACCCCGACTGGGGGAAGGCCATCTGGCTGAAGGCCAACAGCAACGAGAAGACATCGGAGTAGTCGGCAAGGCTGCCCATCGGCTGCATGTCGCCCAACACCGTGCTGTCACCGACGGTCGGCACGCCGCCCTCGACGCTCACGACCTCCGCCAGGGCCAACGTGTCGGCCTGGGACATGCCCGAGCTGATGACCGAGTAGATCAACCCGTCCACGGGCCCGAAGTTGATCTCGATGGATGTACCGGGGTCGGAGCGGATCGTCGCGGGGGCGCCTTGCACGGTACCTCGGATGGACCCATTGCCTTCCTCGATCGGAGGTGCGTCGCTGCTGTCACTGGGAGCGGCCAGGAATGCCGCCCACACACCCCCAGTTCCGTCGAACTCCAGGTGGGCACCCGGTTCGGCGAAGAAGTAGCCGACCGAGTCGTCGAACCGGCCCAGCCCGATGTCGGCTTCGTCCCGCCCCAGCTGTGCGCTGCTCAGTTCAGCAGGCGGCGCTCCGAACACCAGTTGGTCCGTGAGCTCGGGTTCGCCGGCGGCGCCAGCAGCCGGGAAGGAGACCGCCCCCGACTCTCCGGCCCACGGCTGCCACAGCACCACGCCAACGGCGACCAGTCCGACAACGGTGGCAACGACGGCCGGCACCAGCCACCGGCGACGAGCACGACCAACGACGGCAGCATCGGTAGCACCGTCCGCCGGACCGTCGCCCGTGAACGGGGCCGGCCCGAAGGCGCCCGGGTCGGCATCGATGATGTCGATCTCGTCCGGATCGATCTCGCCGAATGCGTCCCGCATCCACCCAGTCTGTCATCCGCCGGAGGGCCTGGCCCAGCGCCCCGCGTGCCGTCAGGCCAGTGTGATCACCTCGTAGGTGGCGCCGGTGGGCAGCAGGACAGCGACCGCCGCGCGCGTGTCGTCGATCGCCACGAACGGGTACTCGGTGATGGTTCCGTCGCCGGCCACGACGCGGACGACGTCGGCCTGCCCCAGCCGCGTGACCACCAACGTGACGCGAACACCGTCGACGAACCAGTTGTCCTGCGGCAGATCGGTGTCGTTGGCGGCGGCCGAGCACGTCTGCACGGCACCCTGCAGGGAGAGGCAGAACCACACCGGGTCGTCCTGCTGGGCGGTCAGCCTCCACTCGTTGCCATAGCGGCCGGTGCCGCTGCCCAGCTCGATTGCGTCGTCCTCGAACAACACGGTGTTGCCGTCGCTCCACACGATGTACCCGCCGTCGGTTGGCATGCCGGCCATGGTGGCAGCTGTCCACTCTTCCAAGGTTGCCGGCCGCACCGTCTCGGCGAGCGCCACCATCTCGGCGTCGGGCCGATCGCCCGTCAGCGCCAGCAGGCGGCCGCCCTCCATCCAGGTCACCACGGTGCCCAGGTCGCGGCTGTGCAGCACGAGGGCCGGCTGCTGGTGCACAGTGGCGGCCGTCCCCCTGCCGGTGCCTCTGTCGCTGCCGAACACGAACTCGGCCATCGCCAACGCATCGGCGGGCGCGGGGATGGACCCCAGCCGCACGGGCGCGGAGTCGGTGGCGTAGGTCAGCACGGTGGGCTGGATGGGGTACTCGAGCGCTCGTTCGGCCAGATCGTCGGCCAGGTTGCGGACGCGCTGCAACGTCTCCATGCCGCCCAGCGGCCGCAGTTCGCCCAGCGCGTAGCTGCCGGCGATCACCGGGCGGCCG
Source organism: Actinomycetota bacterium (assembly GCA_030645675.1). Taxonomy (GTDB): domain Bacteria; phylum Actinomycetota; class Acidimicrobiia; order Acidimicrobiales; family Ilumatobacteraceae; genus UBA668. Next base: position 852 of record JAUSLQ010000280.1, on the reverse strand, counting down.
TCGACGGCGAACACTGCCCGGGCGAACGCCAGCACCTGGGCCTCGTCGAGCCGGTTGGCGTTCACCGTCCAGTCGTAGCCCTCGTGCGGACCCCAGGTGACCGTGGCCCGCACCCGCACCAGGCGCACGTCGGCCTCCACGCCGCGCACTGCGGCCGTGTCGGTGGTGGGCGGCGCAGGTGCGGCTCGGTTGGGAACGGCGTGGAACAGCGCCCAGCGGCCGTCGTCGTAGGTGCTCTGTGGGCGGGCGAACACGAAGCCCAGCGCCTCGTTCGCCGCCGTGTACTCGGACCATGGGTGGCTGGTGTGCAGCAGTTCGCCCGGCGGCCGGCCCAGCACCAGCTGGCCGGTCAGAGTGGGCGCCGCCAGCGGTTGCACCGGTAGCTCGCGCCACTCCGGCGGGCGCACCCACGGCTGCCAGGCCAACAGGCCGACCAGCGCGGCGACGGCGGCGCACGCGGCAACGCCCACCGACCACTGGCGGCGCGGGCTCCATCGGCGCGGCGCCGCCGGTGCCTGGCTGGTGTCGGCGTGGTCGCCGAACGCCGACGGGTCGGCGTCGATCAGGTCGATCTCGATGGTGCTGTCGGCGCCGGTAGGCCCCTGCATGCGTCCAGTGTCGCGCAGTTCGCTGGGGCTGTGGCGGGGAAGTGCCGGGGAGCGCCGGGGAAGTGGGGAGTGAGAGAACCCGTTAGCACTCTCGCCTCCCGGTTGCTAACGGCCCCCGCTTCCGCGTAACCTGGCACTCATGCCGTCCGAGTGCTAATTCGGCCGGTCCTACCGATCCACCCGTGCTCATGCCAACGGAGGCCGCACCAATGAACCTCAAGCCCCTCGATGACCGCATCGTCGT
>JAUSLQ010000279.1 GCA_030645675.1 Actinomycetota bacterium | reverse complement strand
CTCGCTGGACCGCGACCTGCTGCGCGACCTGCTGGGCGCGGAGGAACTGCGCGAGTTGCTCGATCCGGGTGCGCTGGCCGACCTGGAACTGGAGCTGCAGTTGTTGGCCGACGGCCGCCGCGCCCGCACCCCCGACGAGATGCACGACGTGCTGCGCAAGGTGGGCGATCTGTCGACCGCCGAGGTCGACATGCGCTGCGAAGGCGAGCCCGATGGCGAGGGCGGCGCCGGCCCGACCGATGCCGGCTCGTGGCTCGCACAGTTGGTGCACGAGCGTCGAGCGATCGGCGTCTCGGTCGCCGGGCAGGATCGCTACATCGCGGCCGAAGACGCCGCCCGCTACCGCGACGCGTTCGGCTGCAACGTGCCGCTGGGCCTGCCGCGTGCGTTCACCGAACCCGTACCGCACCCACTCGAAGGCCTGGTGGGCAGGTATGCGCGCACCCACGGCCCGTTCACCGTGGAGGATCTCGCGGTGCGGTTCGGCATTTCGGTGGATCGTGCGTTGGGCGCCCTGGCCGCGCTGGAAGCCGACGGTCGCGTGGTGCGTGGCGAGTTCCGCCCGAACGGCAGCGGGCGCGAGTTCAGCGATGTCGATGTGCTCCGCCAGCTGCGGCGCCGTTCGCTCGCGGCGCTGCGTCGCGAGGTCGAGCCGGTCGAGCAGCAGACGTATGCCCGCTTCCTGCTCGGGTGGCACAGCATCCCCGGCGAGCGGCGCGGGCTCGACGGGCTGGTGGAGGCGCTCGGCCAGTTGCAGGGCGCGGCCCTGGTGGCCAGCACTCTGGAGACGGAGATCCTTCCGGCCCGCTTGCGCTCGTACAGGCCCACCGAACTCGACGAGCTGTGCACCGCCGGCGAACTGGTCTGGGTCGGGGCCGGCGCGCTGGGTGGCAACGACGGCCGCATTCGTCTGTGCTTCGCCGACCAACTGCCGGTGCTGGCCCAGTCGTGGGAACCGATCGAGCCGCCATCGGGGCCGCTGCACGTCGCGTTGCGCGAGTACCTGGGCCGCACCGGCGCCAGCTTCTGGGGCGGCCTGCGGTCGGCCACCGTCGGCGACGAGCTGCGGCCGGGCGGTGCCACCGACACCGAGCTGCTGACGGCGCTGTGGGATCTCGTGTGGGCCGGCGAGGTCACCAACGACTCGCTCGCCCCGCTGCGCGCGCTGCTGGGTGCGAAGGGCACGAAGAGCATGCGTCCTGCCGGGCCGGTGCGCGGCCGGCCGCGGCCGGGGCGCCTCGCCCGCATCGGGCCGCCGCTGGGTGCCGGCCGCTGGTCGCTGGTGGCGCCACTGCTCCTGCCGGCGCCCTCGCCCACCGAGGCCGCCCATACGTCGGCGCTGCAGCTGCTGGATCGCTATGGCGTGGTCACGCGCGAGGCGGTGCTCGCCGAAGGCGTGCGCGGCGGCTACGCCGGCGTGTACGGGGTGCTGAAGGTCTTGGAGGAGCGCGGGCTCACCCGTCGCGGCTACTTCGTGGCCGGTATGGGCGCCGCCCAGTTCAGCCTGCCCGGCGCGGTGGATCGGCTGCGATCACTGCGCGATGCACCCGACCTCGAACTGCACCCGGCGGATGCCGAGCCGCCCGTCGCGCTCGCTGCCACCGATCCCGCCCAGCCGTACGGCGCAGCGATCTCCTGGCCGGATTCCCCCGGCCGCCCGGCACGTTCGGCGGGCGCGATCGTCGTGTTGCGCGCCGGAGTGCCGCTGGTCTGGTTCGACCGTCGCTCGCACCACCTGGTCACGTTTCCGGCCACGGCCGACGACACCGGTTGGGCAGAGGCGTTGGCGTTGCTGGTGAAGAACGGGCGGGTGCGCAGCGTCGAGGTCCGCAAGGTCAACGGCGAGCCGATCGCGCTCGCGATGCCGTGGCCCGCGGTGTTGCAGTCCGCCGGCTTCGTCGAGGGCTACAAGGGCTGGTCGTTCAGGGCCTGAACACTGAGCAAGCGCGGTCTGCGGGTGCCGCTACCGTTGCGGCGCCATGCGTTTCGAAGACCGTTCCATCCGTGGCCAGGTGGCCAGGCTGCGCCCGACGGCGCTGGTCGTGCTGCAGCAGTACCGAGTCGACGTGGCCTCGCTGCGCCTGCTCAACCACGGGTTCAACACGACGTTCCGGGTCGACACCACTGACGGGCAGCGGTTCGCGCTACGGCTCAACGTGAACTCGCGCCGCACCGATGAGTTCATCGGAGCGGAGATGGCCTGGCTGACGGCGCTGTCGGAGGAGACCGAGCTGTGGGTGCCCACACCGCAACGCACGCGGGATGGTGCACTGCTGGCCCATGTCGACTGCCCCGATCTTGGTCGTTCCATTCCTGCGGCCCTGTTCTCCTGGTTGCCCGGCCGCGACCTGGGCGACGACGCCACGCCGGAGCAACTGCGAGCCGCCGGTCGTGCAGCCGCGGCGCTGCACGCCCACGGCGAGACCTGGAACCCGCCGCCGGGCACCGAACTGCCGGCCATCGACACGGTGCTGATGGACATCCCGAACGTGCTCGCCGCCGACCATCCAATGCTCTCGACCGCCGACCACGAGCTGATCGACGCCGTGTTCGCGCACGTGCAAGACCACTACGACGCGATGTTCGCTGGTGCCCGGCGACAGCCGCTGCACGCCGACCTGCACATCTGGAACCTGCGCTGGTACCGCGGCCGGCTGGGGGTGCTCGACTTCGACGACAGCGGCATCGGCGTGCCGGTGCAAGACCTCGCCATCTCGGCGTACTACCTCCGCGACGACGCGGAGCTGGAGGCAGCACTGCTGGAGGGCTATCAGCAGGTGCGGCCGCTGCCCGCGTTCACCACCGACCAGTACGAGGCGATGGTCGCCAGCCGCAACCTCGTGCTGCTCAACGATGTGATCACCACCAGCAACGCCGAGTTCATCGCGATGCTGCCGCGCTACGTCCCCAATTCGATGACCAAGCTGCGCCACTACCTGACGACAGGTGCGTACCGCCACGACGTGCCCGGCTTGATCTCAGCCGAGTGACACCAGGCCGCAGCCCGGCGGCCCGGGTCAGCCGTTGCGGTGGACGGCGCGCAAGCCGGCCCAGGCGAGATCGGCGATCTGCTGGCCGAGCACGTTCGGGTCGAACAGTTCTCCGCGCTCGACCAGGTGGCGGCTGACGCCCTCGGCGAGGCCGACCAGCCCGTGGGCCAACGTGCGCTGGTGCTCGGGCTCGATGTCGGCGGCGATGAGCGGGGCGATCGCGTGCGCCGTCTCCGCAGTGATGCGACGGATGGTGGTGGTGGACTCCTCGTCGCGGTTGGCGCGCGAACCGAACAGCAGCAGGAACGCATCGTGATCGTCGGCCACCCAGCGGAAGTAGGCCTTGAAGCCGAGCTCGGTCTGCTCTTTGCCGTTCGAAGCACTGGCCACGGCCTTCGCCACCGCCGTGCGCAGGCGGTTGCCGGCTTCCTCCAGCAGCGCCAGGTAGAGATCCTGCTTGCTGTCGAAGTGCTGGTACAGAACGGGCTTGGTGACCCCGGCGGCGTCGGCGACGTCGTTCATCGAGGTGGAGTGGAAGCCGTTGCGGGCGAACACCTGCACGGAGACATCGAGGATCTGCTCGCGCCGCGCCGGAGCGGGCAGGCGCATGCTCATGTCGGTACCGTCCACATAGGTTACTCCAGGGTAACCGCGTGGAGCGGCCGAGCAAACTCCCCGGCCTGCCGGGTGTGCCCCGGACGCGTACCCGGTGGCGGTGCTACAGGCCGCGTTCGCGGTCGTCGCGCTCTGCCGCCTTCACTGCGTAGCCGAGCACGATGGCCGGAGCCAGCAGGATCGAGCCCACCACCAGGCCACCGATGACGATGGCCGAGACGGTGCCGTTGAAGCTGCCCACGAAGCCGATCACGAAGGTGACCATGGAGACGAGGTAGCAGGTGTACCCGACGCTCTTGGCCAGGCGGGTGTACTTGTCGTACTGCTCGCGGCGGGCGCGCACGGGGTCGCGCCGGGGAGCGGGCGTCGGTGACGGGTCGGGGTCGGGGGAGATCATCAGGTTCACAGGCCAGGGGGGAGGAGTCGGTTGACGTTCTCGAAGAAGAAGTAGAGCACGATCAGGAACGGAACGAAACCGACCAGGAAGCACACGTAGAGGCGCTTGGCGGCTTTGCCGGCGTAGTACGCACCGACGCCGACCGCCAGCAGCGCCAGCCCCCAGGCGATGGCGTGGGGGATGGCCGCCGTGTCGTCGAACCAGCCGCCGCTGAACGCGTCCTCCGACAGGTCGTCGGCGGGCTCGGCCGGGTTCACAGCGGGGTCGTCGGGGGCGATCGTGGTGACAGTGGGTTGCGCGATCGTGGAGGTGGGCACAGTGGTCGTGGCAGCGGGGTCTTCGGCCGGCAGCGTGTCGGTCTCGGGTGGCTGGGTGACGGTGGGCGGGGCCATCACCTGGCCACTGAGCTCGGGCACCAGCGTGGCGCGCACCACCAGCCGCTTCTCCGAGGTCCACTTCGGGTGGCAGGTGGCCAGCGCCAGCGTGGCGACTGTGGGGTCTCTGGTGGGGATGACCTCGGCGTACTCGCTGGGCAGCACGATCACGGTGTCGGCGACTGCGTACACGTACGTGGTGAGCTGGCCCGCCACGAAGATGTCGAAGTAGATGAGGTCGCCTGGTTGCAGGCGGTCGAGGTCGCCGAACGGTGCCCCGTACGTGGTGCGATGGCCGGCGATCGCGGCGTTGCCCAACTGCCCGGGCATCGGGCTTTCGCGGAAGTGGCCGGGGCCGTCCTTGAGGTCTTGCATCCGCACGCCCTCGACGACCTTCCAATCGAGGCCGATGTCGGGGATGCGGAGCTTGCCGACCAGTGCACCGTTCGCCAGCGGTGGCCCGGCGGGAGCGACCGGCACGGTGGAGGTGGTGCTGGTCGCCGGCACCGTGGTTGCGGTTGGATCGGTGGTGGTGGGAGCCGCCGTGGTCGTGACGGCCGGAACGGTGGTGGCGTTCAGGAGCTGCTGCCACTGGTCGTCCAGGCGGTTCTGTGCTTGCGCGGTCTGGATGCCGGTGCCCCACAGCTGGTAGCCGACGAACGCGAACATCAGGAGGCCGAGGGTGATCAGCGCCTTGCCGACGCCGCCCACCACCCATCGCCAGTCGTGCGGCTCGGGCGGCCGCAGGAAGTGGGGCACGCGCCGGCGCCGGCTGCGACGGAGCGGCCCGGGCGCCGGCGAGCCGGCAGCGGCAACGCCGGTGTGGTCGGCGCCGGTGTGGTCGGCGCCGGTGAGATCTTCGTCGACCGGGTCGTCGGGGTCCGAGGCTGGGTCGTCGCCGCTGTTCACGGTCGCTGACGCTATCCCGCCGGTCCGTCGCCCCGTCGGGCACCCTGCGGCGAAAGCATGCTCGCCGGGTGCGCTCCGTTAGCGTTCCCATCCGGAATGAAGCCCGACGATCATCCCGCTGCCTCCGCTGCCACGGCGCCCGCCACCGAGCGCGCCGCCGCGCCGATGCCCACGCAGGCGACTGCGCCGGCGGGCGCGCCCGTCGTGCACCTCGTGGAGGTGGTGGCCGTGCTGGGCAGCTTCCCCGCTCTGGCCGGCGCCTCGCTCACCGTGCAGCGTGGCGAGATCGTGCTGCTGCGCGGCCCCAACGGCGCCGGCAAGACCTCGCTGCTGCGCCTGTGCGCCGGCCTGCTCGCCGTCGAGCGCGGCGAGGCCACCGTCCTGGGCTGCGATCTGGCCGTCGACCGGCAGGCAGTGCGCAACCGGGTGGGCCTGCTGGGCCATGCCAACGGGTTGTACGCCGACCTCACCGTCGGAGACAACGTACGCTTCTGGGGTGCCACGGTGGGCGCCACCGCTGCTGAGGTGCAGGCCTCGCTGCAGCGCATGGGCCTGGCCGACCGACTCGCCGACGTGCCGGTGGCGCGCCTCAGCGCCGGGCAGCGGCGGCGGACGGCGCTGGCCTGCCTGGTGGCTCGGCGGGCCGAGTTGTGGCTGCTGGACGAACCTCACGCCGGGCTCGACGCGGCCGGCCGCGACGAGCTGGACAGCACCCTGCGAGCTGCCGCCGCCGCGGGTGCGACCGTGATGGTGGCCAGCCACGAGTTGGAACGGGCCGGGGCCCTCGCCAGCCGAGTGGTGGAAGTGGTGGGCGGCCAGGTGCGGGAGCGCTCGGCATGAGCATGTGGCGCATCGCCCGGCTGGTGGCGGCCAAAGACCTGCGCATCGAGCGCCGCAGTCGAGTGGTGGCGAACCAGGTGCTGCCGTTCGCCGCGCTGGTGATGGTGATGTTCGCGTTCGCGCTGAGCAGCGATGCAGTGCTGCGCCGTGTGGCGCCCGGGCTGGTGTGGCTGGCCACCCTGTTCAGCCTGCTCGTGATCGTGCAGCGGATGTTCGCGATCGAGACGGCCGACGGTGCGCTCGACGCGCTGCAGGTGGCCGGCGTGCGGCCGGGCGGCGTGTTCCTGGGCAAGGCGATGGCGCTGGCCGCCCAGCTGGCCGCGCTGGAGCTGCTGCTGCTGGGCCTGGCCGTCGTGCTCTACCAGACCGAGTTGGTGGCGGGTGGCCTGGTGCTGTTGGTCACGACCTTCGTGACCGCGACCATCGGGCTGGCATTCGTCGGTACGCTCTACGGCGGTCTCGCTGCCGGGGCCAAAGGGCGCGAAACCTTGCTTCCGCTCCTGATGCTCCCGGTGGTGGCACCTGTTCTCATCGGTGCAACCCGGGCGACCGAAGCAGCGCTCGGCACAGAAGGGGCAACGCCCAGCGACGGTTGGCCGTGGATCGGTCTGTTGGCGCTGTTCGCGGCTCTGTTCGGTGCCGGTGGCACGCTGGCCTTCGGATCGCTCATCGACGAATAGCCGAACACCTCCTCGAACAAGCCGGCCACATGACCCTCCTCGATCCCGCCACCAGTTCCGCCACCACCGGCTCCGACCGGCGGCCCACGTCGACGCGCTTCACGCGCGTGCTCGGCTTCCTCACGCTCGCCGGCATCGGTTGGCTGGTGCTGTTCGGCCTGTTCCTGTCGCCGAACGATGCCACCCAGCGCAATCGGGTGCGCATCCTCTACATCCACGTGCCGTCGGCGTGGCTGGCCTACCTGGCGTTCGGTGTCACCGGGCTGAGCAGCCTGGCCTACCTGTGGAAGCGCACCCGCAGCCTGGAGTGGGATCGCATCGCCGGCGCCAGCGCCGAGGTAGGCGTGCTGTTCATGGGCATCACGCTGGTCAGCGGCAGCCTGTGGGGCAAGATCTCGTGGGGCACCTACTGGGAGTGGGATTCACGCCTGACCACCACGGCGTTCCTGTTCATCACCTATGTCGGGTACCTGGCCGTGCGCGACCTCGGCGGCACCCACCAGCAGCGTGCCCGCCGCAGCGCTGTGCTGGCCGTGCTGGCGATGATCGAGGTGCCGCTGGTGCACTTCAGCGTGAAGTGGTGGCGCCCTCTGCACCAGCAGGAGAGCGTGGCCGAGGGCGAGATGGAGGGCCTGATGCTGTTCAGCCTGCTGCTCGGCATCATCGCCTTCACCCTGCTCTACGTGTGGCTGGTGATGCACCGCCAGCGCGTGCTGGCCCTGAACGACCTGGTCGACGACCGCGGGCTCGACGTGGCCTTGGCCGACCGCCGCAAGGAGGCTGAAGGCTGATGCTGGCCATGCAGAACGCCCCGTACATCATCGGCAGCTACGCCGTCACGCTCTGCGGCATCGCCGTGTACACGTGGCGCATCCTCGCCCAGGCGCGCAAGGCGGCGCGCCAGGTGCGGCCGGAGGATCGTCCCTGGTCATGAGCGACATCGATCTCAGCCCACGCGAGGTCGTGCCCACCGCGGCGCGTGGCAAGAAGAAGCCGTGGTTCGCGTACGGTGTGCTGGCGCTGGTGCTGGCGCTGGGCAGCGTGTTCGTGGTGAAGTTCCTCACTTCGGCCATCGACTACTACTGCAACGTCGACGAGGTGGGTGTGAAGGACGGTTGCGACGTCAACCGCAACATCCGCATCCAGGGTGTGGTGGAGAACGGCACGCTGGATTCCACCCGTCAGCGGTTCGTGGTCACGTTCAACGGCGTGTCGATGCCGGTGCAGATGTCCAGCAACCCGACGGCAGCGCTGGAGGAGTGCATCCCGGTGGTCATCACCGGCAAGGTGCTGGAGGACGCCGACGGGCAGCGCAGCTTCGCCGGCAAGGAAGTGCTCGTGAAGCACGACAACCAGTACGACGCGGAGAACAAGGAGCGGGTGGCCACGGCCGACGCAGAGGCGGATGCATGCTCGCAGAGGGGATGAACGGCATGCTGGGGCACACCGCCCTGATCGTGGGGTTCGCCGCCTCGCTGTTCGGGGCGATGGCGCTGGGCACGGCCACCGTGCTGCGCAACCCACGCCTCATCCGCACGGTGATGCCCTACGGCTGGATGGCGCTGGCCGGCGCGGTGCTGGCCGTGGTGGTCATGGAGAAGGCGCTGATCACCCGCGACTGGAGCCTGGCCTACGTGCAGAAGGTGGGCTCGTACGACACGCCGGCGCTGTTCAACTTCACCGCTCTGTGGAGCGCGCTGGAAGGCAGCATCCTGCTGTGGTTGCTGCTGCTGGTGATCTACACCGCCATCATCATGCGCCGCTATCGCGCCCGGCTGGCCGACCCGCTGGTGGCGTGGGCGCTGGTCGTGATGTTCGTGGTGTCGGCCTTCTTCTTCTTCCTTGCGCTGGGCCCCACCGATGCCTTCCAGCCGGCCGCCACGCCCGACTTCACCTCCTGCTGCCGGGGCCCCAACCCATTGCTGCAGAACCACGTGCTGGTGCTGTTCCACCCGCCCATCCTGTACCTCGGCTACGTCGGCTTCACGGTGCCGTTCGCGTTCGCGATCGCGGCGCTGGTCACCGGCCGCGTCGGCGAGGGCTGGCTGATGGAGACCCGGCGCTGGGCGCTGTTCGCGTGGGGGTTCCTCACCATCGGCATCGTGCTGGGCGGCTGGTGGAGCTACGAGGTGCTCGGCTGGGGCGGCGTGTGGGGCTGGGATCCCGTGGAGAACGCCAGCTTCCTGCCGTGGCTGACGGGCACCGCCTACATCCACTCGGTGATGGTGCAAGAGCGCCGCGGCATGTTGCGCGTGTGGAACTTGAGTCTGCTGGTGGCCACGTTCTCGCTCACCATCCTGGGCACGTTCCTCACCCGTAGCGGTGTGGTCAACAGCGTGCACGCGTTCAGCGACAGCGACATCGGCCCGTGGCTGCTGGGTGCGTTCGGCGTGATCGTGGCGGTGTCGTTGGGGCTCATCGGGTGGCGCGGCGATCGCCTGCGCTCGCCCGGCGCGATCGATTCGCCGGTGTCGCGCGAGGGCGCGTTCCTGGCCAACAACGTCATCTTCGCGCTGTTCGCGTTCGTCATCCTGCTGGGCACCGTCTTCCCGCTGATCGTGGAGGCGAAGGACGACCGGCAGATCGCGGTCGGCTCGCCGTTCTTCGACACGATGAGCCAGCCGATCGGGTTGGTGCTGCTGTTCCTCATGGCGGTGGCGCCGGTGCTGCCGTGGCGCAAGGCCAGCGGCGAACTGCTGCGCGACCGGCTGTTCTGGCCGGCGTGGTGCGGTGCCGGCACGCTGGCGCTCTCCGTGTTCCTCGGCGCCACCGACTTCGCCCCGCTGCTGGCGTTCGGGCTGGCGGGCTTCGCCGCCGGTGCCGCGCTGCGCCAACTGGTGCTGGCCACCCGCCGCCAGGGCTACCGCGGGTTCCTCGGGCGCACCAACGGTGGCATGGTGGTGCACCTCGGCGTCATCCTGGTGGCGGTCGCGCTGGCGGCCAGCAACAGCTACACCCGCGCCGGCGAGTTCACGCTCACCGAGGGGCAGACGGTGCAGTTCGCCGGCCACTCGTTCACACTGGTCGACGTCTACGACTTCCAGACGCCCCGGGCGGTGGGCATCAAGGCCAACATCTCGATCGACGGTGGCCAGGCGTACGCGCCCGCGATCAGCAAGTACACGGCGTTCGGCATGGACGTCAGCACGCCCAGCGTGAAGAGCGGGTTCGCCAAGGACATCTACCTCACGCTGGAGTCCGGCTCGAAGCCCAGCACGGGCACGGCGAAGATCAAGGTGTTCGTGAAACCGATGGTGGTGTGGCTGTGGGTGGGCGGCATGTTGTGCGCGTTCGGCACCCTGCTGGCGGCGTTCCCCGGCCGCTTCCGGCGGCGGCCCACCGACGCCGTGTCGGCGCCGGTGCCGCTCGACGAACCCGTGGTGTCCACGGTCGGCGCTGCGGTGCCGACGGGCCTGGCTGGCGACGACGAGTCCGCGGAGGTTGCCGGTGTCTGAGATCGAAACCGGTTTCGAGGTGCCCCCTGCCGGGGCCGCGGACGGGGCCGGGCAGCTGCCGGCCGAGCGCCCGCGCCGGCGCATCGCACCCGTCATCGCCCTCGTGGTCGCGGCCGTGCTGGGTGGCCTGTTCTGGGTGCTCGCGTCGAGCAACTCGGGCACCACCGACGTGTCCGGGCTGGCCGACAGCCCGCTGCTGGGCAAGCCGGCCCCATCGGTGGTCAGCACCACCGTCGACGACGGCACGTTCGACCTCTCCCGCCGCAAGGGCAGCTGGGTGGTGCTGAACTTCTTCCAGTCCGACTGCGTGCCGTGCAGGGCCGAGCACCCCGAGCTGGTCAAGTTCGTGGAGCAGCAGGCGCTGTTCGCCGACGGCGCCGAGTTCTACACCATCATCCAGCCGCCGAACAGCGACGACGACGTACGGGCGTTCTTCGCGGAACGCGGCGGCGACTGGCCGGTGGTGCGCGACGACAACGGCCTGATCAACGTCGCGTTCGCCGTGGCGCAGGTGCCCGAGACGTTCATCGTCAACCCCGACGGCATCGTGGTGGCGCGGTGGGCCGGGCAGATCGATGCGATCACGCTGGCCCAGCTGCTGCAGGTGCAGCGCCTGAGCTACGGGGCCCAATGAGCCCGGCGTCGCTGAAAGGCCCGGCGTCGCTGAAAGGCTGGCCCGGGTGGGTGCTGCTGCTGTTCGTGGTGGCC
>JAUSLQ010000275.1 GCA_030645675.1 Actinomycetota bacterium | reverse complement strand
TGTCCACCCACTTCGACGTCAACGAGTACGGCGACGGCCGCCGTTGGCACGAGACCGGCGCCATCGCCCCCGTTGGCCACCCGGCACGGCTGACGCGCACAGTGGAGTGGCGGGTTGCCTGGCGGCCCGGCACCCGCTGGGCGCAGACGTTCGAGTACGACCTGGTGGAGTGGGACGGCGCGGTGCACACCGTCAGCCTGCGCCCGCGGTACGAGTTCCAGATGCGCGGCATCGGCTACGGCCACCCCCGCTTCAGCCACGGCAACTGGCTGGGCGAGGCGGTCACCGACGGCGAGGTGCTGCAACTGCCGGTCGACAACCCGGTCACTCGCGAGAACGTGCACGTACAGGCGTTGTGCGACGCGACGCTGACGATGGCCGACGGCACGGTGGAGCAGGGCCTGGGCATTCTCGAGCAGCTGTGCATCGGCCCGCACCCCACGGGCTTCGCCGGCATCCTCGATCCCGTCACCGGTTGAACGACGCCGCACCCACTACGGTGCACGCATGGGGCGAACGGGCCGGGTGGCCGCACTGATCTTCGCGGGCGCGGTCGTGGCCGCTGCGTGCAGCGACTCGGCGGCGTCGCCGCCCGACCCCTCGCCGGCACCCACTGCGCCGCCGGTCGCCACGACCATGGTGCCGCAGAGCACGGTGCAGCTGTCGACCACCACGACAGTGGCCGAGCTGCCCATGCGGCCGGGAGTGCAGACGTTCGCCTTGCGCACAGGACCCTTCGACATCCAGCCGGGGCAGAACAACATCGACACCCGTGGCTCCATCCCCCAGCCCGACATCGACGGCTGGATCGTGGGCATCCGCCCCAACCTGGAGTACGAGGACGGCACCGTGCCGGCCGTCGACGTGGTCCACCTGCACCACGGGGTGTGGCTGAACCTCGCCGCCAGGGACTACACCGCCTCGCTGCCCCAGCGGTTCTTCGCCGCCGGCGAGGAGAAGACCGCCTTGGCGCTGCCCGCGCCGTACGGGTACCCCTACAGCACGAACGACAAGTGGCTGCTGAACTACATGCTGCACAACCTGACGCCCGAGGCCACGAAGGTGTGGGTGACGTACGAGATCGACGTGATCCCTGCCGACGCCGCCGAGGCGGAAGGCATGCTGGCGGCCCGCCCGATCTGGATGGACGTGCAGAACGGCAGCGTGTACCCGGTGTTCGACGTGCTGCGCGGCGATGGCGACGGCGTCACCTACACCTACCCCGACCAGGCAGAGCAGCCGTACGGCGACGCTGCCCCGCTGAACGAGTGGACGGTGGACCTCGATGGCACCCTGATCGCCACCGCCGGCCACCTGCACCCGGGCGGGTTGCACACCGAGCTGTGGGCCACCCGTGGCCAGAAGACCGCCCGCCTGTTCCGCTCGGAGGCGCTGTACTACGAGCCCGCCGGCGCAGTGTCGTGGGACGTGTCGATGACCGCCACCACCGAGGACTGGCACGTTGCCGTGAAGGCGGGCGACGTGCTGTCGATGAGCGCGACCTACGACTCCGGGCTGGCCTCGTGGTACGAGTCGATGGGCATCATGGTGGTGTGGATGGGCGAGCCCGGTGGCACCGCCGACGACCCGTTCATGGTGCCGGTCGACAAGCCGGGCATGCTGACCCACGGCCACCTGGCGGAGAACGACAACCACGGCGGAGAGCCCGACAGCCAGTACCTGGATCTCACCGCGCTGCCCTCGGCCCCGGCCAGCGCCGTCATCCCCATCCAGGACTGGGTGTACACCGAGGGCGACATGACGTTCGCCGCTGCGGTGCCCACGGTTCGGCCCGGGCAGACGATCACCTACGAGAACCTCGACGCGAACATCGGCCCCGGTCAGTGGCACACGATCACGGCCTGCGCGGCGCCGTGCAACCTCAGCACGGGCATCGCCTACCCGCTGGCCGACGGCCCGGTGATCTTCGATTCGGGCGAGCTCGGCACCGGCGGCCCGCCCACCGCCGACCGCACCAGCTGGACCATCCCCAGCGACCTTCCGCCCGGCACCTACACCTACTTCTGCCGCATCCACCCCGTGATGCGCGGCGCGTTCCGCGTGGAAGGCGAGCTGGTCACCGACTGATGCCGGCCGGCACGCGCGTCAGGTGTGACGTGCAGATCATCGCGTGCCGTTTCGGGTGCACCCGGTATCGTGCGCGCAGTGAAGAAGCCCACCGTTGCCGAGCGTCGCGCCGAGATCCTCGAGGTCACCTGCGAGGTGGTCATCGAGCGCGGCTTCGCGGCCACCCGCATCGCTGACGTCGCCAAGAGGTTGGGGGTGTCGAGCAGCCTCATCCACTACCACTTCGACTCGAAGGAGCAGCTGCTCGCCGAGGCGTTCGCCCACTACGCCCGCAAGGACGTGGCGGAGATGGAGGCCGAGGTGCAGGCCGCTCCCAGCGCGGTGGCCCAGCTCGATCGCGTCATCCAGAACTACGTGCCAGAGGGCAGCGGCGATGTGGAATGGATGTTGTGGATCGACGGGTGGGGCGAGGCGTTGCGCAACCCGATGATGCGCAAGATCAGCCAGGAGCTCGACGAGCAGTCGGCCGGCCTGGTCGAGCGTGTCATCCGCCACGGTGTGGATGTCGGCGAGTTCGTCTGCGCCGACCCGGCGGCGGCGGCCACGCGGCTGACGTCGGTGGTCGATGGGCTGGCCGTGCAGTTCGCCGCCCACGACGGGATGATGAACCGCGATCAGTTCATCGAGCACGTGCGCACGCTGGCCGCATGGGAGGTGGGGCTGACCCCCGGCGCTCTCCGCGAGAACGACGACCCCGTGTCCCCGCGGTTGGGCGCACCCTCCCCCGCCACCGACACTGCGCTGCGGCGCCTGGTGTCCAGCTACTGCGACGCCGTCGTACGCCGCGATGCAGAGGCGTTCGGCGACTGCTGGACGGCCGATGCCACGTGGGATCTGGGCAAGCCGGTGCACGGCCGCGAGGCCATCGTCGGCCTGTTCCAGAAGGCGCTGGCCGGCTACACGTGGTTGGTGCAGACGGCACCCAACGCGGTGTTCGAAGTCGACGAAGCCGGCGGCACCGGTACGGGCCGAGTGATGATCAGCGAACAGTTCCACGCCAAGAAGGGCGGTGCCGGCTCGCTGGCCGCCGTCTACCACGACCGCTACGAGCGGGTGGCCGGCACCTGGTTGTTCACCGAGCGCCGTATCGAGACCATCAGCGGCGGCTGACAGCGCGCTGTCTGCTGCTGTCCGTCAGGGCCGCACCTCGTAGAACGCGTTCACCGCGTGGTCGACGTCGAGCTTCTGGAAGCGGGTGAACCCGGCGGCGGCGGTCATCTCGCGTGCCGTGTTCTCCGACAGGCCGAGCGTGCCCAGGCCTTCGCCGCCTTCCTCGCTGAGCGCCGACGACATGCACGAGAGCACGCTGATGCCGTACATCAGCGACGCCATCGGGTTCTTGCGCACGTTCTCCTCCAGGGTGTCGAGCGCCTTGATGTCGACCAGCAGCCACACGCCGTCGGGCTTGATGGCCCGCCGGATGGCGTGCATCATCTCGGTGGGCTTGGTCATGTCGTGGATGCAGTCGAAGGTGCTGATGAAGTCGAGCGACTGGTCGTCGGGCAACGGGGTCTCGCGTGGGTCGTGGAACTCGGCGTTGTGCAGGCCGCTGTCTTCCAGCTTCAGGGCGGCGCGGGCCAGTGCGTACTGCGAGATGTCGTAGCCGCGGAACGTGCTGTGCGGGAAGGCTTCGGCCATCAGCAGCACCGCCCCACCGGCGCCGCACCCGATGTCGGCAGCCTGCGCACCGGCTTCCAGCCTCGGCACCAGGCCGGGCACCGCTGGCAGCACCACGGGTAGCAGGTTGTGGCGGTTCCACGGCTCGAAGCTGCGCTCGATGCCCACCGCACCCTGCGGGCCGTGACTGTCGTAGTCGTGCCCGATGCCGGTGCGGAAGCTTTCGCGCACATCCTCCAGCGCATGCATGGTCTGCGGTAGGCGGTGGAACATGCCCATGCCGTAGGCCGGGTGCTCGGGCGAGGCGAACACGGCGACGGCCTCGGGGGTGAGGCCGAAGCGGCCGTCACCCTCGATCGTGATCAGCCGGGCGGCGGCCTGGTTGTGCGCCCACTCGCGCACCCACCGCTCGGCCAGGCCGGTGCGCTCGGCCAGTTCGTGCGTGGTCAGCGGGCCGCCGGCGTCCTTCATCGCCGCGTACAGGCCCAGCTGGTCGCCGAGGTGGATCATGCCCGACGTCATCGCGCCCTCCAGCTTGGAGAACACCTGGAACGAGAACATCTTCAGCGCATCGGGGTCGGGCAAGTTCATGGTGTGCTCCTGTTCGGCTCGGTTGCTGTTCACGAGTGCTGCGGCACGTCAGGTGGGGTCGACGAAGTTGGGCGGCCGCTTGTCGAAGTTGGCCATCACGGCCTCCATCTGGTTCGGCTTGCCGATCAGCGAGCCGATGGCGGCGCGCTCGGCGGCGAACTGCTGCTCGGCCAGTGCGTTGAACAGCCCGTTCAACAGCGCCTTGCCGGCGCGCACCGCGCTGGGGCTGCGGCCGGCGATCTCGCGGGCCATGGCCATCGCATCGTCGTAGGGCGTGTCGGACAGGCGGGTGGCGATGCCCAGGGCGAACGCCTCGCGCCCATCGAACATGCGGGCGGTCAGCACCAGCTCCTTCGCCACGTCGGCGCGAACCAGCTGCGACAGCATCAGCGTGCCGGTCATGTCGGGCACCAGCCCCCAGTGCACCTCGCGCACGCTGAGCTGGGTGTCGGGGTGCACGATGCGAATGTCGGCGCCCAGCGCCACCTGGATGCCGCCGCCGATGGCATGGCCGTGCACGGCGGCGATCACCGGCACCGGAAGTTCCTGCCACACCCAGCAGACCTGCTGACCGAGGTGGGTGATGCCGCTCTGCTGCATGATGCCCGGGTTGTCGGCGCTGCGCTCGCCGCCGCCGGCCAACGCGCTCATGGTGGCGAAGTCGAGCCCCGCGCAGAACGATGAGCCCTCGCCGCTGAGCACGACCACGCGCACCCCAGGCTCGGTCTTCAGCCGTTCGCCCGCTGCGGCCAGCGCCTGGAACATGGCGCCGTCCAGCGCATTGCGCTTGTCGGCCCGGGTCATGCGCACATCGGCGATGCCGTCGGTGATGGTGATGGAGACGCGATCGTCTGACATGCCCGCGAGTCTGCCACTTGCCCGGAGGCGGCCCCGTGTCGGGGTTTCCGCAGGTCGGCGCCTGGATACGGTTGCACTACGGAGGTACCGATGATGGAGACCGATACGACGTCGCGGCTCGTCACGCTGAACATCGATGCGAACGACCCGATCCTGCTGGCTCGCTTCTGGGCCGTCGCACTGCGGTGGGAGGTCGGCGAGGCCAACGACGACGGGGTGCTGCTCGTACCCACGGATGGCACCCGCTTCGACATCCTGTTCGCGCCCGTGCCAGAGCCAAAGGTGGGCCCGAACCGCCTGCACCTCGACCTGACCACCACGTCGCTCGACGATCAGCGGCAGTCGGTGGCCCAGCTGATCGAGCTGGGCGGCCGCCACATCGACATCGGCCAGCGCCCCGAGGAGCCCCACATCGTGCTGGCCGACCCGGAAGGCAACGAGTTGTGCATCATCGAACCGGGGAACAACTTCCTCGCCGGTTGCGGCCGCATGGGCTCGATCACGTGCGACGGCACGCGCCAGGTCGGGTACTTCTGGAGTGCCGCACTGGGGTGGCCGCTGGTGTGGGACCAGAACGAGGAGACCGCCATCCGCGCGCCCGACGGCACCGGCCCGCTGATCACCTGGGGAGGCCCGCCCGTCGCACCGAAACGGGGGAAGAACCGGCTGCACCTCGACATCGCCCCGTTCGCCCACGTCGACCAGCAGGCGGAGGTCGAGCGGCTGATCGCGCTGGGTGCCACCCGCATCGACATCGGCCAGGGCGACGTCACCTGGGTGGTGATGGCCGACCCCGACGGCAACGAGTTCTGCGTGCTCAGCTCGCGCTAGCGCTCGCGTCGCTGCGCGTACGTGTCGAGGCCCGCACCGAGCAGGTGGTACTGGCTGATGCCCTCCTGCACGATCAGGTCTTCCACGAACCGGGTTCGGGCGGCGATGCCCACCCGGTACGGCCGCGTTCCCAACGGGTGCATGTCGGGTCGGTCGCGCCAACCAAGGCGCATTCAGACGGGTGGTTTGGGTGGTGCGCCGCGTGGTTGGGTGGTGCGTTCGTGGCCGTCGGGCCAGGTGACGTGCAGGTCGCCGCCCGGTAACAGCTTCAACTGGATGTTCAGCTTGTGCACCTGGTGGTGATGGCGGGTGCACAGCAAGACCAAGTTGTCGTAGTCGGTCGGCCCTTGGTCGCGCCGCCACCAGCGGATGTGGTGGGCGTTGGTGTACTTGATCGGTCGGCAGCAGCCGGGGAACCGGCAGCCACCATCGCGGGCAGCGACCTGGCGGAACAACCTGCGCGGGACGGCGTAGGTGG
>JAUSLQ010000271.1 GCA_030645675.1 Actinomycetota bacterium | reverse complement strand
GGGTGCGGCAGCCCGATCGTCGCGCCGGTCGTCGGCGTGGTGCTGGAGTTGCGCCGCACCGACCTCTGGACCCAGGCGGTCGACGACCCGGCGGCCCGTGGCGGCATCTACGTCTCCATCCTCGGCAACGACGGCGTGCGCTACTACATGGCCCACTTCTCCTCGCTGGAGCCGTTCCTGCAGCCTGCCGCGGCGGTGACCGCCGGGCAGCTGGTCGGGGCGATGGGTCGTACCGGCCGCGCCGGCGCCTGCCATCTTCACTTCGCGCTGTCGCCTCCGTGCCCCACCGACGACTGGTGGGTGCGCCGGGGTGCGATCTGGCCGCAGGTGTACCTGCGCGACTGGCAGCAGGGCGGCAACCTCTCGCCGGCCGCCGACGTGGCCGCGTGGCTGGCCGCCAACCCACAGGCGTGCACCACCCCCGCGACCGACTCACGCAGTGGCGTCAGCAGCGCTGTGGGTCTTCAGCTGTGGGCGGCCAACTCGCCCGCGCGGCGGGTGTGGCTGAGCACGGCGTCGGTGAGCAGGCCCCACAGCGGGCGCGGCAGATCGTGACCCATGTCGGCCACGAACAACAGGTGCGCGCCGGGGATCAGCTCGGCGGTACGGAAGCCGCCGTCGGGCGAGATCAGCGTGTCGTCGCGCCCGTGGATCACCAGCGCGGGCACGACGAGCGACTGCAGCGCCTCGGTGCGGCGACCGCTGGCGTAGATGGCCGCGACCTGGCGCATGCCGCCCTCGGGGTAGAACGAGCGGTCGAACTCGCGTGCTGCCAGTTCCAGCGTGGCGGCCTCGTCGCGGTACTTCTTCGACTGCCACACCATCCACATGGGCGCGGCGGCCAGGTACTCCTCGCGGTTGGTGGGCGGCGGGGCGAAGATGGCGGCTGCGGCCTCCGGGGTGGGCACGCCCACCTCCACCTCACCCGGCTGGCTCATCACCGAGATCAGGCTGAGCACGCGCTGCGGGTGCTCGATCGCCAGCGTCTGCGCGATCATCCCACCCATCGACGCGCCCATCACGTGGGCGCGTTCGATGCCCAGGTGGTCGAGCAGCCCGACCGCGTCGGCCGCCATGTCGGCGAGCAGGTAGGGCACGGGCGGTGCCGGCTCGTTGGCGAAGGCAGCAGTCATCGCACCGGCCAGGTCGGCCACCTGCCCGTCGAGCTTGGTGCTCAGGCCGCAGTCGCGGTTGTCGAAGCGCACGACGAAGTGGCCGCCGTCGGCCAGGATCCGGCAGAAGTCTTCCTCCCAGACCGTCATCTGGGCGGACAGGCCCATGATCAGCAGCAACGCCGGATCGGTGGGCGACCCGAACGTGTCGTATTCGAGTTCCATACCGGTGAGGACGAGTGCGCGGGCCATGGCCGCAGGCTACCTTCAAGCGCATGACGGTCTTCGGGGTCCATGTCGGATTGCAGCACACCACCGCCGACGAGCTGCGCAGCGTGTGGCGCCAGATCGAAGACCTGGGCTTCGGGTGGATCAGCGTGTGGGACCACTTCTACGGTGCCACGGGCAAGCCCGACGACGCGGCCTGCCTCGAGGCCGTCGCCATGCACGCCGCGCTGGCCTGCACCACCAGCAAGGTGCGCTGCGGCTCGCTGGTCTACAGCATCGGCTACCGCCACCCTGCGGTGCTGGCCAAGGCGATCACCACCATCGACCAGCTCAGCGCCGGCCGCGCCGACATGGGCATCGGCGCCGGTTGGGCGAAGGTGGAGTACGACGCATACGGCATCCCGTTCCCCGACGTGAAGACCCGCCTCGACCAGATGGAAGAAGGCATCCAGTGCCTGCGCGGCCTGTTGCACGACGACGTCACCGACTTCGAGGGCAAGTGGTTCCAACTGCAAGCGGCGCGCAACGAGCCGCGGCCGGTGCAGGCGAAGATCCCCATCTGGGTGGGCGGTGGCGGTGAGAAGCGGACGCTGAAGATCGCCGCTCGCCACGCCGACGGGTGGAACGTGCCGTTCATCGCGCCTGCAGCGGTCGCGCACAAGAACGCCGTGCTCGACCGGCATTGTGCCGATGTCGGGCGCGACGCCTCCGAGATCAAGCGAGCCATCAACGTCGGCCTCGCCTACAGCGAAGACAGCCTGCAGCAGCAGTTCGGGGCGATCAGCGAGTTGGTGCGGCCAGGTGTGCTCACCGGCAGCCACGAGCAGATCATGGAGCGCATCGGCCAGTACGTCGAGGCCGGCGCCGATCAGGTGAACATCGCGCTGCGCGCCCCGTTCGACCTCGATGCGCTCTCACGTTTCAGTGACGCGCTGCACCTCGCATGAGCGTGCACGTACTTGCACCCGGCCGGGTGAACCTGATCGGCGAGCACACCGACTACACCGGCGGCCTGGTGCTACCGATGGCCATCGACCGCTTCACGGAGATCAGGGCGACGCGTGGCGGCGATCGCGTACACCTCACTTCGCTCGACGAGGCCGAGCCCATCGACCTGCCCTTGCACATCGAGCAACCGAATCAGGTGTCGCCGGCATGGGGCCGCTACGTCGCCGGTGTCATGTCCGAGATGTCCGCAGCCACCGGACAACCGGTGACGAATGGGCTGCACGGCCACGTCAGCACCGACATCCCCATCGGCGCCGGCTTGTCCAGCAGCGCCGCGCTGGAGGTGGCCGTGGCACTTGCGCTGGGGTTCGAGGGTACGCCGCTGCAACTCGCCCAGCTGTGCCAGCGCGCCGAGCACCGGGCGTCGGGTGTTCCCAGCGGCATCATGGACCAACTCGCCGTCGCCGCCGGAGTCGCCGACCACGCGCTGCTCATCGACTGTGGCGACCTCACCGTGCAACCTGTGCCACTGCCCGCGGGGGCCGAGATCGTCGTGCGCTTCGTCACCCACCGCACCCTCGTGGGCAGCCCCTACGCCGAACGGGTGACCCAGTGCGCTGCCGCTGAGCAGCTGATCGGCCCGCTGCGCCATGCGACCGAGGCGCAGGCGCGCCGCATCGACGACCCGATCGTGCGCTCGCGTGCGCTGCACGTGGTCGGCGAGAACCAACGCGTCCTCGGCTTCGTGTCGGCGATCACCGCCGGCGACCTGGCCGCGGCCGGCCGGCTGATGATCGCCAGTCACGACAGCCTGCGCCACCAGTACGCCACCTCCACACCGGCGATGGACGCGGCCGTAGCAGCAACCTGCGCCCGCCCCGGGGTGTACGGCGCACGCATGACCGGCGGCGGGTTCGGCGGGTGCGTCGTCGCCCTCACCGAGCCCGGCGCACTGTCCACCGGCTGGGTGGTGCGCGCCGTCAACGGTGCCCGGGTCGTGGCCTGATGAGCGTCGAGGTGCTTGCCGACGGGCTGAGATTCGGCGAGAGCCCGCGCTGGCGCGGTGGCGAGTTGTGGTTCAGCGACTTCTACGACCACGAGGTGAAGACGGTCGACCTGCATGGCCGCATCGCAAGCCGTCTCACCGTCGCCGGACGGCCCAGCGGGCTGGGCTGGCTGCCCGACGGCCGCCTGCTGGTGGTGTCGATGACCGACCGGCTGCTGCTGCGCGAGCAAGGCGGGGCCCTGGTGATGCACGCCGACCTGTCGGGCATCGCCACCTTCGACTGCAACGACATGGTCGTCGACGCAGCCGGCCGCGCGTACGTGGGCAACTTCGGCATCGACATGGCCGCAGCCAGTGCCGAGGTGGGTTTCCGTGCAGCCCTGGCCGCATATGCCGGCGCAACGCTGGCCCGCGTCGACCCCGACGGCACCGTCACCGCTGCCGCCGCAGGGCTGAAGTTCCCCAACGGTTCGGTGATCACCCCTGACGGGCGCACCCTCATCGTCGCCGAGTCGTTCGGGCGCTGCCTCACCGCCTTCGACATCGACGCCCACGGCGCGCTGAGCAACCGACGGGTCTGGGCCGATCTGGCGCCCTACGCGCCCGACGGCATCTGCCTCGATGCATCCGGGGCGGTGTGGGTGGCCGACATGACAGGCCCGCGCTGCCTGCGAGTCCGAGAAGGAGGCGAGGTGCTGCAAGTGGTGGCCACGGAGCAGCCTTGCTTCGCATGCGCCCTCGGCGGCGACGACGGCCACACCCTGTTCATGATGACCGCCGAGTCCAGCGAAGCGCCCGGCCCCCAGGCGGCACGAACCGGCCGCGTGGTGACCTCGCGGGTGGCCGCCGGCCACGCCGGGCGGCCCTGAGCACCACGTCGGCTGCGACCGCCGACCAAGGAGAGACGGGGCTCAGTCGAGCAGCCTGCGCTTCTGCGACTCGAACTCTTCGGGGGTGAGCGTGCCGCGCTGCAGCATGCCTTCCAGGCGCTCCAGCTGGGCGGCGACATCGGTGGGAGTGTTGCTGGCGTGCGCCTGCGCGGAGTAGCCGGCGCGACGGATGGCGAGGCCCTCCACCTGCGCGTGCACGAGGTTCTGCACCTTGTCGGGGTGGCGGATGTCGGTGAACCGCTGCTGGCCGTCCTCGCCACCCGACTCGATCAGCAGGTCGCCCGCACCGAGCATGCGCTCGAACACGCTCTGGTTGAAGTTGACGTTGTTGACGCGCTCGAGCGGGATCTCGATGCCGCTCTTGGCGATGACGCCCTGGCGGAAGATGAGGCGTTGCGACGTGATGACGAAGTTGGTGGTGAGCCACTTCAGATAGCGGCCCAGCAGCCACAGGGCGGTGACGGCGAGCAGCACGATGACCAGCCACTTCAGGGCCTTGCCCGCATTGCCATCGGGGCCCTTCGCGGCCACGACGATGCCGATGACGATTGCCCCCAGCAACGCCACCGCCGGCTCGGCGAAGTACCACCAATGCGGATGCATGTCGAGCGCGATGGTCTCGTTGGCGTTGAGATTCTTCTTCGGGAACGGCATGCCACGACTGTAGCGCTCTCCCCCACCGCACCCTGGAACGCCGCCCGCCGCGCCATCACCGAAGCGGGCCTATCGTGTCGGGCGTGACCGCCCATCCGTTGCTGCACGGCCTCGACGCCGAACAGCGCGAGGCCGTCACCACCATGGCGGCCCCGCTCGCCATCGTGGCGGCCGCCGGTTCGGGCAAGACCACCGTGCTCACCCGGCGCATCGCGTATCGCGTCGCGCACGACACCGCACTTCCACAGCACGTGCTGGCGCTGACGTTCACGCGCGACGCGGCGGCCGAACTGAAGCGTCGCCTGCGCCGGCTCGACATCCGCGACCCGATCGAGGCCGGTACGTTCCACAGCATCGCGCTGCGCCTGCTGCGCGACCGGGCGCTGGCCCGCAACCAGCAGGCGCCGCAACTGGCCGGCGATCGCCTGCGGCTGGCGCGCGAGGTGGTCAACGAACTGAAGCTCGGCGCCGAGCCGTATGGCGCGCTCGCCGATCTCGACTGGGCGCGGGCGCGCATGGTCGCACCCGACCGGTACGAGGGAGCGTGCCGTGTGGCCCGCCGGCGTAGTGCGGTCCCGGCGGCCCGCTATGCCGAGTTCGTGGCCGCCTACGAGCGACTGAAGCGCCGACGCGGCGTGGTCGACTTCGACGACCTGCTCGGCCACCTGCTGGAAGCGATGCGCACCGATGCGGCCTGGGCCGAGGGTGTGCAGTGGCGCTACCGCCACTTCTTCGTCGACGAGGCACAAGACCTCAACCCATTGCAGCACGCGGTGCTGGAGGCATTGCGCGGCGGCCGGTTGGATCTGTGCCTGGTGGGCGATCCGCGCCAGGCGATCTACGGCTGGAACGGTGCCGACCCCACCACCCTGGCGGAGGTGGAGACGCGCTACCCGGGAGTGACGGTGGTGCAGCTCACCTCCAACTACCGATGCTCGCCACAGGTCGTGCGCGCCGGCGCCGCCGCGCTGGCCGCCAGCGGGCAGCACGACGACACCCAGAGCCGCCAGGCGGGAGCCGCCGCGGTGGCAGTGCGCCAGTTCGCCAACGAGCACGAGGAGGCCGAGGCCGTGGCACGCCACATCCGCGGCCTGATGCACCATCGCAGCGGACGCGACCTGGCCGTGCTGGCCCGCACCAACGACCAACTCGGGCCGCTGCAACGGGCACTCACCACCTACGGCATCGCCACTGAGCGCACGGCCGGCCGCAGCCCGCTCGATGTCGCGCTCGCCACCGCTTTCAGGTGCACGAACCGCGAGCAGCTGGCTGCCTGGGTCGACACGGTGTTCACCGAGGGCGACGAGATCCCGCGCCGGGTCGCGCAGGAAGCCGATCGGTTCCTCACCTCGGCCGAGCCGGGCACGTTCCGCGCCTGGGTGGACGCCCGCACCCCGTTCGACGACCTCGAACCCGACGACCGCGGCGACGCGGTCGCACTGCTCACGTTCCACGCAGCGAAGGGCCGCGAATGGTGGGGCGTGGTCATCACCGGCGCCGAGGACGGACTGGTGCCGCATGGTGCCTCGTCGTCACCCGCCCAGTTGGCCGAGGAGGCCCGCCTGTTCTACGTGGCCATCACCCGCGCCGCCCAGCACCTGCTGGTGACGCACTGCGCCGAGCGCAACCGCCGGCCCGGGGCCCCCAGCCGCTGGTTGGCCGCGGTGACCGACAGCGGCCTTGCCGACGAGGTCGTCACCCCGCCGCCGCGCCCCGGTCGCAGCACCGACGCGGTGACGCCGTACCGCGAGTGGAGGCTGGCCGTCGCCAAGGCATCGGGGCAGTCCGAGCAGTCGGTGTGCAGCGACCGGGTGCTGCGCTCGCTGGCCGAACAACCACCAGCCACCACCGCCGAGCTGGCAGGCCGGCTTGGCATCACCGAGACCGCCGCCGCCCGCCTGCGCCCGCTGCCCGACACCGCCTGAGTCACCACGGCCACTCACCCCGCCCACCTCTCGGCGGGCTACGGCTACTCGCCTGGCCGGCCTCGCTCGCTTTCGCGTTCGCTATCGCTATCGCGTTCGCGTTCGCGTTCGCGTTCGCGCTTCGCCATCATCGGGCGGAAGATCTCCGGGTTGACGGTGATGAACAGGCCCTCGGCGTCGGCGCACAGGCGGTCGTCGGCCACCACTCGCAGTTCGCCACGGGCATAGATCTTGCGTCCTTCCACACGTTCGACATCGGCACTGAAGCGCAACGGCACTTGCAGCGGGGTGGGCGAGCGGTACTGCACGTTCAGGTAGGCAGTCATGCCCGGTTGGCCGGTGAGGCCCTGCGAGAAGCCAAGGATCTCGTCGAACCCGGCAGCGACAGTGCCCCCGTGCACGCACATCGGAGCACCCTCGAACGCCTTGCCGTAGGTGACCAGGCCAGTGACCCTGGTGCCTTCGGCCGCCACGACGATCGGTGGGGCGATGGGGTTCAGCGGGCCCACGAACGGGCTGTGATCGATGAAGATGCGATCGCGGTACATGGCCAGCGACGACTCGCCGCCCACGTACGGGCGGTCGTGCGGCAGCGCGTGCAGCAGATCGACCGCCTGCTGCACCAGGTCGCGTGCGTGCGCGAACGCGGCGCCGTCGGCGCTGCTGGAGCTGAGCTCGTCGATGATCTGCCGGCAGGCCTCGGCCAGCTCGGCGCGCGAGTCGCCGGCCAAGCGCGCTGCCTGGCCCTCGCCGATCACACCAGGTCCACGATCACGGGGGCGTGATCCGAGGGCGACGTGCCCTTGCGGGCGTTGCGGTCGATGATGCTGAACGCGCATCGCTCGGCAACCGCGGCGGTGCCCAACACGAGGTCGATGCGCAAGCCACGGCCCTGGTGGAAGTCGCCGGCGCGGTAGTCCCACCAGCTGTACAGCTTCCCTTCGGGGTGGTGCTGGCGGAACAGGTCGGTCATGCCCCACTCGCAGAGCGCCGCGAGTTCCGCCCGCTCAGGTGGGCTGACGTGGGTGGCACCGACGAACTTCGCCGTGTCGTACACGTCGAGGTCGGTGGGTGCGATGTTGAAGTCGCCGGCCACGACCACCTGATCGGTCGGCTGCGACAGCGCGGCCACGTGGCGCCGCAGCTGGGCCATCCAGCGCAGCTTGTACTGGTAGTGCTCGTGGTCCAGGGAGCGCCCGTTGGGCACGTACACGCTGGTGACCCGCACCCCGTCGCAGACGGCCGAGATGACGCGCGCATCGGGGTCGGGCTCGCCACCGTCGGCGAAGTTCGACACGACATCGGTGAGGCCCACCCGCGACAGGATCGCCACGCCGTTCCACTGGCCGTACCCGTGGTGGGCGCTTTCGTAGCCCAGTGCAGCGAACGTCAGCGCAGGAAACGCGTCGTCGGCCAGCTTGGTCTCCTGCATGCACAGCACGTCGGGCTGCACATCGGCCAGCCATTCCTCCACCCGCGCCAGGCGAGCCTTCAACGAGTTCACGTTCCACGTGGCGATGCGCACGACTGCGACCGTACCCAATCAGCCGCCGGCGCGGCCACGCCGAGCCGGCGCGGCCGCCTTGGCTGCACGCGGCTTGGCAGCCGCTGCCGGGCTGGCCGGCGCGGTACCCGCCGTCGCCGTACCCGTCTTCGCCGTACCCGCCGTCGCCGTACCGGCCGTCGCCGTACCCGGCGTCGTACCCGTCTTCGCCTTTCCCGTCTTCGCAGTTCCCGACTTGGCCGTACCCGTCTTCGCCGCGCCGTCGTTGGCCGCGGCCTTGGTGGGCCGCGCCGCGGTGACGGTCTTCGCAGGCTTGTCGGACTTCGTCGGGGCGGCCTTGGCCGCGGTGACCTTCTTCGCGGCGGGCTGCTGTGCAGCGGACGCGGCAGGGGCGGAAGCAGCCGCGGGTTTGGCGGGTGTACCGGTCGCCTCCGCGGCCCTGGTGGGCTTGTCGGCCGCCTTGGCTGCCGCCTTGACCGGGGCGGCCTTCCGGCCGCCGGCGCGCTTGGCACCTGGCTCGGTGACCGGGCCAGCCGTGCCCGCCGCTTCCGGCGAGCGGGTTGCGCGATGGCCGGACGTCTGCTGGGCATCAGCTGTCGGCTCGGCCGCCTTCTTCCCACGGCGCGGCGCGGTTGCGACCGGTGCCGCCGCCTCGGCTGCTGCGGCGGCGGCAGGCTTGCGGCCGCGACGGGCCTTGGCCTGCGGGCCATCGCCTTCCACGGCAGCTGCGCGCGGCCCCGCCTCTACTTCGTCGACGGGCTTGGCCTTACCACGGCGCCCAACAGCCTTCGCCGGCTTGGCCGCGACCTCGGGCAGCGGCACCACCGAGCCGACGCCGGGAATCGCCAGGTCGATGCTGCGCTTGCCGGGCACGAAGCTGTCGACCACCAGCGTCACCGACTCGCCCACCTTCATGAACTCGCGGGCACTGCGCGGCGCTGGATCGGCCATCAGCCGCAGGGGCACGTAGCCCACCACCTCGCCGAGGCGCACGTAGGCGCCGTGCGACGAGTAGTGATCGACGATGGCGTTGACGCTGGTGCCCACCGGGTGCTTCTCCACGAACGTGAGGAACGTGAGCAGCTCGTTGACCGTGGAGCGGGGGGCGTGCTGCCCGGCGGCAGGTGCGGATGCAACTGCGGCCGGAGCGGCAGCGCCCGTGGCAACCGCCGCGGCACTGCCCCCACGGCCGCGACGACCTGCCTTGGTGGCCACCGGCTTGGCTTCGGCGGCGAGGGCCGCCGCCACGGCACGGCCGGGCGGCGGAGCTTTCGGCACCGGCATCGGCATGTTCGCCTCGGGGCTACCCACGCGAACCGTGCCTTCGTCGGCAGCCTTGCTGCGACCGCCACGGCTCCGGCCGGTGTTCACCGGGCCGACGGGGCCACCCTTGCGCTTGGCCTCGCTGAA
The DNA here is from genome assembly GCA_030645675.1 of Actinomycetota bacterium. Lineage (GTDB taxonomy): Bacteria > Actinomycetota > Acidimicrobiia > Acidimicrobiales > Ilumatobacteraceae > UBA668. Next base: position 2,901 of record JAUSLQ010000271.1, on the reverse strand, counting down.
CGCCTTGCGGCTGAGCGGACCGCGCACGGGCAGCCGGTTCACGAACACCCAGCCGATGTGCGGCACGGGCTTGCCGCCGATCAGGCGGCCCTCGTCGAACAGCCAGTCGTATTGGCCGTGGAACTCTTGGTAGCTGTCGTTGGTGAGGATGTTCGCGTTCACCTTGTTGGCGATGCTCAGCACGAACGCGTCGCCGCGCCCGATGGCACCCGCCGGCGGTGCGACCAGCTCGTTGTTGCTGACCGCCTCGTCGAACTCAGCCACTTCCTTCGCATCGATGCGGTGCCCGAAGGTGGCATCGACCACCACGGTGATGAGCGCCGTCGGGTCTTCTGCCATGTAGGCGAGCACCGCTTCGTTCAGTTGCTTCAGGCTGGGCTGGGTACGGCCCTCGGTGGCGAGGTTCGATCCGTCGACGACGACATGATGAGGCATAACTCGTCCAGCCTACGATGCACGGGTGAAGAAAGCCGTCCTCTGGGATTTCGGCGGAGTCATCCTCAGCAGCCCGTTCGAAGCGTTCAACCGCTTCGAAGCCGAACGTGGCCTGCCGCTCGACTTCATCCGCACCGTCAACGCCACCGATCCGCACGACAACGCATGGGCGCAACTCGAGCGCAGCGACATCGGCCCGGCCGAGTTCGACGGCCTGTTCGCCGCCGAGGCGGCCGCGTTGGGCCAGCACGTCCGCGGCGGCGAGGTGCTGTCGCTGCTGTCGGGCGACATCCGCCCGGAGATGGTCGCACTGCTCGACCAGGTGAAGGCCGCCGGCTACAAGGTGGCCTGCCTCACCAACAACGTCGTCGGCAACCAGGCCACCCCCGAGCGGGCGGCGGCCCTGGCCGCCGTGATGGACCGCTTCGACGAGGTGGTGGAGAGCAGCAAGGTCGGCGTGCGCAAGCCCGAGGTGCGCTTCTACGAGATCGCCTGCGAGCTGCTCGGGGTGCAGCCCAACGAGTGCATCTTCCTCGACGACCTGGGCATCAACCTGAAGCCCGCGGCGGCGATGGGCATGACCACCATCAAGGTGCTCGACGCCCCACAAGCCATCGCCGACCTGACGGCGGTCCTGGGGCTCTAGCCGGCGCGCAACAGTCGGCTGGTCACAGGCCCTGGAAGGTGTCGTCCATCATGTCGGCCAACTCCTGGTCGTGGATGGCCTTGCTGCCGGTGGCCGGGCTGCCGCTGCCGATGCGGCTGACCAGGCGCAGGTGATAGCCCTCTTCCTTGATCTTCCAGAAGCGGGCCTCGACGAAGCGCCACGGACCCATGTTGTCGGGCTCTTCCTGCAGCCACACCACGTCGTGGGCGTTGGGGTACTGCGCCAGCACCTCGCGCATTCGCTCACCCGGGAACGGGTACAGCTGCTCGACGCGCACCACGGCTGCGGCGGCGTTGCGCTTGGTGCGCTCCGACATCGCGTCCCAGGCCACCTTGCCACTGCAGAACACAACGCGCTGCACCGCTGAACGGTCGGCCACGAACGGGTCGTCGAGCACTTCCTGGAACGAGCCGTTCGTCAGGTCGTCGACCTTCGAGCGGCTGTCCTTCATGCGCAGCGGCGCCTTCGGGGTGAACACCACCAGCGGCTTGCGGAACTCGCGACGCACCTGGCGGCGCAACAGGTGGAAGTACTGCGCGGCCGTGGTGGCGTTGCACACCTGGATGTTGTCGTCGGCGCACAGGGTGAGGAAGCGCTCGATGCGCGCCGAGCTGTGCTCGGGGCCCTGGCCTTCGAAGCCGTGCGGCAGCAGCAGCACAAGGCCGTTCTCCTGGCCCCACTTGTCTTCGGCGGCCACCAGGTACTGGTCGATGATGATCTGGGCACCGTTGACGAAGTCGCCGAACTGGGCCTCCCACAGCACCAGCGCGTCCTTGTTCTCGTGCGAGTAGCCGTACTCGAACCCCAGCGCGGCGTACTCGCTGAGCAGGCTGTCGTACACCCAGAAGCTGGCCTTCTTGTCGGGCAGCGTGCTGATGGGGATCCAGACCTGCTCGTTCTCGTAGTCCACAAGTGCGGCGTGCCGCTGGCTGAACGTGCCGCGGCGGCTGTCTTCGCCGGCGAGGCGCACCGGGGTGCCCTCGGTGACCAGTGAGCCCATGGCCAGCAGTTCGGCCGTGGCCCATTCCATCTCACCCTGCTCGTGGTACATCTTCGAGCGGGTCTCGAACTGGCGGGCCAGCTTCGGGTGTGGGGTGAACCCGTCGGGGTAGGCCGTGAAGTGGCTGAAGATCGCGTCGAGCGTGGCGCGGGCCACGCCGGTCTCGACGTGCGGGCGCACGCCCACCGGCTTCGGCGGCTTGGCCACCTTCACCAGTTCGGGTGCGTGCGAACGGGTCTCGTCCAGCGCCGACTGCAGCTTGTGCTGGAAGTCGGCCAGTGCGCCCTCGGCCTCCTCCACCGACAGCTCGCCGCGCTTCACCAGCGCCTCCACGTACAGCTTGCGCACGCTGCGCCGCTCGGCGATCGCCTTGTACATCAGCGGCTGGGTGTAGCTGGGGTCGTCGCCCTCGTTGTGGCCGTGGCGGCGGTAGCACACCAGGTCGATCACGACGTCCTTGTGGAAGCGCTGGCGGTACTCGCACGCCAGCTCGGCCACGCGCTCGCAGGCCTCGGGGTCGTCGCCGTTCCCGTGGAAGATGGGGGCCGGCACGGTCTTGGCGACATCGCTGCAGTACAGCGAGCTGCGCGAGTGCTGCGGGCTGGTGGTGAACCCGATCTGGTTGTTGATGATCAGGTGGATGGTGCCGCCCACGCGGTAGCCGGCGATGTCGCTCATCGCCAGGCACTCGGCGACGATGCCCTGCCCGGCAAACGCCGCGTCGCCGTGGATCAGGATCGGCAGCGACGCGTACGAGTACTTCGGCTCGGTGGTGTCCTGCATGGCGCGCACGATGCCG
>JAUSLQ010000270.1 GCA_030645675.1 Actinomycetota bacterium | reverse complement strand
CGACGCGGCGGACGGTCGCGGCGGTCGCCACGGTCGCCGCGATCGGTGCGTTCGCCACGTTCGCGACGGGCCAGCGTTTGAGTGACGGCCTCGAACGGCTTGTCGCTGGCGATCAGCTCGAGCACGTTGCCCTTCTCGGCCTTGGCCTTGCCGCTCGCAACCGACAGGATCGTGATGCCGTCGAGCTCGTACTCGGCGTCGGCCTTCAACACCGTCCCGATGGCCGCATCGGCCGGGAGCAGCGTGCCGTCGAGCACGCCTTTGGGTTTCTGAGCACCTGCGGCTCGCCACGTCCACGTGCCGTCGGGGCGCGCACTGGTGAGCTCGATTTCGATCCTGCGGGACATAGGACTCCACGGTATCTGGTGGACGGCAGTTCGCCCCACAGGGATCAGGATCCAGCGCGCCGGATCGCTACCCTGCGAGCGTGCCTGTCTATGCGCTCGGAGACCACGTACCCAGCATCCATCCCGATGCATACATCCATCCCGATGCCGTCATCATCGGCGATGTGCGCATCGGCGCGCAGAGCTCGGTGTGGCCCGGCGCGGTGCTGCGCGGCGACGAGGGCTACATCCTCATCGGCGACCGCACCAGCATCCAGGACAACTGCGTGCTGCACACCACACCCGAGCACCCGACCATCGTGGGCGACGATTGCGTGGTGGGTCACATGGTGCACCTGGAGGCGTGCACGATCGAGTCGGGCTGCATGATCGGCAACGGCAGCATCGTGCTGCACCGCGTGGTCGTGCGCACCGGTTCGGTCGTCGCCGCCAATGCGGTGGTGCTGAACGACACCGAGGTGCCGCCCGGCTCGCTGGCCGTCGGCACGCCGGCGGTCATCAAGGCCGGCCGCGCCCGGTCGGCCGACATTCAGCACGGGGCGCGTGCATATGTGCAGCGCTCAGAGCGGTACAAGACCGAGTTGCGCAGGATCGACTGATGCGAGCCTTCGTGGTCACCGTTCCTGCCGAGCAGGTCGAGCTGGCCAGCGATGCCCTGTGGGGACTCGGGGTGGTGGCCGTGGAAGAACGAGCAGGCGGGCACGGGGCCGTCGAGCTGTGGACCTCGCTGGGCGACGAACTGCCACCCGAGCAGGTGCACCTACCCGCAGAGTGGCCGTGGCGCTTCGTCGAGGTCGACGAGATGGTGGCCGATACTTGGCGCGAATTCGCCCAGCCGGTGTGGGTGCAACCCGATCTGGTCGTGCGCCCGGCGTGGGTGCCGTTCGAGGCACCCACCAGTGTTACGGTGCTGCACATCGAACCGGGCTCGACGTTCGGCATGGGCGACCACCCGACGACCATGCTGTCGTTGCGCGCGCTTCGACGGCTCGTGCAGCCAGGGTGCACCGTGCTCGATGTTGGCTGCGGCTCGGGTGTGCTGGCCATCGGCGCCTGCGTGTTCGGTGCCGGTCACGCCGATGCCATCGACATCGCCCCGGCGGCGGTGCCGGTCACGCGCGACAACGCGGCGGCCAACGGTGTGGCCCAGCGCATCCACGTCAGCACCACCGACCTGGCCGACGTCGACGGCAGCTACCAGCTGGTGCTGGCCAACATCCTGGCGCCCACTCTGGTGGCGCTGTCGGCCGACTTGCAGCGAGTGCTGGCGCCGGGCGGGGCGCTGGTCATCAGCGGCATCCTGGCCGAGGCCCACGCCCACGTGCTGCAGGCACTGGCGCCACTTCAGGTCGTGGCCAGCGACGAGATGGACGGCTGGGTCGCCATCACGCTCCGCTGAGCAATGCCTGGATCTCCGCCCGATGGGGGATGGAGGGCACGGCCCCGGCCCGGGTGGTGCACAAGGCCCCGGCAGCGGCGGCGAACCGCAACGCGACCGGTAGCTCGTCGCCGGCGGCGAGCCGGGCGCACAGCGCACCACAGAACGAATCGCCGGCGGCGGTGGTGTCCACCGGAGTGACAGCGAAGGGTGCGACGTGGGCGACGCCGCCTGCGGTGTGCAGCTCGGCTCCCTTGCTGCCGAGCGTGACCACGACGGCGTTGGCACCGAGCGCCAGCAGGTGGGCTGCCCCGCCCAGCAGCTGCACCTCGTGCTCGTTCGGCACCACCACGTCGCACAGGCGCAGCAACGCCTCGTCCAGCGGTTGCGCCGGCGCGGGGTTCAGCACGGTGATGGCCCCGGCAGCGCGGGCCGCCGCCAGAGCAGCCTGCACGGCTGGCAGCGGCACCTCCAGCTGCACGAGCAGCACCGCCGCCGGCGGCAGCCCGTGACCCGTCACCGTTCCATTCGCGCCGGCCACGACGATGATCGAGTTCTCGCCGGCGACGCTGACGCCGATCAGCGCCCGCCCGGTGGCGACTGCGGCCATGGCCACGTTCGTGGCATCGATGCCGTCGTCGGCCATCACCTGCAGCAGGGTGGTGGCGGCCGCGTCGGCACCCACCGCACCGACGAACGCCACGCTCGCGCCGGCCCGCGCCGCGGCCACCGCCTGGTTCAGTCCCTTGCCACCCGGGTACTCCGCGAAACTGCTGCCGCTGACCGTTTCGCCTGGCCCGGGCAGGCGATCGACCGTGGCCACCAGGTCGAGGTTGGCGCTACCGACCACGCAGACGTCGAAGTGCTCGCCGGTGCTCATGCTTCGCTTGCCGCCGGCGGCCGGAACACGGGGGGCCGCTTCTCGATGAAGGCGGCCACTGCTTCCTTGTGCTCGGGGCTCTTCCAGCACTCGGCGAGCAACCTCTGCTCGCGGTGCTGGATGGCGTGCAGGTCGGTTTCCACCACGTTCTCGGTGATCAGCTGCTTGGTCATGCGCAGCTGCAGGTCGGGGTTGGCGGCGTAGGTGCCGGCGACTGCGAGCGCAGTGTGCAGTAGTTCGTCGGGCTCCACCAGCCGGTCGGCCAGGCCGAGGGAGTGTGCTTCGCCGCCACCGACGACCCGGCCTGACAGGAACAGGTCGCTGGCGCGACCGAAGCCGCAGCGAGCGGCCAGCAGGCGCGTGCTGGCCAGCTCTGGAACCAGGCCCATCTTGATGAAACCCATGCCGAACTTGGCGGCGGTGGACGCGATGATCTGGTCGGCCGGCAAGCACATCGTCACTCCGATGCCGATCGCGGCGCCGTTCACTGCGCAGACGATCGGCTTGCTCGCACGCACCAGCGCCACCCAGTCCAACCCGGCCGGCATGCCGCCCACGCCGCCGGCGGTGTCGTTGCCGGGGTCGACGCCGTCGATGCGCGACTGGAACGTCGCCTCCATGTCGGCACCGGCGCAGAAGCCACGGCCGGCGCCCGTCATCACGATCGCACCGATCACCGGGTTCAGGTTGGCGGCGTGAATGGCATGGGCCTGTTCCTCCGCCATCCGTGGTGTCCAGGCGTTCAGCTTCTCCGGGCGGTTCAGCGTGATGATGGTGACGGGGCCGGCGTCGGCGACGGTGATCTGGGTGTAATCCATGTTGGGCACGACCACCATCGTTGCAGGTACCACCAGGGCAGGCTCGCTACGGAGCCGACCGCAGCAGCCACACCCGATCACCGCCGTCGAGCTCGATGGCCGCCGAGAGGCCCAGTGCATCGCACGCCGCCACCTGGTCGGGCAACGGCGAGGGCAGCCAGTGGCTCATGGGCCGGTGCCCAGCAGGGGCGACGCATCGAGCCGGTCGAGCGCAGGAAGGTAGGTGCGCACCGCGTCGCGGCGGAACTGGGTGCAGAAGTCGGGGCGGAAGAACCGGGCGCCCTCGCGCACCACGTAGTTGAGGATGAAGAAGCGGTACACCTCGGGCAGGAACATCACTTCCTCGTTCCTCATCGGGAACACCTGCCGGTACGCGTGCAGGAACTCGAGGAAGGTGGGCTCCACCAACGTGTGCGGGCCGTACGTGAACTGGGTGCGGTCGCCGGTCTTGCTCGATACGCGCGACAGGAAGTAGAAGTCGAGCATCCGCGGCTCGATGCGGAACCAGTCGTAGTCCCAGCGGCTGAACAGCCGGAACGTACCGTCGGGTTCCGTGGCCACGGAGAAGTTCCCCAGGTTCCAGTCGATGAGCACCGGAATCTTGGGCCACTCGTCGTAGCCGACCTCGATCAGCCGCTCGAGGAAGCGGTGCGTGTGCTTCCACAGCACGCCGATCGACTCCGGTGGCAGGTCGAAGTTGCGCGGGGCGAACGGGCTCTCCAGCAGGTCCAGAAGGTGGATCGCGTCGCTCTTCACCGTCTTCGAGCCGGCGGGGATGCTGGGCGCGAGATCGGTGCATGCGTGGTGGAACTCGGCGATCTCGCGGCCGAGGTTGCGCACCTGCTCGACGCTGAGGATGCGCGGCAGGGTGTCGCGGCGCGGCACGTCGTCGTAGAAGACCACCCACATCCGTTGGTCGTACCAGGTGAAGATGCGGCCGTCGCGGTGCCACACCTCGGCCAGCATCCCCTTGAACCGTGTGCCTTCCAGCAGGTGGGCACAGCGGCTGAGCCGGTCGTGGTCTTCGTAGAACAGGAAGTACGAGCCGTACGACGACACCTTGCCGATCACCGTGCCGCCGTCGTCGAGGTGGATGCGGTACACGCGGTTGGTGGACACGTTGGCGCTGACCTCGTCAGTGGCAACGATCGATCGGCGGTCGCCGTATGCGGCCCACGCCGCAGAGATCGCAGTTCGGTGGGGGAGCGAGCCGGACATGATCGGCATCGTAGGTGCCCTCGCGCGGATCTGGCCGTGCCACCGCGTGGTGCGGCCGGCGCGTGCTCAGATCACGTTGCGGGCGCGGACACCGATCGGAGCGATCAGGCGGTACCCGGCAGCGTGCCGCTCGTCTTCGCTCTCGCCGCCCCAGTAGCCGTACTCATGATTGGTGCGTGCGAATTCGCGGCACTTCTGGTTCACGGAGCAACTGCCGCACACGTCGCGGGCCGTGGCCTCACGCCGCTCTCTCGCCTGCGGCCGTTCGGCCGGTGGCGGGAAGAAGAGATGCGTCAGCCCCTGGCAGGCTGCATCGTGCATCCACCGATCGTCGGTGATGACGCGCTGTACGAAGAGATCGACCGCTGCCATGGAACCCCCTGTCCGTGATGGCGCGTTACTTGCTGTGAGCAAGTAACGCCAGAGGATAGGCGATCGGCGACACCGAAGTCCAGCCTTCTCCGCCGCTTTCTTTGCGCGATTTCTGCGCGCACGCGAGCCGCGCCGGAGCAGCTCTCAGGCTCGCGCCACGTCGGCCAGCAGATGGCGGACACCAGCCGCGAATCGCTCGACATCGGGGAGGGTGGTGTCCCACGCGGTCATCCACCGCACCTGACAGCGGGCCACATCCCAATCCCAGAAGAAGCACCAGTCGCGAAGCGGCTCGATCGCCGCAGCGGGCAGCGTGGGGAACAGGCTGTTCACCTCCGGGGCGTGATCGAACTGCACGCCCGGGAGGATTCGGGTGGCCTCGTACAGCGCCGTGGCCGTGGCGTTCGACTGCTGCGCCAGGCGGATCCACAGCTCGTCGTGCAGCAGCGCGTTGAACTGCGCCGCCACGAAGCGCATCTTGGAGGGCAACTGGTTCACCATCTTGCGCACGTACTTCGCCCGCAGGGCGAGCGACGGGTTCAGGAACACCACGGCCTCGCCACCCAGCAACCCGGCCTTGGTACCGCCGAAGCTGACCACGTCGACACCGGCGTCGACGGTGAAGCTGCGCAGCGCTGCCACCGAGCCGCCGAGCGCAGCAGTCGCGTTGGCGATGCGTGCGCCATCGAGGTGCACCAACATGCCCATGCGGTGCGCTTGGTCGCACAACGCCGCGACCTCGTCGGCGGTGTACAGCGTGCCGAGCTCCGTGCTCTGCGTGATGCTGACCACTCCGGGTTGGGCGTGGTGCTGTACGCCCTGCAGATGCGCCAGGGCCTGCAACTGGGCCGGCACGAGTTTGGCGGTGGGAGCCGGCAACGTCAGCAGTTTGGCGCCCAGCGCTCGCTCGGGCGCGCCCGCCTCGTCGACAGCGATGTGCGCCCACTCGCTGCACACCACGCACTCGGCGGGGTGCGCCATCGTGGCCAGCGCCATCACGTTCGCGCCCGTGCCGTTCCACACCAGGTAGGCCTCGCTGGTGGGGCCGAACAGGTCGCGGAAGCGGGCCTGCGCCTCCTCGGTCCAGCGGTCGGCGCCGTAGGCGAGCGCATGGCCCTCGTTGGCGTCGACCACCGCCTGCACCACTGCCGGGTGGGCGCCGGCGGCATTGTCGCTGGCGAACGCCCGCTCCGGAGCGGGCGGCATGTCGGAGGCGCTGAAATCGTTCATCGCCTGCCATTCTGCCGGGCGTACTGTGCTTCGCATGAGTCTCGACCACCTCGCCCTGCTCGCCGCCGACATCGACGCGTGCGCGGCCGCACTGGCGGCCGGACCGGCCGACGCCCCGGTGGCCGGTTGCCCCGGCTGGTCGCTCCACGCGCTCGGCGCCCACCTGGGCGGCGTGCAGCGCTGGGCGCGAGCGGCGATCCTCACCGGCCAGATGCCGAAGCTCGACCCCGCCGACGACCCGGTGCCGCCCGCCATGGCCGACCTTGCCGCCTGGCTGCGCGCCGGCGGCGAGCGCCTGCTGGCCACGTTGACGGCCACCGACCCGCAGCAACCGACGTGGCACCCATTCCCGGTGGAGCCGAAGCTGGCCGGCTTGTGGCGCCGGCGCCAGGCACAGGAGGCGAGCGTTCACCGGTGGGATGCCGAGCTGGCGGCGGGCCTGGAGCCGACGATCGACAGCGGGTTCGCTGCCGACGGGGTGGACGAGTACTGGCACGTGATGCTGCCTCGCATGCTCAGCCGCGAGCAGCGGCCGGTTCCCGCATCCGTGTTCGGGGTGCAGCTCACCGACACCGGCCAGCGATGGGTGATCGACGGCCGCAGTGGCCGCGTGGAGGTGGTTGCCCCCGACACCACCCCCGACACCACCCCTGACGCCGAGATCACAGGTGGCGCCGTCGACGTGCTGCTGCGCCTGTGGGGCCGCCCAGTGGCGGAGGCGACGGTGCTCGCCAGCGGAGCCGCCGTCGTGTCGTCGGCCTGGCTGGCGCTGGGTGGCGCATAGCGAGCCGACCGACCCACAGAACCGGCGCAGCTACTCAGCGGTTGCGTCGTCTTCTTCCTTCAGGCGCACGGGGCCGAAGCGGTTGGGGCGCAGGCCTTCCTTGCCCTCGTAGAACTCGCGCACCTCGTCCATGTCGGCCTTCATGTCGCCGGTGAGCGTGATCGCCGGGCCGAAGCCGCCCGAGCGGGTGGCGCGGTCCACGTAGGCCAGCACCACCGGCACCTGCGCCTGTTGGGCGATGCGATAGAAGCCCGACTTCCAGTACTCGGTACGCGAGCGGGTGCCTTCGGCGGGCACCACCAGCATCAGGTGATCGCGTGTCGCGAACTCTGCGGTCAAAGCGGCCACCATCCCGCCTGGCGCGCCACGGTCGATGGCGACGCCACCGAGGCGTCGCATCACCGGCCCCATCGGGCCTTTGAACAGCGCCCGTTTGCCCAGCCATGAGATCTTCACACCGGTCACCTTGGCCATCGCCAAAGTGATGGGGAAGTCCCAGTTGGTGGTGTGCGGTGCGGCGATGATCACGCACTTCTGCGGCATCGCGGTGGGCGGCACGATGGTCTCCCAGCGCCAGATGAACAACCAGAACCGGGCCAGCAGCTTCGTCACCTCGGCACCCTAACCGGGCCGCGCCGATGCCCACCCATGCCTGTGGCTGGCCGGCTCAGACTCCGAAGTGGGTGACGATCACGCGGCCGTTGCGCTCGCCGGCGCTGGCGGCCAGATCGGTGACGGCCATCGAGCGCTGGATCCAGCGGTCGAAGCCATCGAAGCGTGGCTGGTACGGCGAGCGACCGTGGATGGCGACGCTGTTGTCCACCACCAGCAGGTCGCCTGCCTGCAGCGAGAGCCCGGTGTGGCAGCCGGCGACAGCGGCACCCAGGGCACGCAACGCGTCGTCGGCCTCCTCGTCCATGCCCACCATCAGGTCGGCGTCGAACACCATGGAAGGCCGATCGCGCTCGCCGCTGAGCACCGGCGCGGGCGCGCCGAGCACGTTGCTGCGCCCGTGGAGGTAGCTCTCGTCGACGGCCGTGCGGAAGCGAGGTTGGAACAGGGTGTCGACCAGCTCGCGAGGCAGATGGGGGAGCACTTCGAAGATGCTGGACAGGGTGGTGACCGCGTTCGAGTCGCCGCGCAGGCACAGCAGCATCAGGTACTTCGGGCGATGCGGGTGGAAGGCCGCCTCGGTGTGAAACATCAGCTCCACCTTCGACGAGGTGCTGACCTGCCGGTCGGCGCTCGAGCGGGTGGGCACCAGGTTCTGCACAAGGTCGCCACCGTGCTCGGGCAAGTAGCCCACCGGCTGGCCCAGGCGGCGGGCCACGGTGAGCAGCGTGAACTCGCTGACCCGGTCCTTGGTGGTGGGGGAGGTCGGCGAGTCGGGGGTGCGGCCCAGCGTGCCCACGGGCATGCCGCGCAGCACGATCGCCCCGGCTTGGGGCGGCGCATCGGCGAAGTCGATCAGCGCGTCGTGCACCTGCGCAGGCAGCGTCCGAGCGGCGTGGCCGGCGGCACGCACGAAGCGCTCGTCTCCGATCGGTAGATCGGGAGCCTCGACCGCGGCCCAGGCGGGCACTTCGATCACCATCGGCAGCACGTGCTCGGTCAGTGTGGTCATGGCGGTTCGCCTCGCTTCGATTCGGCGGATGGAATATCTGTTCCAATTGTAGCAACTTCTGAAACGTTCATGTCAGCACGCGGTGATCGCGTACAGTCGGGAGCGTGGAAGTGGCAGAGCGCATCGGTCGGGCCAACACCTCGCTCACGCCCGCCGAGCGACGCGTCGCCGAGGTCGTGCTCGAGCGCCCACAGCTGGTGGCGTTCGGCACGGTCGCCGAGCTGGCCGAGGCCTCGTCGTCGGGTGCCGCCACCGTGGTGCGCCTGGCCGGCAAGCTGGGCTTCGACGGGTTCACCGGGCTGCAGGCGTCGGTGCAGCACGCCTTGGCGGGGCAGCTGCGGCCTGCTGCCGAGCGCATCCGGGAGCCAGCAGCCACCGACGCGATCGGGCGACACCTGCAACTGGAAGTCGACAACGTCACCAGCACCTTGCGCGCGCTGGCCGGCGATGCGCTGGCCGAGGTCGTGGCGCGCGTCGCCGATCCGCGGTCGCGCGTGTTCGTGCTGTCGGGCGACGCCTCCCTGGGCGTGGCCAAGCAGTTGGTGGGCGAACTCGCCTCGTTGCGCGACGGCGTGGCGCTGATCGAGGGCAACGACGTCGCCGTGCGGCGCACGGTGGCCTTGCTGCAAGCCACCGACACCCTGCTGGCCATCGATCTGCGGCGATACGACCGCTGGCTGATCGAGGCCGCCCGGAGCGCCCGCGCCGGGGGAGTGTGGTGCGCCGTCATCACCGACAGCCTGCTGTCTCCGCTAGCAGCGCTGGCCGACCGCACGTTCACAGTCGCTGCGGCGGGCGGTGGGCCCTTCGACAGCCACGTCGGCACACTGGCATTGGCCAACGTTCTGGTGGCCGGCGTGGCGCACAGCCTGCGCGCCGACGCCGCCGAGCGGCTCGATCGCGCCGAGTCCGCCTGGCAGGCCAGCGGCGCGCTCACCGACCGCTGAGCACCCGCGGAGCCGCAGGGCGAGAAGTCGATCGCCGGCACCCTCCATGCATCTACAGTTTCGTCATGACGAAAGTAGGGGGAGACGACGAGGGGAGAGCGGAGGAGCGGTCGCGGTGCAAGTGGTGCCGGCGCGTGATGCCCACCCAGAAGACCGGCCGCCCGCGGGAGTTCTGCTCGCAGGCGTGCCGCCAGTGGCATTGGGTGGGCAAACAGCGCGCCGCCGAGCTGCAACTGAACGAGTACGAGCTGATCATCACCAAGGACGAGCTCGACCGGCTGCACGACGAGCTGTACGTCCTGGCGTGCGCAGTGAACGACGCCGAGCGCGACCTCAGCGCCGCCGGCGCCAAGCCGAGCGTCCGCGAGCTACAGGAGATCGTCGACTGGCTGCTGGAAGCAGCTCGACCGATCAGAGATCGCGAGCTGACTCCTCCCCAATGAGTGAGGAGTTTCGTCATGACGAAACTCCAAGTGGGTGACAGGTGCCCGGAGTGGAAGCCCTCCCACGCCCAAGCCCCTCGTCATCCTGGTCCGGCGAACCCCGCAGTCGAGCCATGACGTGAACGCCTCGTCATTCTGCGGCAGCGCGTAGTGCAGCTGTGACATGACGTGAGCGCCCGTGACATCCGCCAGCAGCGAACCGCACAGCCGAGGGATGACACGAACGGGGTGTCAGCTGAGAGCAGCCAACTGTGCGGCCGCGCCATGACATGAACGCCGTGTCATCTCGCAGCGTGGAACCGTGCAGTCACGGCATGACATGAACTCGTTCGATGAGACGACGACCGGCCCGGGCGGCGTCTCGACGTATCGCCCATAATCATCGTTATGTCAGACACGCTCGGCGAAGTGGCAGCCTGCTCTGCAGCCCAGCGCCGCACGCGTCAACGGCCGGTCGCAGCGAGCAGCGCTCACCGCGACCGGCCGTTCATCGTGTGGTCAGTTGCTGTGGTGAAGGCGACGGCGGCTGGCGAGCACCATTCCCCCACCGGCCAGCAGGGCGGCGATGCCAACCCCCAACGGCAGCCCCGAGCCCTTCGAGCCGGTGGCCGGCAGACCTCGCGGAAGCGTCGTCGTGGTCGTCGTGGGCACCGGCGCCAAGGTGACGGTGTCGTCGCTGGAGGTGGATGCCAGGTTCGGCGTGTCGGTGTTGTCGACGGCCGCCCCCGCAGGGATGGAGACGGTGATGGCGCCGAAGCCCAACGCACCCGACACGGCGACGTCGTACACGGGGCCGGCGCCGGTCACCACCACCGTGGTGGCACCGACTGCACCGCTGACCACCACGTCGGTCTGATCGAACCCGGTCACCACTTCGCTGAAGGTCGCGGTGAAGTGCACGGGCTGCGCAGTCGTGGGATCCGCTTGGCCGACAGCCTGCACGATGGTGACCGTGGGCGTGATGTTCCCGACCGTGAGCGAGGTGGGATCCGAGGCACCGCCCACCGCCGGGTCGTCGCTGAGACCTGACGCGTCGTTCGTGCCGTCGATGTCGCTGTCGAACGAGACGGAGCCCTGGTTGCTGATCACCTGGTTCTGCGTGCCGGCGTTCACCGTCGCGGTGATGGTGAGCGTCACCGAGCTCGCCGGTGCGAGCGAACCGTTCCACGTGACGGTGTTGGTGCCGATGGTGGCGACAGCTGTGCCCGAGGTGGCCGACGCGGACACCAACGACAGCCCGGCGGGCAGCACATCGGTGAACTCGTCGCCCGGGTTGTCGGCGACCGTGCTGTTGCCATTGTTCGCGTTGGTCACGGTGTAGGTGACGGTGCCGCCCTCGGCGAAGTCGCCCGCCACGGTCTTGGCCGAGGTGACGTCGCCCGTCGCCTGCGAGGTGACGACCACCGAGAACGCACGCAGCACGCCAGTATCAGAGGAGAAGAAGTCCTGCACGCTGATCGTCCAGTTGCCGTTCGGGTTCTCGCCATCGAAGCCCGACAGAGGGAACGCCGGTAGGAAGCTGCCGGTGAACGGCGCGTTGGCAGTGACCACCGTCTGGATGGAGGGCCCGACGCTCTCGTCGTCGAGCACGACCTGACAGA
>JAUSLQ010000269.1 GCA_030645675.1 Actinomycetota bacterium | reverse complement strand
GCGACGCGATGCGCGCCGAGGTGAACGACCTGTCGAAGCAGGTCGGCCTGAAGCGGCGCGACGGCGATGCCGCCGGCGCCGAGGCGCTGCAGGTGCAGAGCCGGGCGCTGGGCGAGCAGGAGAAGGCGCTGGCCGAGCAGCTCGACGGCATGCAGGCCCAGCTCCGCGACCTGCTGCTGCGCATCCCCAACCTGCCGCACGTCGATGCGCCCGACGGTGCCGACGAGCGGGAGAACCCCATCGTCAAGGGCCCGTTCCTGCCGGAGTCGTTCCCCGACTTCCAGCGCGTGCCGCACTGGGAGACTGCCACCGCGCTGGGCATCCTCGACAACGAGCGGGCGACGAAGATCAGCGGGGCGATGTTCACGATGCAGCGCGGCGCCGGCGCCACCCTGGCCCGCGCGCTGTGCCAGTACGCGCTCGACATGAACGCCGATGCGTTCGAAGAGGTGCGCCCGCCGTCGCTGGTCACCACCGCTACGCTCACCGCCACCGGTCAGCTGCCGAAGTTCGCCGACGACGCCTACTCCATCGAGCGCGACGACCTGTGGTGCATCCCCACGGCCGAGGTGCCGCTGACGTCGCTGTACGCGGGCGAGGTGCTCGACGAGGCGCAGCTGCCCATTCGCCTGATGGCGTACACACCGTGCTACCGACGCGAGGCCGGCTCGGCCGGGCGCGACACCCGGGGCATGCTGCGCGCCCACGAGTTCGACAAGGTGGAGATCCTGTCGGTGGCCACTCCCGAACAGGGCCCGGCGATGCTGCAGGAGATCGTCGATCGCGCCGAGGCACTGATCAAGGGTCTCGGGCTGCCGTACCGCATCATCGAGATCTGCACCGGCGACATGGGCCAGAGCCACCATCGCAGCTTCGACATCGAGGTGTACGCGCCGGGGTGCGACAACTGGCTGGAGGTCAGCTCGTGCAGCTGGTTCAGCGACTACCAGGCTCGCCGCGGCGACATCCGCTATCGCACTGCCGGCGAGAAGGGCACCACCATCGCCAACACGCTGAACGGTTCGGCGCTGGCCGTGCCCCGCGTCTGGGCGGCGATCATCGAGAACTACCGCCAGGCCGACGGTTCGGTGGTGGTGCCCGAGGTGCTGCGCCGCTACATGCGCGGCCTGGAAGTCATCACTGCTCCTGGTGCTGCTGCCGGCGCGGGTGCCGCTGTCACTGCGGACGGTTCGGGCTCGTGAGCGACGAGGCCGGCGCCGCGGCACTCGACCGGCTGGCCCGCTACCGGTTCGAGTACGAGACGGCCGGCCTCGACACGCTCGACGTGCACCACGACCCGATGGTGCAGTGGCAGCGCTGGTTCCAGGACGCCTCCGATGCCGGTTGCGTCGAGCCGAACGCGTTCGTGCTCGGCACCGTCGATGCAGCCGGGTGGCCGCAGTCGCGCTACCTGCTGCTGCGCGGCGCCGACCAGCGCGGGTTCACGTTCTTCACCAACTACACGTCGGCCAAGAGCCAGCAGCTGGAGGCCACGGGCCGCGCCTCGATGCTGTTCAGTTGGCTGCAGCTGCACCGCCAGGTGCGCGTCACCGTGTCGGCCGAGCGGGTGCCCGACGACGAGAGCGACGAGTACTTCGCGTCGCGGCCGCGTGGCTCGCAGATCGGTGCGTGGGCGTCGCCCCAGTCGCAGGCCATCCCCGACCGCACCTGGCTGGAAGACCGCGTGCAGCAGATGGCCGCCACGTTCGGCGAGGCGCCGGTGCCGCGCCCGGCGTTCTGGGGCGGCTGGCTGCTGCGGCCGCACGAGTTCGAGTTCTGGCAGGGCCGCCCCAGCCGCCTGCACGACCGCCTGCGCTACTCGTCCGTCCCCGCCGACGTCGAAGCGGCCTGGCACCTCGAACGCCTCTCCCCCTGACCCAGACGGCGTACCTCCGTTCGGGAACTTAAGTTCGCGTGAGGAACTTAAGTTCGCGGAAGGCGAGATGGCGGCGCGGTCGATGGCCAGGTGGTGGCGGCAGCGGCGAGGGCATTGATCAGCGACTCGGTGTGGGGCACCAGGCCGGGGCCCTGCCAGTCCTTCCACACCGGGCTGGCACCGCGCACCCGCGGTGGCAGCTCGATCTGCACGCCCTGCTTGGCCGGCAGGTTCACCGGGTTCTGCTCGTGCATGCCGCGCAGCTCCTTGGGGATCTTCTGCAGGTCGGTCTCCACGTGGTAGTCGGGCAGGTGCGGGCGCAGGTGCCCGGCGAGGTGGTCGGCCAGCTGCCGGTTCTGCCCTCCCAGCAGCAGGGTGGTCCAGAAGCCGTGGCGGCCGTAACCGTGCACGGTGATCACCACCTCCACGTGCTCCACGAACGCCGCCAGCGTGGGGGACTCGGCCGGCGACACGCGGTGCGACGGGATGTGCCAGTTCAGGTCGGGCGGCTGCAGCACGCCGTAGTAGCTGGCCTCGCTGCGCGCCGCGGCCTGCTCGGCGACCACGTCGGTCAGGTTCTCCAGCGAGCCGCCGTGGAAGGCCATGAAGCCCAGCCGTCCGCGCAGGTGACAGACCTCGCGCACGCCTTCGGTGTTCAGCAGGTCGCGGAACGGCGTGGTGGTCATCCGGCGTGCGGCCGGCGCTTGGTGTACAGCGCCAGGCCCACCGCCACGGCGATGACCGTCGACGACAGCAGCACCACGGCGGTCTGGTTGCGGTCGATGAAGTTGGCCAGCTGCTCCTGCCAGGAGGTGGCCTGCGTGACCAAGTCGTTGCCCTCGTTCTCGCTGATGCTGGAGTACCAGTAGTAGGTCAGGTACACGCCGGTGAGCAACACGAACACGCCGGCTACGTACTCGAACCACTCCATGCCCTTGCGCAGGGTGCGCAGCAGCGCGGTGTTGGCCAGCGCCAGCGACACGGTGAGGCCGGTGACCAGTAGGGCCATGCCCAGGCCGTACAGCCCGATGGCAGCGATGCCGGTGAGCAGCCCTTCGGTGGAGACCGCTCCCAGCACGGTGGACATGAACGGCCCGATGGTGCAGCCCAGGGAAGCGACGGCGTAGGCGATGCCGAACACGAACATGCTGCGCACCGAGCGGTCGCGCTTGCCGACGTCGAGCTTGGGGGTGGTGAACGGCAGGCGGTAGCCGAACACCATCGCGATGCCCAGCACCACCAGCGCCAGCCCGATGACCAGCGAGACGTAGGGCATCTTGTCCATGAACCAGTCGGTGGACCACTTCGTGATCACGCCGATGACCACGAACACCGACATGAACCCGGCCGACACCGACAGGCTGACCGCGAGGGCACGGCTGACCGACGTGCGCTCGGCGCCCGGGCGCAGGTTCTCCATGCCGAGGAAGTAGAGGAGGTAGGTGGGCAAGAGCACGAACCCGCACGGGTTGACCGCGGCGATCAGGCCGCTGGTGAACGACAGCGGCAACCGGCCGTCGATGGCGATCACAGCAGATCGCTTTCGATGTACTGCGCGAGGGTTGCTTCGTCGAGCTGCCCGGTCTGGCGCACCACGAACCCGTCGGCGTCGACGACCAGGGTGACGGGGAAGGCGGCGATGCCGACGGCGGTGATGAACTCGCCGTTGCCGTCATAGAGCAGCTCGTACTGCACGCCGCGGTCGCGGGCGAAGGCCTCCTCCCGCGCGCTGGGGGCGAGGTAGTCGATGCCCACGAAGCGCACCTGATCGCCGTAGGTGAGGTGGGCGGCTGCGAAGTCGGGCAGCTCCTGCTTGCACGGCCCGCAGGTGGAGCCCCACACGTTGATCACCAGCGGCTGGCCGGCCAGCGAGGCGACGTCGATGCTGCTGCCGTCCAGCAACTGCACGTTCACGCTGGGCAGCGGCTTGCCCCGCACCACCGCGTTGGTCTCGATGCTGGGCACGTCGAAGGTGGGGCGAGCGGAGTCGCCCGTGTCGCCGTCGTCGTCGTTGCCGACGCGGGCGATGGCCCACCCGATGGCCAGCGACAGGACGGCGGCAACGGCCAGCGACCCTGCCAACAGACGCGTGCGCACCTTCACCCGGCCAGGCTACCGGTGGGGGTGAGGCGGCGCCGAGCGGATGACGGGTGTCGCGCGCCACCCGCACGCTGGCCGAGAGCTGCCGTGAGGCAGGCCCGGGTTCGCCCCCTGCCATCACCGGGGGGAGGCCGCCGGTGGCGGCTGTGATGGCAGGGGGCCTGGGTGCAGTCGGAGGGTCGTCGGAGCGTTGCCGCCGACTGGCAGGTGCCGCACACCTACCGGGTGGGCCGCCGTTGGGGGCGACGGCCCACCCGGTGCCTCGATCAGGCGACCCAATCGGGCAACAGGTGCGGGGGAATGGGGACCTCGTCGATGGCGACCGCCGGACGCGGGTGCTTGGGCGGACGGCCACGCGGACGCTTGTTGGCGACGATGCGGCCGTTCTCCACCAGCTCGCCACCCCACACACCCCACGGCTCGGCACGGTCGAGTGCGCCGGCCAGGCAGTCCTCGGCCAGCGAGCACTTGCCGCAGATCGCCTTGGCGCGAGCGGTGTCGAGGGCGTTGTCCGAGAAGAACAGGTGGGTGAGGGTGCCATTGCCGTCGGCGCAACGCGGCTTGGCCACGCGCACTGCCATCGGCTCGACGAGCTCATCGAAGGTGGTCAGGATGTACGAGTCGTTGAGGATGCTGGTGTCGTTCAGGATGCTGGTGTCGTTCAGGGTGTACATGTCGGGTGTTCCTCGTAAGACGGGGGGAAGGTGAAAAACCAGAAAGGCCGCCAGGATCTTGCGATCCCGACGGCCTCGGTGGGGGCTTGCGACGTGGCGTTACGTCGTGAGCTTCCCGAGGCGTCGGGCGTTGCGCTTGGTAGCGGTTGCAGCGATGAGATTCACATGC
The DNA here is from genome assembly GCA_030645675.1 of Actinomycetota bacterium. Taxonomy (GTDB): domain Bacteria; phylum Actinomycetota; class Acidimicrobiia; order Acidimicrobiales; family Ilumatobacteraceae; genus UBA668. Next base: position 4,850 of record JAUSLQ010000269.1, on the reverse strand, counting down.
ATTGCCGACCGGGAGCGCCACGTGTAGCCGAAACCGAACACGCCACACGGACGCGCGGCGCCGGCCACGGGGGCCAGTTCCTGTGCGAGATCCATGCGGTTCATGATGGTCGGGTACCTTCCGTAGGTCGTTGGTCTTCGTGAGATCTGTCGGGCCGCACGGCGAGCCGGGCTGCTGGCGTCAAATCGTTGTCAAGGCAACCACGTTCGCGGCGCAACGTCAACCGATTTAATTCACGGCCCCGAACTTCTGTCCCCGTCGCCGCCAGTCGCCGTCCGGGTCCGCCCTGGTCCGCCCTGGCGCGAAACCCCGACAGCGCCTGGCGGTGGGTCAGGCCGGGTCGGGGTCGGCGGCAGCTGCGGCGGCTGCTGCGACCGGCATGAACACACGCTCGCGGTAGAAGCGCAGCTCGGCCACGCTCTCGCGGATGTCGTCGAGCGCGCGGTGGCTGCCGGCTTTCTGGCTGCGCCCGTTCAGCAGGCCGGGGTACCAACGGCGAACCAGCTCCTTGACACTGCTGACGTCGACGCTGCGGTAGTGCAGGTGGTTCTCGATGTCGGGCAGGTAGGCGGCCAGGAACCGGCGATCCATGCCGATCGAGTTGCCGCACAGCGGCACCTTGCGTGCCTCGGGCACATGCTGGCGGATGAACTCGAGCGTCTGGCGGCCGGCATCCTCGAGGCTGAGAGTGGACGCTCGGATGGACGCGAGCAGCCCGCTCTTGGTGTGCATCTCCACGACCACGGGGTCCATCAGCGCCAGCAGTTCCTCCGACTGGTGCACCACCAGGTCGGGGCCTTCGGCGACGATGTTCAGCTCGTCGTCGGTGATGATCGTCGCGATCTCGACGATCACATGGCGGGCCGGCTCGAGGCCGGTCATCTCCAGATCCATCCACACCAGCACGCCTGGACCCTACCGTGACCTGGGGGGCAGCAGCGTCGTGGCCGTGTGGTCGGTGTGCCACCGTTGGTGGGATCGTCCGTCGGCGGACTAGTTTCTTTGCCGATTCGGCGGAGTTGCTGTGCCCAGTACGGGTGTGGAGGTTGTGATGTTGCGTGTGCGTGTTGGACTGCTGGCGGTAGCAGTTGCGATGGTGGCGGTGGCGTGCTCGGGCGCCGACGGCGGTGGTCTGGCCACGGTGCCGGCCCCGGGGCCGACTGCGGGCCCGTTGCCCACGGCCACGTCGGTGGTGGGCTCGACCACGTCGAGCACCGTGGTGGCCACGACCGTCGTGGTCAGCACGACGCTGCCGGCGGGCATCGGCCTGTCGGCAGACGGCCCGTGGCGGTTGGTCGACTCGGCGCCGGGTGTCACCACGCCCGGCCTGGTCTACGAACTGATGCCCAAGCTGTGGGCGTTCATCCAAGTGGAAGAGACTGAACAGAGCGCCTATCCGTGGGTGCTGAGCGAAGCAGACCGCCCCATCATCGAGGCCTACCTGATGGCCCAACTGACCTACTACGAGGCGATCACGTCCAACCCGATCAACCTCGATCACCCCGGCTGGACCGAGTACTACGCGGACGGAGGCGCTCTCTACCGTCCTGCTCTCGAGTCGTATATCGCCGAGGGCCAGGTCGTCGACATGGATCTTGGAGTCGTCTTCCAGCCGCAGATCCTTTCGGATGAGAGATCTGATTCGTCAGCGCTGGTTGCTGACTGCATCCTGGACGGCAGTGTCTCTCGGATGCCGGACGGGTCACTCGCGCCGGGCAGCACTGCCGGAGTCGGGCGCCACGGCTGGCTCACGTGGCTGGAGCTTGTCGATGGCCATTGGATCGTCACTAGCCAAGGCACCTCGAAGGGCTGCGTGTGAACGTGCGGCTGATTGCGATCTGGCTATTGATGGTCATGTTGTCGGCCGAAATGGCGGTGGCGGCTCCGACGGACAGGGCAGATCCCATTCCGCCGATTTTCGTTGATGGCAGTCGGGTGGTGGACACTCGGAATCAGAACGGGTCGTTGAGCCGGCAGTACTTCATTCCCGGTGCGTCGAAGTTCGCGACGCACGGCGGACGCTCCACCCCGTGCGAGTTCACGGCGGTGCGCGACGGGTACACATCCGACGGCCAGTACTACGCGGAAGGGCAGGTCGTGACCTCGGAGCACTGGCTGTTCCGCGAGGTGCCGGAGTCGTTCTCGCCCGAACCGGTACCCGTCGACCAGCGCCTGGTCTACGAGGACCGCGGCCCGCTGGCCCAGGCGATGCGCTACTTCGCGGTGTACTGCGATTCGCCGTTCCACCTCATCCGCACACCACTGGCCGTGCCCGCGACCGACCCGCTGCTGAACCCGCGACCGCGCATCGCCAGCCTGTACAACGGGCTGCAGCTCGAGCGGCCGGTGGTGTTCCGCAACCCGGTGGTCGATCGTTGGGGCGGGCTGATCACGCGCTATCCGTCATGGTTGGCGGTGCAGCCCAGCGCGTGGCGCCAGCAGCGGTCGAACTCGCAGGTGCACCTCGGCTGGACGTTGCTGCTGCTGACCGACCCGAAGGTGCTGGAGTTCCAGGTCGACTTCGTGCCCGACCCGGCGCAGCCGTCGCCTGCGTTCAGCGGGGTGGTGCCGTGCGTCGGCCCGGGGGCCACTGCGACAGCCGACGCGGTGGCGTTCCCGGCCATGCCCGCCTTGCCCGAGCTGGCCGAGCCGGGTGTGAACGGCCCATGCATGTGGACGCCACCTGGGCCCGGCACGGTGACCATCCAGGCCCGCATCACCTACTCCGTCACGTTCTGGGCGAACGGGTACACCGAGCCGCTGGCCGACTACGTCTGGACCAGCCCGCCGGCCACCTTCGCCACCGGCGAACTGTCCGCCGTCAACACCAACGACTGACGATGCCGTCCGCCGTCAACACCAACGACTGACGACACCAACGACTGACGACACCAATGACTGGACGTGCCGCAGCGCACGCGCTTCCGGATCGGAGCCGTCCCACCGTCAGGCGGTACCGTGCGCTGCGTATGTCGAACTCCGAGGTCATCGTCCAGCCCGCAGCCACCGTCATGTTGTTGCGCGACACCGACCACGGCCTGGAGGTGTTCATGCTCCGCCGGGTGGCGAACGCCGCGTTCGCCGCCGGCATGTACGTGTTTCCCGGCGGTCGCCTCGACGGCACCGACGGAGAGGGCCACGACGCCTACCTCGTGGCGGCCGTCCGCGAGTGCTTCGAGGAGTGCGGTGTGCTGCTGGCCGTCGATGCCGAGGGGTGCATGGTCGCCGACGGCCACCCGGCGCTGCAGCACCGCGAGGGCGTGCACGCCGGCACGGTCGACATCCGGGCGCTGGCCGCCGACCACGGCCTGCTGCTGGCGCTGGACCAGCTGCCGTGGGTGGCGCACTGGGTCACCCCGAAGGGCGAGGCCGCGCGGCGCTTCGACACCCGCTTCTTCATGATCGCCAGCCCCACCGGCCAGTCGTCGCACCACGACGACACCGAGACCGTGGCCAGCATGTGGGTACGCCCGGAGGAAGGGCTGCGCCAGTGGGCCGCCGGCGAGATCGGCCTGATGCCGCCCACGCTGGCCTGCCTGCGCGAGCTGTCGCGCCACACCGACGTGGCTGCGGCGATGGCGTGGGGCCGTTCGGTGGGCACGCCGCCGTGCATCCTGCCGAAGCTGCGCCTCAGTCCCGAGGGCAAGGTGCACGGGCTGTCGTTCCCCGGCGACGACGACTACGACACCATCGACTGAACGCCGCCACCTGCGGTCAAAGCGGCGTACCACCCGCGCATTCGTTCCGGAGCGCGGGACGATGCAGCCCTAGAACCGCGGGTGGAACGATGCAGCCCTAGAACCCCCGGGGCGCGGTCGACGGCGCGGACGCCGGCGGAGCGGGCTCAGGCGCTGGCGTCGTGGGCGTCGAGCGCGTCGGCCACCAGCGACAGCATGCGGGCGCTGCAGCCGGCCATGTTGGTGGGTGGCGCGATCTCTTCCACGATGCGGCGGGCGATGGCCCGGAACTCGTCGGCCGCCGGGCCCGTGCCGTGGAGCGCGACCGGCGAACCGGCGTCGCCGCCGGCTGACACGCTGGCCTCCAGCGGGATGCGGCCCAGCAGCGGCACGCCCACCTGATCGGCCAGCGCCTGCCCGCCGCCCTCGCCGAACAAGGAGTACGACGTGCCGTGCTCGCAGGTGAACGCGCTCATGTTCTCGATGACCCCACACACGCGCAGGAAGCTACGCCGGGCCATGTCGGCCGCTCGTGCGGCTACCTTCTGCGCTGCCAGCGCAGGCGTGGTGACGATCAGCAGATCGGTGCGCGGCAGCATGCGGGCCAGGCCCATCTGCACGTCGCCGGTGCCTGGCGGCATGTCGATGAACAGGTAGTCGAGCTCGCCCCAGTGCACGTCGTTCAAGAACTGCTCGACGGCCTTGGCCAGCATCAGGCCTCGCCACATCAGCGCGGTGTCTTCCTCGACGAGGAAGCCGGTGCTGACCACCTTCAGCACGCCCTTGGCCAGGCCGCGGCCCACCGTCAGTTCGTTGGGGATGATGCGCGGCTTGTCGCTGCCCTCCACCCGCTGTGCCTCCAGCGGTTCGTCGATGCCCAGCAGGCGTGGCACGGAGAAGCCCCAGATGTCGGCGTCGAGCACGCCGACGGTGAAGCCCTGGGCGGCGACGGCGGCGGCCAGGTTGACGGTGACCGAGCTCTTGCCCACGCCGCCCTTGCCGCTGGCGACGGCCAGCACGCGGGTGGTCAGCGGCACGGCGGTGTCGGGGGCGGCCTCGCGTGCGTTCCAGCGGGCCTTCAGCATCACGTCGGTGCGTTCCTCGGCGGTCATCTCGCCCCACTCGATGCGCACGTCGCGCACGCCGGGGTGCACTGCCACGCGGGTCTCGACG
>JAUSLQ010000265.1 GCA_030645675.1 Actinomycetota bacterium | reverse complement strand
GATGGTGTCCTCGACGGTGGGCTCACCGACGAAGACCTGCTGGAAGCGGCGCTCCAGTGCCGGGTCCTTCTCGATCCGCTCGCGGTACTCGTCGAGCGTGGTCGCACCGATCATGCGGAGCTCGCCGCGGGCCAGCATCGGCTTGATCATGTTGCCCGCGTCCATCGCACCTTCGGCCGCGCCAGCACCGACGATGGTGTGGATCTCGTCGACGAACGTGATCACCTCGCCGGCCGCGTCGGTGATCTCCTTCAGCACGGCCTTCAGCCGCTCTTCGAACTCGCCGCGGTACTTCGCGCCGGCCAGCATGGAGCCGATGTCGAGGCTGATGAGTCGCTTGTTCTTCAGGCCCTCGGGCACGTCGCCGTCGGCGATGCGGCGGGCCAGGCCCTCCACGATCGCGGTTTTGCCGACGCCCGGCTCGCCGATCAGCACCGGGTTGTTCTTCGTGCGGCGGGAGAGCACCTGGATGACGCGGCGAATCTCGTCGTCGCGGCCGATGACCGGGTCGATCTTGCCGTCGCGAGCGCGCTGGGTGAGGTCTTGCCCGTACTTCTCCAGCGCGGCGAAGCTCTCTTCGGGGTTCTGGCTGGTGACGCGGTGGCTGCCGCGCACGTCCTTCAGCGCCATCAGCAGCTCTTCGCTGCCGATGCCCAGCCGCTGGTTCATCGCCAGCAGCAGGTGCTCGACCGACAGGAAGTCGTCCTTCAGGTCGTTCTGGTAGCTGACCGCGTTCTGCACGACGTTGTCCAGCTCGCGGCTCATGCGCGGGTCGTTGCCGCCGTAGGCCTTGGGCAGCTTGGCCACCGCCTCGTCGGCCTTGTTGCGCACCATCAGCGGTGCCAGGCCGAGCTTGGCCAGCACGGCCGGCACGATGGTGTCGTCCTGCCGCGTCAGCGCAGCCATCAGGTGGTCGGGCGTCAGCTCGGGGTTGCTGAGCGCCTTCGCCTGGTCGATGGCCGCGGCGAACGCTTCGTTGGTCTTCAGGGTCCACTTCTTCGGGTCGAACGCCATGTCGTGAACGCTAACGCGGGCGTCGCAATGTTGCTACAACACGACTCAGGATTCTTGAGTGACAGTGATCACTCAGATCCCGGTCTGGAAGTCGATGACCAGCCGCTCGGGGGCGTGCAACACGGTGACGGTGAACGGGTATTCGTCGTCGAGGCCGATCGCCCAGATGGTCATGCCCTCCCAGTTCTCGGTCATCCGCATCTCCAGCACGTGCTGCACCAGGGTCGGGAACAGATCGCTCTCGCCCTGGTAACCCTCTCCCTCCATGTCCTGCATCCACATGCCCATGCGCACCAGCAGGGTGGCGGTGCCCTCGATGCTGACGAACTCGTCGCTCTCACCGAGGCGCACCGGGTCGTCGACGTACTCCGCTGCCCATCCGGGGAACTCGCCGGTGCCCTGCAGTTCGATCACCACCCGCTCGAAGCAGGGATGGCTACCGGCTCGGATGTCGGCCCCGACCAGGCTGGACATCAGCAGCGGGTCGGTGCTGCCCTTGGCCGCAGCGTCGCCCACGGCGGGGCACGGCTCTGTGGTCGGCGCGACGGTGGCCGGTGCCGTCGTGGCGGGTTCGGTGGTCACGGGCTGGGTGGTGGAGGGGGCAGTGCTGCCCGGCGTCGTGTCGCCGGGGGCGGTCGTCTCGCCGGGCACGATGCTGGTGGTGGAGGTGTCGCTGCTGGACGGTCGGTCGCTGGAACACGCAGCGAGCAAGGCCACAGCTGCCAGGGTGGTGAGCAGTCGGTTCCTCATGGCTGCAGCATGCACCCGCGGGGGTGCAAGCGGAAGAGGCGATGGTCGGATCGCGCGTGTGGGCCGGCCGCGCTCTCGAGCCACGTGGCGGTCGCCCGCTCAGGTGAGCAGGGGCGAGCGGTACAGGTGCACGTTGATGTCGGCCAGGCGGTGTGCGTGCAGCGCCAGGCGGGGGCGGAACGACGGCCATTGCCGCAGTGCCTGAGGGGTCCAGCCCACCTCCGCCAGGCACAGCAGGCGTGGGAAGCACAGGTACTCGACGTCGGCAAACGAGTGCACGCGCTCGGTCCACAACGCTGCCTCCACACCGGCGATGCGGTCGTCGTCGACGCCGACCAACAGGGCGGCAGGGTTCCATTCGTAGGCCGTGTCCAGCTCGATGGAACCAGCCCACTGACGGCCCACCGGGCACTCCGCGGAGTGGCGCATGTCGAAGTAGGTGTGCGCCGCCGGCGACATCACATAGCGGGCGGTGCTGGTGGCCACTGCGACATGGGGCCGCAACCAGTGCTGCACCAGCGTGTCCGCGCCGGGGCGGGTGGTGGCGATCTCCTCCCATCCGATCATGCGCTTGCCGCGCGCCCGCACCTCGTCGTGCAGCACCGAGATGAACTCGCGGTAGTCGCCGTCGCTGGTGACGCTGGCCTCGTCGCCCCCGATGTGCAGGTAGTGCCCGGGAGTGTCGTCGGCGAGTTGGCCGATCACATCGTGGATCAGCTGTCGGGTGGCGGGAGCGCCCAGCTGCAGTGAGCTGAACCCCACGTCCTGCCCGCTGTACGGCGGTGGGCAGATCCCGTCGAGGTTCAGGCCGGGCACCGATGCCAGCGCGGCGTGGGTGTGGCCGGGCATGTCCACCTCGGGCACGATGGTGACGAAGTGGCGTGCCGCGTGGGCCACGATCTCGGCGTAGTCGGTGCGGCTGAAGTACCCGCCGATGTCGTTGCCGATTCCACCGGTGGCGCCGATCGCGGTCAGCGCCGGCCAGCCGTCGACGGCTAGCCGCCAGCCCTGATCGTCGGTGAGGTGCAGGTGCAGCCGGTTGATCTTGTAGCGGGCGATCAGTTCCACGAACCGCATCACGTAGTCGACACCGAAGAAGTGGCGGGCGACGTCGAGCATCGCACCGCGCCACTCGAAGCGAGGCGTGTCGACGATGCGCACCGCCGGCAACCGGGTGTCGGCATGGTCGTGGGTGAACAGCTGCAGCAGGGTGCGACTGCCGTTCCAGAGGCCGTGCCCCGCCGCGGCGGTGAGGAACGCGCCCGTCTCGTCGATCAGCAGCTCGTACCCCTCCTCGCCGTAGGGCAGCGTCGGGTCGATGCGCAGCACGATGTCGCCCTTCGCCGGCCCGTCTGCTCGGCCACGGCCCAGCCTCAGCCCGGTGGCGCGTTGCAGGTCAGCCAGGAGGTGGCTGACCGTGTGCTCGTCGTCGCCCAGGCCGGCACCTGGAACGACACGCGATGCAGCTGTCACCGGGAGATGCGCGGGCAGCGGCTCCACCACCGCTGGCTGCGGCAGGAGGCAGCGGAGCGGGTCGAGCACGGCTACCGGCTCGCCGGTTCCCGTGGGGACGGGCTGGGTGCGGCGGATGCATCCGACATCACTGTTGACTGTACGACCCTTCCGGGTGCGATCGCACGCGCCGTGCAGGCTTCGCTCGCAGCCCTGACCCTTGGGCCGTCCCTGGGCCGTCCTTGGGCCCGGGCCGTTCGCCTCTAGGCCGGAACCGCCGGTGGAGGTACCAAAGAAGTGGACACAACCACAGTGAAGGGAGCTGCCATGAAGACCAGAGAGATGGCTCGCCCCGACACCACGCCGCAACGGTGGCTGTTCGATGTCCCCGAGAAGTTGCTGGAGGTTCGCCTGCCCATGCAGCAGGCGGCAGAACCTGTCGCCAAGGTCCCGATCGCTCGGGCCTGAGTGCGGAAGAGGTGGTGGGGGGCGTCATCGGGGGCGCCCCCCACCGTCATTCCCGGGTTCGGTTCACGCGTGCAGCGCGGCGTCGAGCACCTGATGGAAGCGGGGCCAGCAGGCGGCGATCCAGGCCGGGTCGTCGTCGGCGAAGGCCGCCCGCACCTGTGCCCGGATGGCCGGTGCCTCGGGGCCGGTGGGGTCGCCGTAGCCGTGCAGCACGGCGTCGGCGCGTAGGGCCTGCAGCACCGTGATCGGGTCGACGGTGCCGTACTCGATGCAGATCGGCGTCAACTGCGCATGCGGGGCCAGTTGGTCGGCGACGTTCAACCAGTCGCCGGCCAGTACCGCCGACACGCTGTCGCCGGCCAGCATCGACTTCGAGTCGGGCCACAGTGCGAGCGCGCGTTCGAACAGCGGGTCGCCCGGGGCAGCGCTGGCGATCAGCTCGCCGTGGCCCCACGGGCCGAGGCCGGTGTGCAGGTCGATGATGCGCACCCGCTGCGCGGCGGCGAGGTTCGCGGCGCTCCAGTCGCGCAGCCAGCGGTGCGACCAGACCGGGCCGGCGCCGCCGTAGAACACACCCGTCGGGTGGGCGTACTGCCCGCCGCTGATGACGGTCTGCAGCGCCGGCAGGCCCCACACGCCGAGCAGCCGGACCAGCTCGTCCATCGTGCGCTGTTGGCTGGCCTCGCTCCAGTCGGTGGGCACGTCGGTGCCGGCGATCGCGTCGTACTCGGGGTTGGTCGGCAGCGGCGCCGTCCAGTCCACGAAGTTGCGGTTCAGGTCGACGTTGTCCTCGTTCACCCGACGCACCCAGGCCATGCCGTACGGGTTCAACGCGTGTACGTGCACGAGACGGAGGGCCTCGGGCCGTTCCGCTGCGTGGTGCGTCAGCCAGTGGGTCTGCAGTGCCGAGCCGCAGTAGCCCTCCACGCCATGAGTTGCGGAGAACACGAGCACCACGTCGTTCGCATCGGCCGGGCCGAGCTCGGCGACGTCGATGCCCAAAGCCTCGCCCTCCGGCCCGATCAACGGGTGCGGGAACGTCGTGATGGATGCGCCGGCGAACTCGGCCGCGGCCAGAAACGCCGCGCGGGCCACCGGGTAGGTGGCGCTCAACTCGATCTGTGACATGTCCAGATCATGCCCCACGCAGTAGGGGCATGACATGAACGGGAATGGCGGGCGGCAGGGGTGGGGGTGGGGGTGGGGGTGGGGCCGGGCAGGGGTGGGGCCGGGCGGGGGTGGGGCCGGGTCAGGCCGGTTGCCACTCGATCGGCGTGCTGCCACCGAAGCTGGCGGGCAGCTCCGGCATGTCGCCGCGAGCGATCGGCTCACCGCTCTCGCTGAGGAACTCGAAACCGTCGACGGCGAGGCCCGGGGGTACGGGGACTGCGAAGTAGACGGCGTCGTCGGTGCGAGCGATCGGCACCGTCATGTCGCTGCCGTCGGCCAGCAGCACGCGCACCGAACGGACCCGCAGCGGCAGGCTGCCCCAGACGACGGCACCGTAGCCGGGCACGCCCGTGGCACTGACGTCGGGTGCCGCGCCCGGGCTGGTGTCTCGTTCGACACCGGTGCCCAGGTCGCGGCCGATGTACAGCCACCCTCCGGTCGTGGTGAGGTCGGTGAGGAACAGCGACCAGTGGACGCCGTTCAGCCGGCCGGAGAGCACGGGATCGCTCATCGGCGGCACGTCAGTGGGCAGGATCTCCTTCGTCGGCATTGCATCGACACGGATGAATGCCAACGCGGAGGCGAGGCCGACGGCGATGTCGCGATCGATCGGGCCGATCGTGGCCGAGAGGGAGTCGTCCAACCTCCACATGATCGAGCCCTGGTCGAGGTAGCCGTCATGGCCGTTGATCTCCACTGCCTCACCGCGGGGGTCGTCGGGCCACGGGAGGTTGCCGACCCAGAGGGAGTGCTCGTTGCCGGCGGCCGTCAGCGTGGCTCGGTACGTGTAGTGCCCATCGGGCTCGGCGTTCATCACCAATCCCTCCTCGTCTGCCACGGCCCAGCCGCTGGGGAGCGATCCGTGGTCGAGCACGAAGTACCCGCCCGGCAGCGGCGCCGGAGGGGGTGCGGCGCGCGGCAGGGCGTCGAGCGTGATCGCGTGCGGGTTGGTGATCGCGAGATGCACCGGACCGTTGGCCGCGGGGTCGTCGGCCCCCGACCGCGCGAGCAGCACCACTCCCGCGACGAGCGCCGCGACGCTGGCGGCGACGGCCAGGAGGGCATGTCGGGGACGCCGGCCGCGGAGAGTCGACGCTCGATGTTCGAGGAGGGGATGGACATCCACCTCGGTGGGGTCTGCTCGCGGCACCACAGCCAGCTCCGTGGCGCGCATTGCTGCGCCCAACTGGGTCCAGAACCCGTCGTCGGGCGCAGGCACGTCGAGGTCGCGTAGTGCCGTGGTGAGCCGTTCGTCGGTCCAGTTCATGTGGATCCCCTCTCCAGTGTCTCCCTCATCGCGAGGTGTGCTCGGTGGACTCGTGATGCGATCGTTCCGCTGGCGACGCCGAGCACCACCGCGGCCTCGTCGTACGACATCCCTTGGGCGTCGACCAGCAGCACGGCGGCACGTTGCGCCACGGAGAGGCGGGCGAGCGCCGCCTCCACCGCCAGCCGGTCGCCGACGGCTTCGTCCGTGCTGAGTGCGGTGTCGCGTGCTGCCGAGCGCACGTGCAGCAACGCGCGCCGGCGCGTCGTGCGCACATGATCGATGGCCGTGCGGTACACGATGGTGTGCAGCCAGGTGCCGAACGCGGCCTCGCCGCGGAAGGTCGACCAACGGCGGAACGCCTTCAGGTATGCGGCCTGCAGCACGTCGTCGACATCGCCACCCACGATCCGCGTGGCCACGAACCGCACCGACCGATCGTGTTCGCGCAGCAACGCCTCGAACTCGGCGGCTCGCGCTGGGTCGGCGCGACTCGCCTGGGCGCCCGGAGGTGCGTCGTCGATCAAGGGGACGAAGTGCGGTTCGATACCCCGTTCGACGTTCATCGACCACCCATCCTTCCCGGTCGCGACCGGATGGTGGTCGTCCAGTTCAGTCGCGGCCGGGGACGGCGCGCAGTTGGGTCCGCGCCGGAGTCGGCTCCTCGTGCTGGGCGTGATCGGCGACGAGCGACACCTGGCGCAGGCGCGGGTGGTGAAGTGTCGCGAACGCGAGACAGATTGCGCATTGCGACAGCACCGCCGGTGCCATCACCGGCGACGGGCCGACCCCACCGGTGGCCGCGGCCCACAGCTTCGACCACAGGGACATCGTCGGCCAGGTGTCGGTGTAGCGGTAGTCCAGGATCGCCACGTCGTAGTTCGACTTCACGTGCACGAACAGCCCGTACAGCCCGCTGGCGATGCCCAGCACCGCCAGCGTTCGCACGGCCTTGATCGTCGGCGGTGTCGGATGGACGATCAGTGCCAGCACTGCTGCCGCCACGACGCCCAGCACGACCCACGGGATGACCTGGTCGGTCGTCTTCCAATGGCGCAGCGTGGCCAGCTCGACCGTCGTGGCGAGCACGCCGAGCACCGCCAGCGCGAGCATTGCTTTGCGCAGCAGGTCGGCGGTGTCGGCCCGGGGACTGTGCGGATCGATGGATCTCATGGGCACCTCCTTCACGAGTGGAACGAGTGGGGGGAGTGGGGGGAGTTGACTGCGGCGTGGACGGCGAGCGTCAGAACTCGAGTGTGGAGATGATCAGCTCGAGCACGTCGGGGGCGATGTTGTACTTGCCCAACTCCTGGCGGAGCTTCCGGAACTCCGGGTCGCTGGGATACGGCCGGTACTCGTCGACCTCCCGCGCCCAGCGGCGGGCGCTGGTGACCCCGGCTGCCTCGAACGCTGTCTCGAGCTCGCCGACGCCGGCCGAGTTGATGTTCACCTTGCCGGTCGCGCTGCCCGTGCCGCTGCTTCCGACGGCCGTGGCGGCCGGGCCGGCAATGGTCGTCACCGCCGCGGTCGTGCCGGCGATGGTCGTGCCGGCGATGGTCGTCACCGCCGCGGTCGTCGTTGCGGCGGTCGTGCCGGCCGAGGTGCTGTCGTCACCGCACGCGGCGAGCACGACGAGCACCCCGCCGGCGAGGGCGGCCCACCCTCGCCGACGGGGACGCTCGTGGTTCACGTCCAGTCCCCTGGGGCCGGCAGGGCGGCGAGGTGGGACTGCACTGCTTCGTCCATCCAGAACTGACCGAGCAGCACCTGTTCGGCCACCGCCACACCGCGGAGGGCGGCGAGCTGGGCGGCGGCGACCTCTTCGGCGTCACCCGCTGCCCCGGCCAGCTCGGTGTAGGCGTCGATCAGGTCCTTCAGCGCCTTGTCGCCACCTTTGGCGGCAAGGGCCGGTGCGACCCGGCTGAACGCCGTGGTGCCGGCCACCTCGGCCACCGATGCGGCCCGTTCGAAGTCGCCGGCTTGCCATGCCGTGTAGCTCTTGATCAGCTGGATGCGCACGTCGTGGAGCTGGCTCAGCCGCAACAGATCGGAGGTGGTGACCGCGGCCTTGGCGGGGTCTGCGTTGCGGGCGGCCGCGTTCACCAGGCTGACGCCGAAGTTGTAGTTCGAGAGCACGACGGCTGTGATGTCGGCCAGCTCGTCGGCGGTTCTGGCGGGGTCTGCGAACGCCGCCACCGCGTCGTCGACCAGGTGCTCGATCTCCTCGCCGGCCTCCTCGTTGCGGTCCTTGATCAGCGGGTAGGACTGGTCGAAGAACCCCTCGGCGAACTTGGTGAAGTACTCGGCTGCCTTCTCCACGTTGCCGTCGGCGAGAGCCGCGTTGGTGATGCGCAACTCGGCACGCACCAGGCGCAGCGTGGCAACGTCGTCGAACAGCAGGTTCAGCGGCGGCCCCTGCTCCGACATCGCGACCGTGTCGGCGTAGCGGGCGGCCAGCTCCTCGGCCACCTCCTTCAAGGCGGGGAAGTCCGGCGTGTCGGCGCCCAGGCCTTCCTCCAGCTCGATCTGCAGGTCGGCCTCCAGCTTCAGGTAGGCGGAGTACGACCGGACGTTGACGTACACCTCGATGCCGTTCCAGACAGCGTCGTACGCCTCCAGGGCGTCCTTCGATGCCTGCAGGTCGCCCGCGTCCAGTGCTGCCACCAGCGCGTCGAGCTTGGGTAGGCCCATCGAGACCAGTTCGACTTCGCGGGTCTCACCACTCGCTGCGGGTGTGGCCCCGGTGGTCTGCGCGGTGGTGTTGGCCGGCAGCTCGGTGGTCGGCGGCAGCGTCGGGTTCGCCTCCGCCTCGGTGGCCGATGTGCACGACACTGCGACGAGTGCCATGGCCGCGATTCCGATGAGCGTCGAGGTAACGCGTGCGGCTTGCATTCCTCGACGAGCTGAGACGTGCGTGTTGTGAGCCATGGGTGCGAGTACGGACACCGCACGGCCCCGGGGTCAACGCTTCTGGCCGGTTGTTGAGCGTCCGTTGACCGGATGTGGGGCCAATGGTGACGAAAGGCCCTATCGAGAGCCACCTGGCCGGAGGTAAGGGAGCGCCGCTCAGGCCCTGAGGAGGTCGCGGGCGATGTGGGTGATCTGGATCTCGTCGGTGCCCGCGTAGATCTGCAACACCTTCGCGTCGCGAGCCAGCTGCTCCACGCGGAACTCGCTCATGTAGCCGTTGCCGCCATGCAGTTGCACCGCTTCCAGCGCCACCTCGGGGGCGGCGCGGGCGCTGTACAACTTCATCGCCGAGGCC
>JAUSLQ010000259.1 GCA_030645675.1 Actinomycetota bacterium | reverse complement strand
TCCACAAGCAGTACCGGCACATGCTCGACCCGGTGTTCACTTCCAAGCGGATCGAACCGCTGGGGGCACAGGTGCACCAGTTGGCCAACGAGTTGATCGACGGCTTCATCGCCAAGGGCGAGTGCGATGCCTACCACGAGTGGTGCGAGCCGCTGCCGTCGATCATCTTCCTGTCGATCATGGGGCTGCCCCTGGCCGAGTACGCCAACTTCCACAACTTCAAGAACCTCATCCTCGGCAACGCCGACCTGGGCGAGATCACGCCCGAGGAGCGGATGAAGCGCACCGGCGAGGCCGTGATGTGGTTGCAGAACTACTTCAACGCCGACCTCGATGCGCGCGAGCAGGAGGCGACACCCCGCGACGACATGATCAGCTGGCTGCTGACCGCGGAGGTCGATGGCCACCGCCTCGGCCGCACCGAGATGCTCGACATCCTCGGGCTGCTGATGATCGCCGGCCTCGACACCGTGGCCGCCTCGCTGGGCTGCTTCCTCAGCTACCTGGCCAGAAACCCTGATCAACGCCAACTGCTGGTCGCCGACCCGTCGCTCACCCGCAGTGCAATCGAGGAACTGATGCGCTACGAGTGCCCCGTGACGGAGGGGTACCGCGTCGCCACCGCCGACGTCGACCTGCCCAGCGGCGTCCACGTGCCGGCCGGCTCGTGGATGTTGATCTCATGGTCGGGTGCCAACCTCGACCCGGCGGTGTTCACCGACGCGCTCACGGTCGACTTCGAGCGCAAGCCCAATGCACACATCGGGTTCGCCAGCGGCTTCCACCGCTGCCTCGGGTCGCACCTCGCTCGCCTCGAGCTCAGCGTGGCGCTCAACGCCTGGCATGCCCGCATCCCCGACTACCGCATTGCCGACGGCGTGGAGCTGGTCTACTCGGGTAACCCCCGGGCGCCGCACCGGCTGCCACTCGTCTGGAGTTGAGCGGCGGGCACCACCCGGGCGCAGGCGGGCAGCTGCTGCAGGTCCTCGACCTGGTGTCGCTGCGGCCGACCGGCCCGGACCGTTT
Source organism: Actinomycetota bacterium (assembly GCA_030645675.1). GTDB lineage: Bacteria > Actinomycetota > Acidimicrobiia > Acidimicrobiales > Ilumatobacteraceae > UBA668. The sequence goes on along the minus strand of JAUSLQ010000259.1, from coordinate 20,840 downwards.
CGTCACCTTGCCCGTGCAAGGCAACAGCGAACGGCTCGGCGGCAGCGAGGTGCTCGTCGCCGCGCTGCTGGCGGCAGCTGCGACCGCGCCCGCAGACCTCGCTCCGGCAGGCGCGCAGGCGTCGTTCCTGAGGTCCGGTCGGAGCAGCCTGCCTGTCGACGTGGCGGTCGCACACCTGCAGGACAGTCGATCCAGTGCGGTCCGCGCCGTGACCGCGTCGCAGAGCGGCACGCCGGTGATGACGGCGTCGTTCCGCTTCTTCCGGTCTCGTGCGGCAGCAGACTGGCAACCGGAGATGACGCCCGACCTCGCACCGGCAGAAGGCGACGAGGCGATGGCCGTGGTCTCGACTCTGCCGACGCTGCGGTCGTTCGAGGTGCGTGCTGCCGTGCAGCCTGCGGACGGCCGACCGGTGATCCATCCGTACTGGATCAAGAGCCGTGTGCCCCTGGCCGACGACCCGTTGCTGCACGCGTCGGTGCTGCTCTACCTGACCGATCTCGGCACGAGCGGTAGTGCCCGTGCCCCGGGTACTCGCCTGCGCGATCGAATGGGCCCGGTCAGCCTGGACCACACCTTCTGGTGGCACCGGCCGGCGCGAGCCGACCAATGGCTGTATGTGAGCGCCCACTCGCTGACCGAATCCGGTGGCCGGGCTCTCGCTCGCGGTGAGGTGGTTGCCGCTGACGGGACGTTGGCGGCGTCATTCGCCCAAGAGGTCGTGGTGCCGCCACCTCGTCCAACTGCGTGACGGGAACGGGCGGGCCACAATGCTGAACGGGAGGCCGAGATGAGCGTCGTGCTGGTGGAAGAACGCGGGCGGGTGCTGCACATCACCCTGAACCGCCCGGAGAAGCGCAACACGCTGACCGCAGAGACCGACCGGTTGCTGCGCGAGTCGTTCGAACGGTTCGCGAGCGACCCCGAACTGTGGGTGGCGGTCCTCTCGGGGAACGGCCCCGACTTCTGCGCGGGCGTCGACCTGACGAGGCCCGACTCGTCCTCCACCGCCAAGACGTGGCCGGGCGGGATCACCCGCGAGTTCGAGTGCTGGAAGCCGATCGTGGCCGCCCTGCAGGGCAACGTCCTCGGCGGCGGTTTGGAACTGGCGCTGTGCGCCGACTTCCGCATCGGTGACGAGACCACGCGCATCGGTGCTCCCGAGGTGCGATGGGGCCTGATGCAGGGTGCCGGGGCAACTCAGCGCCTGCCGCGCATCGTTTCCTTCGCGGTGGCCCTCGAGATGCTGCTGACCGGCGACCCGGTCGACGCCGACCGCGCCGAACGCATCGGCCTGTTGAACCATGTGGTGGCACCGGGGCAGGCGCTCGACCGCGCGTTCGAGCTGGCAGAGCGGTTGTGCTCGCGTGCGCCGCTGGGGGTGAGGCGGGCCAAGGAGGCTGCCTATCGCGGCTGGGACCAGACCCTGCCCGACGGCCTGCGGACGGAGATGTTGCTGAGCCGCCTCCTGGCCGGCACCGCCGACCTTGCCGAAGGTCAGCGCGCCTTTCTCGAGCGGCGTGACCCGGAGTGGCGAGCTCGTTGACGCGACCCGTGGTGCAGCCGACCCGCCACCCAGCGCCAGGGCCGTGGGCACGCGAGCTCGAGGTCGCCACCTCGCAGGCGACGCTTTCTGGTCTGTTCGCCGCGCCCGCAGACGGCGGCCCGCCCCGGGCGCTGATCGTGGCGCTGCACGGCATGCAGTTGCACGCCGGGTACTTCGACGCGACCACCTCACCCGGGCTGTCATTGCTGGAGATGGCCAGCGCCGCCGGCTTCTGCGTGTGGGCGCCTGACCGACCGGGCACGCGTGCAAGTGCGGGTCTGGACGACGAGCACCGGCTGATGCGGCCGCAAGCGGATCTCCTGTTGGAGGCGCTGGATGCTGTGGCTGCCGGGCACTCCGTCGGTGCCGGTGTGTTCGTAGTGGGCCACTCGTACGGCGCCAAGCTGGCGATCGCGATGCTGGCCCGCGCCGGCGAGCGGTCGTTCCTGGGTCTGGACATCAACGGCTGTGGCATCGGTCTCGGACACGGCGCCGACGACACCAGCGGCAGGATGCAGTCACTGGTGATCGCCGGTGACCGCGGGCCGTCGTGGGGGCCGGCCTCGCTGTATCCCAAGGGCACGATCAGCCGTGCTCGGCTGCCGATCGACACGTATCGGCCCCTTCCGATCAACGAGACGTTGTTGTGGCCTGCCGACTTCGCAGAGTTTGCGCCGCGGCTGTGCGTGCCCATCCGGGTGACCTACGGCGATCACGAGCGGTGGTGGCCGACCGACGAGGCAAGCCTTGTCGCCGTTCGCCAGGCGTTCGTCGGTTCGCCTCGTGTCACGGTGCACATGCTGCAAGGCGCAGGCCACAACCTCGGCCTGGGGTGGGCGGCCGCCGAGCATCACCGCGCTGTTCTGGAGTTCGCGAGCGAGTGCATCGAAGCGGCCGCGCCTCACGGACCGAGTCAATCGGACGCTGCAGCCGGCGACGCCTCGTCGGTCTGACCCGCTGGCCGATGCATCGCTGACCCATTTAGGCGCCTTTTCTGGCGCCGGATATGGCACAGGCGAGGAAATCCGGCGATGCTTTGACAATTGAGGGTACTTGTTGTTGAATGCGTCTGGCTGCGATCGTCCGCAGCACATGTGTCGTCCGCAGCACGTAGGTCGAGGGGAGGGGATAGGTCATGGCGTTCGTCGACGTCGGAGTTGCAGGATGTGTGACAGACGAGAGCGACAGAGCCGCGACCCTCGATGTCTCCGTGGTGACACTCGCCTCGCTGCCCGTCGGGCACGCATGGCGTGCCGAGGGGTTGAACGACGCGCGGGTCGCCGCGTTGGCTGCCAGGTACTCCCGGCTGCCGCCGGTGCTCGTGCGGCGTCAGGACATGCTCGTCGTCGACGGTGCGCACACCGTGGCCGCAGCCCGCCGTTTGGGCATGCAGGTGGCCCACGTCCAATGGTTCGACGGCCAATGGGCGCAGGCCGCCGAGGCGTTCGTGCTGCGCAACAGTTCCGAGCACGCCCTCCCGCTGACGACCGACGACCGGCGCGGGCTCATCCACTCGGCCCTGCGAGCCGAACCGACGTGGTCCGACCGTCGCATCGCTCAGGTGTGCGGGGTGTCGCCGAAGATGATCGCCCGCGTTCGCGCGGGCGCCACCTCCCCCGAGCCGATCCACGGGGCCGAGAAGCGGGTGGGCCGCGATGGCCGCGCCCGGCCCGTGCGTGCGGGCGCGATGCGCTCCAGCATCCTCCAGATGCTGGAGCAACAGCCCGACGCCTCGTTGCGCACCATCGCGTCCGCCCTCGGGGTGTCACCGGAGACCGTGCGCAGCGTCCGCAGAGAACGAGAGGTCTGCTCCGAGTCCCCTGCCCGCGTTGTGAGCAGGCAGTTCGGAGCGCTCGTCGACGAGTTCCTGGCCCGCCCACGTCGGGAGTCGCCAGCGCCCTGGCGGGGCGACAGCGCGTTCAGCTCGACCACGGAGGGCGAGACGTTCGTCGCGTGGTTCGAGTCGACCCACGTGGTGGACCACCCGAGCCGCATCGACGAGGTGCCTCTCAGCAGGATCTATGAGATCGCCGATGAGGCGCGGCGACGTGCTGCCTTCTGGTCGGCCTTCGCCGACTCGGTCGAAGGCCGCGCCCGACGTCGGCGGTGAGCCCGCCGGGCCGTCCATGTGCGGCTCGGTTCCCACTCATCCAGGCACATACGTTGAACGAAGTCACGAACAGGGAGGTCATGATGTCGGACGAGGAGCCGCAGGTGTTGTTCGAGCGCGCCGGCCATGTTGCTGTTCTGACGCTGAACCGACCGGCGATCGGCAACGCGCTGTCGCCGACGATGAGTGCGCTGATGGCCGAGTACTGGCAGGAGATCCGCTCGAACCCCGACATCCGGTGCACCGTCATCACCGGTGCCGGCGACCGATTCTTCTGCACGGGCGCGGATCTGCAGGCCGTCTCGGCGTCGGGCAAGGTCAGCGGCGGATTCGGCCGGATCACCGAGGAGGTTCGGTGGACCTCGCGGCAGAACGACATCTGGAAGCCGACGGTGTGTGCCGTCAATGGCACCGTGGCAGGCGGCGGCCTGCATTTCGTCGTCGACTCCGACGTCGTCGTCGCGTCGGAGAACGCGACGTTCATCGATACGCACACGAACGTGGGCATGGTGGGCGCGATCGAGAACATCGGTCTCGCCAAACGACTGCCGCTCGGTACGGCGCTGCGGATGACCTTGCAGGGCAAGAGCTATCGACTGCCGGCCGCCAGGGCGTACGCACTCGGCCTGGTCGACGAGCTCACGCCGGCAGGTGGCGCGCTCGACGGGGCGATGACCATCGCCCAGGAGATCGCCAAGAACTCCCCGAATGCGATCTCCCTGTCGATGCGCTCGATCTGGAGCGCGGTGGAGATGCCCTACTCACAAGCCGTCGAGTACGGGTACGCGCTGTTGCGCATGCACTGGCTGCACCCCGATTTCAAGGAGGGTCCGCGGGCGTTCGCCGAGAAGCGCGACCCTCAGTGGACCACGGACTGAAGCGGCCCGGTCGTCGCAGATGGACGCGGCTTCGATCTGCGGCACTCGGGAATGACAGCGTGGCGAGGCGCGCCGCCGCGCATGGCGCGTTCGGTGCAATGAAGGAGTCACGATGATCGAAGAGTTGGAGGCGCTCGAGCCCTTCCGCGACGAGGTACGACGCTGGTGTGCGGAGCACGTCCCTCCGAACTGGCGCACCGAGCAGGCCGGCGCTGATCATCATCAGTTCGCCGCGTTTCATCGTTGGTGGGGCACCAGGTTGCGCGAGGCCGGGTACTTCGCGCCGCACTGGCCGGCGGAGTGGGGCGGCGGGTTCTCCCTGCTGCAGCAGGTCGTGCTGGGGCAGGAGTTCGCCCGCGCCGATGCCCCTCGTAACGGGCTGTACCAGGTGGCCCTCTACAACGCCGGCCCCAGCATCATCCACGCCGGCACCGATGAGCAGAAGGCGCGGTTCCTGCCGGGGATCCTCGACGGCACGGTGTGGTGCCAAGGCTTCTCCGAGCCGAATGCCGGCTCCGACCTCGCCGGCCTGCAAACTCGCGCCGTCCGCGACGGCGACCACTACATCGTCACCGGCCAGAAGGTCTGGACCAGCCTGGCGATGGAGGCCGAGTACTGCATCCTGCTGGTGCGGACCGACCCGACGGCGCCGAAGCGCAAGGGGATCAGCTACCTGCTGATGGACATGAAGTCGCCAGGAGTCGAGACCCGTCCGATCCGGCAGGCCACGGGCCAGGCCGAGTTCTGCGAGATGTTCCTCGACGAGGTGGCCATCCCGGTGGAGAACCGGCTGGGCGCCGAGAACGACGGGTGGAACGTCACGCAAGCGACGCTGTCATCAGAGCGGGGCGCAGTGCTGGTCGAGCTCGCCGAGCGCTTGCTGCGCAACGGCACCCTTGCCCTGGCCGAGGCGACCAAGGGCTGGACGAACGACGAGGGCCAGGTTGCGTCACAGGACCCGGCAGTGCAGGAGATCCTCGGCGCCCGCTACGCGGAATCGATGGCGCTGCGTCAGTTGCTCAACACGATGGTCACCAACGTCATCCGACGCGGCGGTGTGGGCCCCGAGGCCTCGGTGGTCAAGCTGTTCTACAGCGAGCTGTTGCAGCGCATCATGAAGGATGCCGCTGGCATCGCTGGACCGAGCGCGCAGAACGCGCAACCGGCGCTGATGAGCGCCGGTTGGGAGTCCGGCGCCTGGCTGTACGACTACATCAACGCGTTCGGCTGGACCATCGGTGGCGGCACGAGCGAGATCATGCGGAACATCATCGGCGAGCGAGTGCTCGGCCTCCCGCGCGATCCTGAGCCGAAGGGGGCATGATGCAACTCTCCGACGAAGAACGTGACGAGCTCCGCGACTCGGCGCGCAAGTTCCTCGACAACGAGGTGGGCAGCCAGCGTGTTCGCTCGTTGCTCGACGACCCCGAGGGCCTCGACCGCAAGGCCTGGGCCACCGTCGCCGGCCTCGGCTGGGCGGCGATCCTGATACCCGAGGAGTACGGCGGGATGGGTGCCTCGTGGGCCGAGATGTCGGTGATCCTCCACGAGGTCGGCCGGCGCGTCGCCCCGCTCCCGCTGCTGTCCTCAGCGGTCCTCGGCGTCGAGGCTTTGGTCGGTGGCTCCTCCGAGGCCTTGCGCGCCGCGTGGCTGCCAGACGTGGCAGGTGGCGAGCGCATCCTCACGGTCGCTGCGATGGGCCGGACAGGGTCGGTCGTGCCCAGCGAGCTCGGTGCCGTGCTGACCTCCTCGGGTGGTCTGCGTCTGACCGGCTCGGCCCGCTTCGTACCCGACGCGCACATCGCCGATGGCATCGTCGTGGCTGCCCGCGACGCGAGCGGCGCCGTGACGTACGTGCTCGTCGAGCCCTCGGCTGCGGGTGTGACCATCGAGGTGGAAGCGACTGTCGACCAGACACGCCGGCTCGCGTGGGTCCACTTCGACGACGTCGCCATCGGGGACGAGGCCCTGCTGGTGGAGCCGGGTGCCGGTGATGCGCTCCACGATCGGGTCACCGCCGCCGGTGCGGTCGCCGTGTGTGCTGACGCCGTGGGCGCCGCTGAGCAGATGCTGTTCACGTCCAGCAAGTACGCCGTCGACCGCCACCAGTTCGGCCGCCCGATCGGTTCGTTCCAGGCTGTGAAGCACCACTGCGCGAACATGCTGATCGCCGTCGAGGCCAGCCGAGCCGCCGTGGCGTTCGCGGTCGATGGGCTGGACGACCCTTCGGTAAGTGTTGGCGAGGCGGCGTCCGTCGCCAAGTCGTTCGCCGGGCCGGCATGTGCGGAGGCGTGCCAACTCGCCGTCCAGGTGCATGGTGGTATCGGCTTCACCTGGGAGCACGACGCTCATCTGTACCTCAAGCGTACGAAGCTGGACGAGAGCCTCTTCGGCTCCACCGGGTGGCACCGTCGGCGGCTCGGGCGGCAGATCCTGGTCGGCTGAAGAACACGGCTGGCTGAACCACACGGCTGGCTGAACGACACGGCGGCTGTCCATACGCGCCCGACGTCTGCGGCAACCTGGGGGCGTAGTCTCGGCGCCATGAAGGTGATCTTGAACGTCGATGCGTGCACCGGTCATGGCCGGTGCTACACGCTTGCACCATCCTTGTTCGACTGCGATGAGCAGGGCCACAGCGTGGTGCTCGTTGCCGAGGTCGAGGGTGATCTGCTGGCGCAGGCCCGCGTCGCGGTCACGAACTGCCCGGAAGGCGCGATCTCACTCGTCGACGGCTGAGCCGGCCAGTACTTCTGTTCTCAGAGGGGGATCGTCTGTTCGAACGTGACTGCGCCCCACTTGCCGGCCGCGTGCTGCAGCTCGGCGACCGTCCATCTGTGGTCGGCCTCGATCGAGTCGATGATCGTCCACGGCTGGAACAGGTGGACGGCCCCGCCGTACACGAAGAACACCTTGCCGGCGATGGGGCACTCCTCAGTGGCGAGATAGGCCACCATCGGTGAGATGTTGGCCGGGTCGAACTTGTCGAAGCCCAGCTCCTCGGCCTGCGACTGCCGCTCGGCATTGCGCTCCTCGCTGCCGGGGATGGTGGCCGTGAGGCGGGTGCGAGCGGCAGGTGCGATGGCGTTGCAGCGCACGCCGTAGCGGGCCAGGTCCTTCTGGCAGATCTCGGTGAACGTGGCGATGCCCGACTTGGCCGCGCCGTAGTTGGTCTGCCCGGGGTTGCTCATCAGGCCCGACGTAGAGGTGGTGTTGATGATCGATGCGTTCACGGTGGCGCCGCTCTTGGCCTGCTCGCGCCAGTACGTGGCCGCCCACTTGGTCGGCAGGAAGTGGCCACGCAGGTGCACCTTGATGACGCTGTCCCACTCCTGCTCGGTCATGTTCACGACTACGCGGTCGCGCAGGATGCCGGCGTTGTTCACCAACACGTGCAGATCGCCGAAGGTCTCGATCGCCGTGTTGATCAGTCGCTGCGCACCGTCCCAGTCGGCGACGTCGTCGTAGTTGGCGACCGCCGATCCGCCCGCCGCCGTGATCTCGTCGACGACGCTCTGCGCGGGCGACAGGTCGGCGCCCGTGCCGTCGGGCGAGCCGCCCAGGTCGTTGACGACGACGCTGGCCCCTTCGGCCGCGAACAGCAAGGCGTGCTCGCGGCCGATGCCGCGTCCGGCGCCGGTGATGATGGCCACTCGGCCGTCGAGAGTTCCCATCGATGTCTCCTCTTCGTGCGGGGCGACCTGCGCAGGACCGCGTCGGTGCCGATGCGCCTGAACCTAGGTGCACCGCGAGGCCACGCAGTTGGACGATGCGAGTCGGAACCGCGTCGGCTCGCCTACCTTGCGATGGATGAACGCTGACCCCGACGATCGCGCGCCGGCACAAGGCCTCGACCTGCCGAGCTGGCTCCGCGACGTCGTCGCGCTCGATCCCGCCGCGCCCGAGCTGCAGTTCGATGGCTCGTGGCGGCCATGGTCCTTCCTCGCCTCCGGACTGCGGGCGCTGGACGATGCGCTGTCGCCGCACGGGTGGGGTGCAGGGGTGATGGTGGGCGTCGTCATCCGCAACCGCCCCGAGATCGTGCGGGCCATGATCGGAGTGCTCGGCACCGGCAGGTGCCTGGTCACGCTCAGCTCGGTGCTCCCTGCGGCGTCCCTGGCCGCCGAGGTCGCGGGCCTGGGGCTGCCGGTCGTGGCGGCCAGCGAGCGCGACTGGACGCCGGAGCTCCGCGCGGCTGTGGCGGGGGTCGGTTCGCTGGGGCTGTGCTTCGGCGACGACGAGCATCCGGCGCAGGTCGTCGTGCCGGCAGGCGCCCGGCGACACGACGCGGCGACCACCCGCCCTGGCGTGGCCGTGCAGATGTTGACGAGCGGCACGACGGGCACGCCCAAGCGGGTGGACCTGCTGTACTCCAGCCTCGGCTACGAGATCGTCAGCACCAGCCGGTACAGCGCCAGCGCCGACCTTGCCACGCCCAGCTTGGCGTCGGGTGTTGCCATCGTGTGGAACCCCATGCTGCACATCGGCGGGCTGCGCGGTCTGGTCACGAACGTGGTAGCCGGCAGGCGGGTCTCCCTGCTCGAGCGCTTCTCGGTCGAGGGTTGGACAGCGCTGGTGGCCGAGCACCGGCCCCGCGCCATCGCGCTGGTACCCAGCGCGATGCGGATGGTGCTCGACGCGAAGCTGCCGCGTGAGGCGTTGGCGGGTGTCGACGCGCTCATCGCGGGCACGGCGCCGCTTTCGCCGGAGACGAAGGACGAGTGGGAGCAGCACTTCGGCATCCCGGTGCTGGTGGTGTACGGCGCGACCGAGTTCGGCGGTGTGGCCGGCTGGACGATCCGCGACTGGCGGGCGTTCGGGGCGACCAAGCGCGGCAGCGTCGGCCGCGCGAACGAGGGCGTGGAGATCCGCATCGTCGACCAGGGCACCGGCGAGGCGGCACCGATCGGCGGCAGCGGCCTGTTGGAGGTGCGGAGTCGGCAGCTCGGCCAGAACGGTTGGGTGCGCACCACCGACCTCGCCCGGATGGACGACGATGGGTTCATCTGGATCGAGGGCCGCACCGACGACGTGATCATCCGCGGCGGCTTCAAGGTGGCCACGAACTCGGTCGCCGACACCTTGCGTCGCCACCCGGCGGTCAGCGACGCGTGCGTGATCGGGATGCCCGACGAACGCCTGGGGCAGGTGCCGGCCGCCGGCGTCGAGCTTCGTGCCGGGGCTACGCTGACCAGCGAGGAGCTCGCCGCGTGGGCCCGCGACCGGCTGAGCAGCTACCAGGTGCCGGTCGCGTTCCTGATCGTCGATCAGCTGCCCCGCACCCCCTCCATGAAGGTCAGCCAGCCGGGCCTGCGAGCGCTGCTGGAAGCCGCCGCCGGCTGAAGCCGCTGGAGCCGGGCAGGCGCCGGGGTCAGCCCCAGTGAGCGCGCGTCGTGGCCAGTTGGTGCGCCGTCACGCCGCCGAACTCCACTCGGAGTGCGTGGAGGCGGCTGGTCCACAGCTGCAGGTCGAACTCGGTGGTGAAGCCGATGGCTCCGCTGAGCTGGTGCATGTCGGTGCCCACCAGCTGTGCGGCCTGCGCGGCGTAGGCAGCGGCAGCTGCGGCGGCCTGCGGGGTGGCCTCGAACGCGGCGCGGCGGGCGAGCCACCGAGCGCCCTCGGCCCACACGAAGGCCTCGGCGAGGCGGTGCTGCAGCGCCTGCAGCGACCCGAGCGGCTTCTTGAACTGCTGCCGCTCGCGGAGGTACTCGACCGTGTGCGCCACCGCGCCGTCGAGCGCGCCGGAGATCTCGGCCGCCAAGGCCACCTGCCACCACTTCGCCAGCTCGGGCCCCGACCCCGGCCCGAGCGACCGCACCCGCGTGGTGTCGAGGTGGGCGAAGGGACATCCGTACGGCGTCTCGATGGGCGTGGCCTTCGCCACCGTGGCGACGTGTGCCTCGTCGCCGTCGAGGACCAGCACTACGTCGGCGTGCTGCCCGAAGCGGACCGGGCCGGGACGTGAGGCATCGGTGACGGCCAGGCGCTGCGGGGCATCGTCGCCGAGCAGTGTCGGGCCGACCAGCGCCCGGACTGCGATGTTCGCACGGGCGTGATGGCGCGAGGCCAGTTCGGCCACGAGCACTGCGCCCAGCGGGCCGATCGTCGAGTCGCCGGCAAGATCGAGGAAGCCGGCCTGCGCCAGCGCGTCGAGCAGTGCATCGTCGTGACCCGACGCCCCCACCGCCCGGGCCCGGTCGGCGCCTGCCTGCTTGGTGAAGATCGTGGTGACCGCGTCGACGATCGCCTGTTGATCCTGATCGAGTGTGAAGTCCATGGTGTCAGCGCCTCGGCAGTTGTAGGACGAGGCCGGCGACCAGGTTCAGTTGCACTTCGTACGTGCCGCCGGCGACACCCGCGGTCAGGGTGGGGTAAAATGTGTGGCCGGCCAGCGACCCGCCGTCGATGCCCTGCTCGCCCATCAGCCACAGGGCCAGTTCGGCCACTTGCTTCTCGGCACGCACCATCGAGACGCGAGCGACATACGCGTTGGGGCCCGGGGGCATCTTGTGCGCCCGCTCGTCGACGACCCGGTAGGCGAGCATTCGGGCGGCCTCGATGGCAGCCTTGGCCTCGCCCAGGCGGCACTGCACGATGGCGTCGTCGAACCGGCCGTGCTCCTTGGCCCAGGCCACAAGGGCATCCAGCACGACGCTGCCCCTGTGCCAACGCGGTGCGCCAACGCGCTCGTAGGTCAGTGCCGCCCGGACGATGTCCCAGCCACCGTTCTCGGGGCCGAGGCGGTTGGCGACGGGCACACGCACGTCGGTGAAGAACACCTCGGCGAACGACGACTCGCCGGCCACGTTGGCGATGGAGCGCACCTCGATGCCGGGCGTGTCCATCGGCACCAGCAGGACGCTGATCCCCTTGTGCGGCTCTGCGTCGGGGTCGGTGCGCACGAGCAGGAAGCACCACTCGGCGAGCTGCGTGTGCGACGTCCAGATCTTCTGACCGTTCACGACGTACTCCTCGCCGTCGCGTTCGGCGCGGCACTTCAGCGAGGCCAGGTCGGAGCCCGAGTCGGGCTCGGAGAAGCCTTGGCACCAGAACGCCTCGCCGTCGGAGATGCGGCCGAGGTGCTCCTGCTTCTGCGCCTCTGTGCCGTTGGCCATGATTGCCGGACCGATCCAGTTGACGCTCATGTACTGGGGGCCTCTGGGCTCGCCCACGGACCACAGTTCCTCACCGAGGATGATGTGCATCCACGCCGACTGATCAGCGCCGCCGTACTCCGCAGGCCAGTGGGCCGTCAGCAGCTTCCGATCGCGCAGCTCGTGCGTGAACGCGGTCACCTGGTCGCGCTCGTCGCCGGCGAAGGAATGATGCACCGGCGTGGCCCGCCACGACGGATAGCGATCGTCCACCAACGCGCGCACCTGCTGCCGGTATCCAACCTCTTCCTCGGTCCACGCGAACTCCATGGCGGCCCCCTCCGTGCCGAAGCTTTGCGGACCGGCGATGCGTGTACGGGGGTGCAGATGGACACCTCCTGACCGTGACGAACCACCGTTCTACGCTGCGGACGCAGGAGCCCGACGAGGTGGCGGCGATGATCGTGTTCCTCTGTTCGGGAACTGGCCAGTTGGACGACCGGCCAGCTGGCGCCGCTCAGCGGTCGAGACAAAACGTGTAATCTTCTAGCGGATTGGCCAGAGCTGGTCGAGCACCAGAGAACGCGTCCGTCCCTGCCGCAGCCGCCGATACCGGCCTTCTCCGAGGAGCACCAAATGTTCAGTCTGTTCAGCGTCGACGACCACATCATCGAGCCGGCCGGTGTGTGGGTCGACCGCGTTCCTCAGAAGCTGAAGGAACGAGTGCCGCACGTGGTCGAGCACGACGGGCGCCAGATGTGGGTGTGGGAGGGCGGCCAGGAGATGACGATGGGCCTCAACGCGGTCGCCGGTCGTCCGTACGAGACCTGGGGTGTCGAGCCGGTGCGCTTCGACGACATGCGCCAGGGCTGCTACGACCCGCACGAGCGAGCCAACGACCTGATCAGCAACGGCATCCTCGCCAGCGTCTCGTTCCCGACGCTGCCCGGTTTCGCCGGCCGCAAGTTCGAGACGTTCGCCGACAAGGAGCTGGCGGTCACCTGCGTGCGCGCCTGGAACGATTACATGATCGACGAATGGTGCGCGGCTCGTCCCGACGTGTTCGTGCCGATGCACATCGCGCCGGTGTGGGACGTTGATCTCGCGGTCGCCGAGACCGAGCGGATGATCGACCGGGGCTCGAAGGCGCTGTGCTGGATGGAGGACCCGTCGAACCTCGGCCTGCCCGGCTATCACACCGACTACTGGTTTCCGCTGTTCGAACTGTGTGAGGCGGCCGGCCTGCCGATCTGCATGCACATCGGTGGCGCGTCGGCGCAGGTGTCGCTCGCGGGAACGGTTCCGATGGTGGAGATCGCCGCCGCGTTCGCCGGCGCCGCCCGTTCGTCCGTCAGCATGATGGTCAGCCCGGTGCCGCGGAGGTTCCCGAACATCAAGTTGGTGTGGTCGGAGGGTGGCATCGGTTGGATCACTGCCGCGCTCGAGCGCGCCGACCGCCAGTGGCTGCGCCACCAGGGCTGGACGCACATCCCCGACGCGCACATCATGCCGTCCGAGGTCGCTCGACGGAACATGTGGTTCTGCATGATCGAAGAGCCCGTGGGGCTGACGTACCGCCACGATTTCGCCATCGATCGCATCCTGTGGGAGTCGGACTACCCGCATGCCGACACTCCCTTTCCCAACACGCAGCAGGCCTGCGCCGACCTCTTCGCCGGCGTGCCCCAAGGCGAGATCGACGCGATCACCTACCGCAACGCAGAAGCTCTGTTCGGCTTCTCGATCGACAAGTCGCTGCTGTCTGCGTAGCCGGATCATGCAGAAGGAGCGGTGGCACGCCTGGAACTCGGCGTACGCGACGGTCCGAAGGGCCGGCACATGAAGGGGGATCGGATATGACCGGACCGCTCGCAGGGCTGCGCGTGGTGGATTGCAGCCGGGGCACCGCTGGGCCGCGGCTGACGCGGATGCTCGCCGACTACGGCGCCGACGTCGTGTGGGTCGAGCCCCCCGGAGGTCATCCCTCTCGCGACCAACTCGCAGTCGACTACGCGGTCAACCTGCGCAACAAGCGCAGCGTCACTCTGGATCTGCACAGCGCCGCCGGCGTCGAGCTACTGCTGGAGCTGGTGTCACGTGCCGATGTGTTCATCGAGAACTGGCGCCCAGGTGTTGCCGAGCGCATGGGCCTCGGCGAGGCCGCGATCCGCGCTCGCGCACCGCATGTCGTGTCGTGCTCGATCACCGGGTTCGGCGCCGAGGGTCAGTTTCGTGATGTGCCCGGCCACGAAGCGCTCGTGCATGCCCTGGTCGGAACGATGGCTGAACAGCCCGGCTTCCGGGCCGCACCCATCTTCGAAGGAATGCCGTTCGCCTCGGCGGGCGCCGCGTACCTGGGTGCCGTGGGCGTGCTCGCCGCGCTCTATCGCCGCAACATCGATGGCGTCGGGCGCCATGTGGAGACCTCGCTCTACGACGGTGCGCTCGCCTACCTGATGATGCTGTGGGGCGATACCGACTCGGGCCAGGCAATGCACGTACCTGGTGCGAACCGCCTGATCGCGCGCACGTTCCTGTGTGCCGACGAGGAGTACATCGGTGTGCACACCGGGGCGGTCGGAGCGTTCGGTCGGCTGATGAAGGTGCTCGGTCTCACCGATCGCATTCCTGCTGGTGAGACGGCTCAGGAGATGGGCGTGCCGCTCACCCCCGAGCAGGCACAGATCGTCGCCGAGCAGATCCCCGCGTTGTTCTTGCAGCGGCCGCGCAGCGAGTGGCTGGCGATCCTGCGCGAAGCCGACATCTGCGGGGTGGAGTACCTCCGCCCGTGCCAGTCGTTCGATCAGCCGCAGGTGCTGCACAACGGCATGGTCGTCGAGCTCGACGACCCGGTGCTGGGCAGAGTGCAACAGGTTGCCCCGCCCATTCGCTTCGCCGCGTCGCCCCACCGTCTGCCGACGGCTGCCCCCCGTGTCGGCGAAGGCAGCGGCGAAGGTGGCTTGCTGCTGCCCGACTGGACCGCGGTGGAGCGAGTCGCGCCTGCAGGGCCCCCGGATGTCGCGCCGTTGGCGGGTGTGCGCATCCTCGACCTCGGCGCGTACTACGCCGGGCCGTACGCGCCACGGCTGATGGCCGACCTCGGCGCCGACGTCGTGAAGCTCGAACCGTTGGGTGGTGATCCGCTCCGTGGTCTGGCGGTCGTGTTCCGCTCGGCACAGGCGGGCAAGCGGTCGATCGTTGCCGACCTGAAGGCCGACGATCTCGCAGGCGCTCGGCGCCACCTCGTCGCACGCGCCGACGTCATCCACCACAACATGCGACCGGGTGCCGCCGAGCGCCTCGGGCTGGGGTACGAGCAGGCCGCGGGGCTGAATCCCGACGTCGTGTACGTGTACGCGCCGGGGTGGGGTTCGTCAGGGCCGGACAGGCTGCGCCAGAGCTTCGCGCCGAACCTGTCCGGGTTCGTCGGTGCGTGCTTCGAGGTGAGCGGCCGCTTCAACCCACCGATGTACCCGACCGGCAACGAAGACCCGGGTGGCGGGTTGGTGGGTGCCTTGGCGATCCTGATGGGTCTGCTGCATCGGCAGGAGACCGGCCGCGGTCAGTACGTGGAGAGCTCGCAGTTGAACGCCACGCTCGACGGCATTTCGCACATCGTCCGACGTGTCGACGGCGAGGTGCTCGGCGCGGATCGCCTGGATCCGCTGCAGGTCGGGTTCTCTGCGCTCGAACGGCTCTATCCGACTGCTGACGGCTGGATCTGCCTGGCCGCACAGATGCCGCGCGACGCGGAGTCGTTGGGGCGCGCACTGGGCCCGCGACTGCCCGCTCGGTGGGTCGGTAGCGACCTGCTCGACGTCGACAGCGACGATCTCGCTGACGCACTCGGCGCGATCTTCGAGACTCGCAGTTCGGACGAGTGGTTGGCCGAGTTGTCGGCCGCGAGTGTGCCGGCTGCTGCCCCGAAGATGGAGCGGCAGGCCGCAACGTTCCTGCGCGATCCCGAGAACCGGCGCACGCGCCGCGCAGCGGAGGTCGACCATCCGCGCGACATCAAGGTTCGAGGCATCGATCAACTGCTCCGCATGAGCTCGACGCGGGTGCCTCCGTACCGGCTGGCGCCCGAGCTGGGCGAACACACCACCGAGATCCTGCTCGAGGCGGGCTACTCGCCCGAGTCGATCATTGCCCTCCGCGAGCAGCGGCTCGTCCGCTGAAGCCATCTCACGATCCATCACGAAACAGGGAGTTCCGATGCAGCTGCTCGAAGGCAAGGTCGGGTTCGTCACCGGCGCAGGTCACGGTCAGGGACGCACTCATGCGGTGCGGATGGCGCAGGAGGGTGCCCAACTCATCCTGTGCGACATCTGCGCACCCATTCCGCAGACGCAGGCGCCGATGGCGACGTACGAAGAGCTGGAGGAGACCGCCCGTCTCGTCGAGGCGGCCGGTGGGCACGTAGTGTTCGGCGTCGCCGACGTGCGTGATCGCGCCGCCGTGCAGGCGATAGTGGACGAGGGGCTGGCGGCCTTCGGGTCCGTCGATGTGGTGTCGGCCAACGCCGGCATCTGGAAGCCGACTCCGTTCGTCGACATCGAGGACGACGAGTACGACGCGATCGTCGACACGAGCATGCGCGGCGCCTGGAACACGTGCAAGGCGGTCGTTCCCTCGATGATCGCAGCTGGTCGCGGCGGCTCGATCGTGATCACCAGCTCCGCCGCCGGGTTGCGCGGCCAGGCACCGTGGGCGCACTACTCGGCCGCCAAGCACGCCGTCGTCGGCCTGATGCGGTCGCTGTCGAACGAGCTGGCGAAGTACAGCATCCGCGTCAACACGGTGCATCCCACCGGTGTCGCCACCTTCATGGGGCAACAGCCGATCGTGGCCGAGATGGTGGCGAACGAGCCGCTGTTCCTAATGGGGGCGTCCAACATGCTGCCGATCGACGTTATCCAACCGGAGGATGTGTCGGACGCTGTCGTGTGGCTGATGTCCGACCAGGCCAAGTGGATCACGGGCGTGGCGTTGCCGGGCGACGCCGGCAACACCAACAAGCCGTAGGAGGCTGACATGATCAAGCTGCTCGAAGGCGTGCGCGTCGTGGAGTGCGCGGTGCTGTTCAACGGCGACCAGACCAGCCGGCTGCTGGGGGATCTGGGTGCCACCGTGATCAAGGTGGAGGCACCGGGGGTTGGCGACTACCTCCGCGACTTCCTCGGCCAGATCACGCCGCACCACAGCCCCGCGCACATGTACGTCAACCGGAACAAGCGGTCGATGACGTTGAACCTGCGATCGGAGGAAGGCCGGGCGATCTTCTTCGACCTGATCCGCACCGCCGACATCTTCGTCGACGGGTTCGCCGGCGATGCCTGTACGCGGCTCGGCATCGGGTACGAGGAGCAGCGTGCCATCAAGCCCGACATCATCTACGCCCAGTGCAGCGGCTTCGGTGCCTCCGGTCCGTACGCCATGATCCCGACGCACGGGCAGATGATGGGAGCTCTGGGCGGCGGCGTGTCGCTGGCGATGGGCGAGGACGGGCTGGTGAAGGAGCTCGGCGGGCTCGGCGATGGGACAGCCGTCGGCGCAACGAACACGGCCCTCACAGCGGTCGCTGCGCTGATCCAACGCAACCGCACCGGCGAAGGTGCGTACATCGACGGTGCCGGCTCCGACGCCGTGCTGGCGACGCAGTGGTTCCACGCGACGTACCAGTGGAACGATGCGCGCCTGACCGATCGTCGGGGCATGGTGCAGAGCGGGCCGAGCGCGAAGTACCACTTCTACGAGACGAGCGACAAGAAGTTCGTGCTGTTCTGCGCGATCGAGCCGAAGTTCTGGGCCAACTTCTGCAGCGCGGTCGGCCGCCCCGACCTGCTGGCCACCGCGGACGAGAACGCCCCCGTCGACTTCGGGTCGGGTGCGGGCGGCACGAACCTCGCACATGTCCTGCAATCGATCTTCCACACGCGCACGAAGGCCGAGTGGATCGCGCTCGCGCTGGAGGCCGACATCGCACTCGGCCCGGCCAATCAGGTCGGCGATCTGCAGGAGGACCCTCACCTCCGCTCGCGCGGCATCATCCACGAGTCCGTCCACCCCCATGCAGGTCCGTTCACCAGCGTCGGGTGGGCGGCACCCGTGCAAGGGCAACCGTTCTCGATCGGGCACCCTGCGCCCTTGCTCGGTGAGCACACTGACGAGGTGCTGGCCCAACTCGGGCGCAGCGACGCCGAGATCGCCCGGCTCCGCGCCGAGGGAGTCGTCTGAGCAAGAATCGAGCCACGCGCGTGTACGACACCGACCCTTGCCCGCGCCCATGCGGTGTGAGTAGAATCAGTTGAACAATTGTCCGATGATTCGCGATCCGTCGAGAACATTGGATCGGTTGTGGGGGGCGCGACGTGACGAGGATGGTGCCGTAGTGGGGAACAGGGGGCGACGCACCGAGGCCGACCCCCGTCGCCACGCCAGCACAGCAAGCGTGGACACGTCTGCACCAGAATCGGTGGCCTCATCTTCTTCGCATCGATGCGAGGTCCCGGCGAAAACCACTGGACAACCTTGAATCAGTACACCTATCATCCAAACCGGCAGCAGTTGGCTGCTCATCACAAGGGGGAAACTGTTGCTTTCTACGACTAGATCCGTTCGTCGTCGAGTGCTCGCCGGAGTGCTCGTCGCGTCCACATTGATGATCGCCGCCTGCAGCGACGACGAGACGTCGTCGACCACCACCGCCGCGTCGCAGACCACCACCGACGCCACGGATACCACCGACGCCACCGAAACCACGACCGGCGACACCGCCGCACCGGACACGACGGTGGCCGCCAAGTCGCCGATTCTCATCGCGGCCACGATGGACCTCACCGGTGTGACCGGTCGAGGCGAGGCCGGCAAGGTCGTCGAGGCCTGGGCCGAGTTCGTCAATGCCAAGGGCGGCATCAACGGTCACCCGGTCGAGCTCGACATCCGCGACACCACGGGCGATCCGGCCGTGGCTGCATCGGCGACCGCTGACCTGCTGGCAGAAGACCCGGTGCTGTTCCTGCTCGAGTCCTCGAGCACCGAGGCCAGCCAGGCCGAGGCCCTCGCCGCGTCCGGCGTGCCCGTGATGGGCGTCGGCTACAGCCCGGCGGTGTGGGGCGGTCACATCGAAGCGTTCAAGCTCGACTGCGGCCCCGAAGCTCCTATCCCGTGCGCCCCGGCGAACGTGTTCCCGATCGTCACCACCTTCGGTGCCGTGGTCGACGAGCAGGTGCTGGGCGCCCAGGCGGCCGGCGCAACGGTGCTCGCCGTGGCGGCCTGTGCCGAGGTCGAGGCCTGCTCGCAGGCCGGTCCTGTGTTCGACGCCACGGCAGCTGCAGTTGGTCTGGTGTCGAAGGGGTCGGTCAAGGTCAGCTCCACCGCCACCGACTACTCCGCCGAGTGCATCCAGTGGATCAACGACGGTGTCGATTTCATCCAGATCAGTGGTGGCGTGTCGCTGGCCGAAGGCCTGTACAACTCCTGCACCGACCAGGGTTACACCGGCATCTGGGGTGCGTCGGCCGGCTCGGTGAGCGGCAAGATCATCACGATCGAGGGCATCACCCTGGCGGGTGGCCTCAACGCCTTCCCGTGGTTCGTGGACGATCCGCTGGTACAGGAGTACCGCGACACGCTGACTGCCGCTGGCATCAGCGACGACGGCATCAACGATCCGACCGCCACTGGTCTGTGGAGTGTCCTCCAGCTCTTCGCCAAGGCGAATGCCTCGCTCGTCGACGAGCCGACGGCGGCCGACACCCTGGCGAACATGTACACCATCGAGGACGAGACGCTCGGTGGCCTCATCGCTCCGACCACCTTCTACGAGGACCAGCCCGGCCCCGAGAAGGCTCGCAACTGCTTCTGGCCCTACATCCTCAAGGACGGCGAGATGACCAACCCGCTGGGCGGTCTCACCATCCAGTGCTACCCGGAAGTGTGAGTCACCTCACCTGAAGGTTTGAACGGGGGCGGGGCTCAGTGCCCCGCCCCCTTCGCCCATGTTGTACTGAATTCGAACTACTTCAGCTGCGGCAGTAGCCGCAGCACTCTGACACTGGGGAGCTACACCGTTGCACACTCGAGCCACTGATCACTCGCGCGGGGTTGCGCGGTGAGCGATCTCCTCCCCTTCATCATCACCGGTCTCGTGACCGGGATGATCTATGGCCTCGCCGGCACGGGCCTCGTGCTCACCTTCAAGACCTCGGGCATCTTCAACTTCGGGCATGGAGCGATCCTCACCGCCGCTTGCCTGGTCTTCTACTGGGCGCGGGTCACGCTGGGCTGGGACTGGAAGGTTGGAGTACTCGTCAGCATCGCGATTGCCGGCCCGTTGCTCGGCATCCTGCTCGAATTGGTGGCGCGCAACCTGTCCCGACAACGCACGACGATGAAGATCGTCGGCACCGTCGGCCTCACGGTCTTGGTTCCAGCGTTGTGCCTGGTCTTCTACCCCAAGTCCAACAACGGGCTGAAGGTTGAACGCTTCATCCCGTTCAGCAACCGCGCGCGCTACCGCTACCGAATCCTCGACGTCAACATCTTCGGTGACCAACTGGTCACCGCTGCGGTGGCCATCGTTGCCGTGGTCGCGCTCTACTGCGTGTTCCGATACAGCCGCCTCGGGCTGAAGATGCGGGCCGCCGTCGACGACCCCGACCTGCTCGAACTGCTGGGAACGAACACCATTCGTGTCCAGCGGATGGCCTGGATGATCGGCAGTACGTTCGCCGCCGTCTCCGGAGTCCTGGTCCTTCCGTACGCGAGCCTGCAGCCGTTCAGCCTGGTGTTCCTGGCGACCTACGCGTTCGGTGCCTCGGCGATCGGCGGGTTCACGAGCATCCCGCTCACCTTCGTCGGCGGTCTTGCCATCGGTGTCCTGCAGGACGTGCTCGGCTACGTGATCACGGACCAGAGGTGGACCAGCGTCGACGGACTCACGGACGCGCTGCCCTTCCTGGTGCTGTTCGTCGTCCTGCTGGTGATCCCCAAGCATCGGCTTGCACCACGCAACACCGCCGAGGCCCGACCCCCGCTGACGTGGACGGGTCCGATCGAGCTCCGGCTCGGTGCCGGGGTCGTCGTGTTCGGCTTGATGCTGCTCGTCCCTCAGCTCGTCGGCAACAAGCTGCCCTTCTTCACGTTCGGTCTCTGCCAAGCGATCCTGATGCTGTCGCTCGGGCTGTTGGTGAAGACCAGTGGCCAGGTGT
>JAUSLQ010000258.1 GCA_030645675.1 Actinomycetota bacterium | reverse complement strand
AGCCAGTACTTCAGCTGGTTGAAGGACTTCCTCACCGGCGACTGGGGCCTCACCTGGCAGACCAACCAGCCGATCGCCACCCTGATGAAGCGAGCGCTGCCGATCTCGGCGTTCCTGATGGTGTACGCCCAAATCGTGGCGCTCGGCCTGGCCATCCCCACCGCGCTGTGGTCGGCCTACCGCCAGAACTCGCGCTTCGACCGGGTGGCAACCACCAGCGCATTCGGCATGCTCTCGATGCCCAACTACATCGTCGCTCCACTCCTCATCCTGCTGCTGAGCGTGCGCAACAGGCTGGTGCCCTTCCCGTCGAAGTACGCCGGCTTGTGGGATTCGCCCATCGAGCACTTCAAGGCGTTCGTGCTGCCCACGCTCACGATCGCCATCCCGCTCTATGCGGGGTACATGCGGGTGCTGCGCGCCGACGTCATCGGCACCCTGCAGAACGACTTCATCACCACCGCCCGCGCCAAGGGCGTGGGCACGTTCAGCCTGCTGTTCAAGCACGCCCTACGGCCCTCGCTGTTCTCGTTGGTCACCTCCGCCGCCGTCAACATCGGTGCGTTGATGGGTGGCATCGTCATCGTCGAGCAGTTCTTCGGCCTCAACGGCATGGGCTCCCTCACCGTCAGCAGCATCTTCAAACGCGAGTTCCCCACCGTGCAGTACGGCGTGGCGGTGCTCGCCCTCATCTACGTGCTCGTCAACCTCGTGGTCGACCTGGCCTACGCCTGGATCGACCCACGAGTCCGCGCCAACAGGGCATTGGGGTAGGCCATGACCGACATTGCCGTGATCACCGACGAAGACGCCCCGGAAGTGCCGCTCAGCGCCGAGGCCCCGCCGAAGAAGGTGCGCATGCGCCGGCGCGGGCGGGTCACGAAGTGGCTGGCCATCGGTTGGCTGGGGTTCATCACGCTCAGCGCCGTCTTTGCCAACTCGATGCCCTACATCCCCCACGACTGCGCCGTCTCCAAAGGCTGCAGCACCGCGCTGAAGGGCGACATCCTGCTCACCAAGGAGCTGCCCCCGTGCTGGGCCTGGTTCGCCGACCCGGCCAAGCCTCCGCTCGGCGATGGCGCCGACTGCTCAGGCCTGATGGGCACCGACACCAACGGCCGCGACCTCTTCGCCCGCGCGATGCTGGGCGCCCGCAACTCGCTGATCATCGCCGGGCTGGGCATCACCGTCGGCCTGTTCTTCGGCACGTTGCTGGGCATGCTCGCCGGCTACTTCCGCAAGTGGGCAGACGTCGTCATCGAGAACATCACCAACGTGCTGCTGGCCTTCCCACCATTGCTGCTGGCCATCTTCCTCGTGACGTTCTTCAACGAACCGAAGACCGCCGAGGCGGCCTCACCACGTCCTCTGTGGCCGATCATCGTCGCACTCGTGATCCTCTCCATCCCGCCGCTCACCCGGCTGGTGCGCGCGAACACCATCGCGTATGCGCAGCGCGACTTCGTCGTCGCCGCCCGCAGCCTGGGCGCCAGGGGCAGCCGCATCCTGTTCCGCGAGATCTTGCCCAACATCGTGCCCACCCTGCTGTCGTTCGCCCTCACCGGCATGGCACTGTTGATCGTGGCCGAAGGCGGGCTCGCCTACCTGGGCCTGTCGGTGGAAGTACCGATCCCCACGTGGGGCGCGATGATCGCTGCCGGCCAGGAGCGGCTGCGCAACGGAATCTGGTGGATCTCGCTGATGCCCGCGTTCGTGATGTTCCTCACCGTGCTCTCCATCAACTTGCTCGGCGACGTGCTGGCCCAGCGGTTCAACACCCGAGAGGCGATCGCATGAGCCCCAGCACCCAGGCAGCACGCCGAGCGATCGATGGCCCGCTGCTGCAGGTCACCGACCTGCACACCCACTTCCGCACAGCTCGTGGCCTCGTCCGCTCGGTCGATGGCGTGACCCTGACGCTGGAGCGGGGCAGGTCGTTGGGCATCGTCGGCGAGTCGGGCTCGGGCAAGACCGTCCTCTCCCGCTCGATCATGGGCATCCTGCCCAAGCGCAACACCGAGCAGTCGGGCTCCATCCTGTTCGAAGGGCAGGAGATGGTCGGCATGCCGATGAAGACACGCCGCCACATCTGGGGCCGCGAGATGGCGATGATCTTCCAAGACCCGATGACCTCGCTGAATCCCGTGATGCGCATCGGCAAGCAGATCGGCGAAGGGCTGCAGCTGCACCTGGGCATGTCGAAGGCCGACGCCCGAGCCACCGCGCTGAAGGCGCTGCAGGACGTGCGCATCCCCGAGCCGGAGAAGCGCCTCGACCAGTACGCGTTCGAGCTCAGCGGCGGCATGCGCCAGCGCGTGATGATCGCGCTGGCCATGTCGTGCGGCCCCACCCTGCTGTTCGCCGACGAGCCCACCACCGCGCTCGACGTCACCGTGCAGGCCCAGATCCTGGAACTGATCGGTGAGCAGCGCCGAGAGCGCAACATGTCGCTCATCCTGGTCACCCACGACCTGGGCGTGGTGGCCGGCCACACCGACGAGATCGCCGTCATGTACGGCGGGCGGCTGGTGGAGAAGGCGCCCACCCGCTCGTTGTTCGCCAACATGAAGATGCCGTACACCGAGGCGTTGCTGCACAGCATCCCGAAGATCGAAGACCCCAGCCACACCCGGCTGAACGTGATCCCCGGCCGCCCGCCGGATCTCGTCAACCCTCCCAAGGGCTGCCGTTTCGCACCGCGTTGTGGCATCGCCCAGGCCCGCTGCCACGAGGAAGAACCACCCTTGATGACCGCCGAAATTCCGGAGCACGTCTACGCCTGCTGGTACCCGGTGGGTTCCCCCGTGCACCGCGAGCGCACTGCGGCCCTGGCCGAGCAGAAGGTTGGGGTGCGCTGATGGCGGGTTCCGGGAAGGCGCACCTGCGCACCGCGGGCGATGTGCTGCTGCGGGTGGAAGACCTGGTGATGGAGTTCCCGGTGGGACACACCGGGTTGAAGGTGCACGCCGTCAGCGGCATCAGCTTCGACGTGCTGCGCGGCGAGACGCTGGGGGTGGTCGGCGAGAGCGGTTGCGGCAAGAGCACCA
>JAUSLQ010000008.1 GCA_030645675.1 Actinomycetota bacterium | reverse complement strand
CTCTGCGCGGCTTCCACCAGCCGGGCCATCTGGGCCAGCGCGGTGTCGGCGCCGACGCGGGTGGCGCGCACCACCAACCGACCGTTGGCGTTGATGGTGGCACCGGTGACCGTGCTGCCGGGGCCCACCTCCACCGGCACGCTCTCACCCGTGACAAGGCTCATGTCGACCGCCGAGCTGCCGGTCTCCACCACGCCGTCGGTGGCGATGCGCTCGCCCGGCCGCACCACGAAGCGGTCGCCCACGCGCAGGGCGCCGGCGGGCACCGGCAGCTCGCTGCCGTCGGCCTGCAGCACGTTGGCGGTGTCGGCGCCCAATGCCATCAGCGCCCGAAGCGCGCCACCGGCGCGCCGCTTGGCGCGAGCCTCGAACCAGCGACCGGCGAGGATCAGCGCCACCGTCGTGCTGGCCACCTCCAAGTACAGGTGGTGGCTCTGACCGCGCTGGGGCACCAACGACATGGGCATGGTCGCGCCCAGATCGCCGGCCGAGGTGGCAAGCAGCGCGTACACGCTCCAGCCGTACGAGGCGATCACGCCCACCGAGACCAAGGTGTCCATGCCGGCTTCGGCCTGACGCAGGTTCCTCCACGCGGCCACGTGGAACGGCAACGCCGACCACGCGGCCACCGGGGTGGCCAGGGCCAGCGCCACCCACTGCCAGCCGCGGAACTGCAGCGCGGGCACCATCGACATCAGCAGCACCGGCACGCCCATCGCGATGGCGACCACCAGCCGCCGGCGCAGGGCGGCGATGCGGGCCAGCGCGGCGGCCTCGCCGTCGTCGTCCGGGGTGGGCACGGCTGCGCCGTAGCCGATGGACTCCACCGCGCCGATGAGCGCCTCCGCGCTGGCCAGTGCCGGGTCGAACGCGACGTTGGCCTTCTCGGTGGCGTAGTTGACGGTGGCGGTGACGCCGTCCAGCCGGTTCAGCTTCTTCTCGATGCGCGCCGCGCAGGCCGCGCACGTCATGCCCGAGAGCTCGAGGTCGACGTGCGCCAGTTCGACGACGGCCACGCCCGCGCCGGCAGTAGCGCCGGCAGTAGCGCCGACGTCGTGATCGGTGCGAGAGCTCATGGCATCGTCTCGCCGGTGCCGTGCTGCATGTCCTGCTGCATCTCGTGATCGGCGGGCTCGGGGTGCACCGGGCTCATCTGCTCGCCGATCGCGTATGCGCCGCCGAACGCGCCGGCCAGCACCAGCGCGAACACGGCGAGGCGAACAGCAACGCGGCGCATCGTCAGCTCACTACTTCGAAGCCGGCTTCGTCGATGGCGGCCACGATGGCAGCGCTGTCCAGGCCATCACCGCTGACGGTGACCAGCTTGGTGCCCAGGTCGACCGCGACCGTGGCGACGCCGGCGACCTTGCCGACCTCGCCTTTCACTGCGGCTTCGCAGTGGCCGCAGGTCATGCCGGGGACGTTGAAGGTGAGTTCGCTCATGATGTGTGCTCCATTCGGTTGGTGGTGATGTGCAGGCGGGTGCTGCGCGCGGGGGTGCTCATGCCCGCAGCAGCCGTTCGACGGCCTTGGTTGCTTCCTGCACGAGCTCGGTGGTGCGCTCGGTGTCGCCCCCGGCAGCAGCACCCGCGACGCAGTGGCCGAGGTGCTCCTGCAGCAGCTGTAGCCCCACGCCCTGCAGCGCCTTGGTGGTGGCGGCGACCTGGGTGAGCACGTCGATGCAATAGATCTCTTCCTCGACCAGCCGCTGCAACCCGCGCACCTGGCCCTCGATGCGGCGCAGCCGGGCGAGCACCTGCTGCTTCTGATCGTGGTAACCCGGTGCCTCGTGCATGGTGCCATCATACCCTAGGGGGGTATAGGGAAGGCAACTCTTCCCTTCGACGAGCCGAAGAATTCGCTGGTATCCGGCGCTCGTCGGTGGGACTCTGTTGTGCCATGAACCGTGTTCGGCCCCTGGTGTTGCTGTGTGTCGTCTCCCTCGTCGCCTCCCTCGTCGTCGCCGGTTGCAGCGACGACGGCAGTTCGAGCGGGCAGCCCACCACACCCACCACCGGCGGCCAGGTCTCGTCCACCGACGCACCCACCACCTCGGCGGCGCCCGACACGGTGGCACCCACCACGGCCCCGCCCACCACGGCCCCTCCCGACACGACACCTCCCGACGATCCGGTCATCGCCGGTTACCGCGAGGTCGTGGAGACGCTGGCCGACGACACGCTGGACGGCCGCGACAACCTCACCGATGCCTCGCTGGCCGCGCAGGCGTACCTGATCGAGCAGCTGCGCGAGTTCGCACAACCGATCGATCCGGCGGCAGGGGGCGACGCCGGCTACCGCCAGGAGTTCGCCCAGGGCGTGAACCTGTTGGCCGTGATCCCCGGCGCCGAGCTGCCCGACGAGTACGTCATCGTCGGGGCGCACTACGACCACCTGGGCAATGTGTGCGAGAACGTGTCGGCGAGCGATCGCATCTGCAACGGGGCCGTCGACAACGCCACCGGTGTGGCCGCCGCGCTGGCGATCGGCCGCTCGCTGGCCGCTGGTCCCCAACCGCGCCGGTCCGTGGTCATCGCCCTGTGGGACGCAGAGGAGGACGGCCTGCTCGGTTCGGCTGCCTACCTCGACGCCCCGCTGGTGCCGGTGGCGCAGACCGTCGGCTACGTGAACTTCGACATCCAGGGCACCAGCATGTCGCCCGCCCTCACCAACATCACCGTGATGGTGGGCGCCGAGACCGGTGGGCAGAACCTGTTGGCAGCAGCGCTGGCCGCCTCCCAGGCCTCCAGCCTGGACACGATGCCGTTGAGCCTGCTGTTCGGACAGGGCCGCAGCGACCACGCCAACTTCACCGCCGCCGGTGTGCCCAGTGTGTTCTTCACCGATGCGACCCCGCCCTGCTATCACACGGTCGGCGACGACATCTCGATCGTCGACTACCCGAAGCTCGTGCAGCAGGTGGCCACGGCCGAGGCGCTGACGCGCGACCTCGCGTCCACCGACGCGCTGCCGGTGTTCGACGCCGCGGCGCCGCCGGCCTCGTACGACGATGCAGTGTCCATGCTGCACGTGGTGTCGGCGGCCGAACCCGACTTCCCTCGCTTCTCGAACGCCGACCAAGCGGGTGCGGCCAAGTTCCTCGCCGACCTGCAGGGCATCGTCGATGCCGGGCCGGCGGCGTTCGGGGGCGATGCGATCGGCATCCTCCTGAACGGTTCGTTGCTGATGGTGAACGCCTGGGCCACGGGCCCGTGTGAGGCGTTCTTCATGGAGTGACGCCGCCGGGTCGATGCCGGCGAGCGGGCCGAGACCCGCACAGCACCGGCGCAGCCGCAGCCGCTCAGGTGCGCTGGGTGAACTTCGGCGGGCGCTTCTCCAAGAAGGCGGATATGCCCTCCTGCGCGTCGGGGCTGGTGGCCGCGGTGGACATCAGCTCGACGGCGTATGCGTAGGCGGCGCTCTGCTCCAGGCCCACCTGCGCGTAGAAGCCGCGCTTGCCCAGCGCCTTGCTCAGCACGCTGCCGCGCGTTGCCCGGCGCAGCAGATCCAGCGTCGCCGCGTGCAGTTCGGCGTCGGGTACGGCGTGGTTGATCAGGCCCCACTCGGCGGCCGTGGCGGCGCCGACCGGGTCGCCGGTCAGCGCCATCTCCAGCGCCCGCTTGCGCCCGACGTTGCGGGCCACGGCGACCAGTGGGGTGTGGCAGAACAGCCCGCCCTTGCCGCCGGGGATGGCAAACGCCGCGCTGTCGGCCGCCACCGCCAGGTCGCAGGTGGCCACCAGTTGGCAGCCGGCAGCGGTGGCCAGCGCGTGCACACGGGCGATCACCACCTGTGGCAGCGCCTGCACGGTGTCCATCATCTCGGTGCACACCTCGAACAGGTGGCGGATGTCGGCCAGCGATGCCCCGGCCATGTCGGCGAAGTTGTGGCCTGCGGAGAACACCGGCCCGGCGGCGGCCAGGATGACGCCGGTGGCCTCGGTGGCGCCCACATCGCGGAACGCCTGGGTCAGCTCCGACATCACGTCGAGCGCCAGCGCGTTGCGCTTCTCCGGGCGGTTCAGAGTGATGGTGGTGAAGGGGCCGTCGGCCTCGACGAGCAAGTGGTGGTAGCTCACCGGCCAAGTCTCGCGCCGGTGTGCCGTCGCCTGCTCACTTCGGCCCGCCGCGGGCGCTGCTCCTAGTCTGGCCACCCGCAACCACGCGCCGTTCGGTGCCGATCCAGCGTTGCCGCCACAAGGAGATCCCCATGACTGACGTCGTCATCATCGACGCGGTGCGCAGCGCCGTCGGCCGCCGCAACGGCACTCTCGCCGGTACTGCTGCCAACGATTTGCTCGGCACCGTGCAGCGGGCCGTGGTGCAGCGCGTCGGCATCGACCCGCTGCTGGTCGATCAGGTGGTCGGCGGCTGCGTGCAGCAGATCGGCGCGCAGAGCGCGAACGTCACCCGCAACGCGTGGCTGACGGCCGGGCTGCCGCTGGAGGTGCCGGCAAGCACCGCCAACGTGCAGTGCGGTTCGTCGCAGGAGGCGACGATGATGGCGCACGGCCTGATCGGCGCCGGGCTGGCCGGCCTGGCGGTGGCGTGCGGTGTGGAGACGATGTCGCCGATCCCGATGGGTTCGGCCACGGCCAACGAAGCGTTCGGCCTGCCCCGCGGTGGCACCTACGCCACGGTGCACGAGCCCACCACCCAGTTCGAGGGCGCCGACCGCATCGCCCACAAGTACGGCATCAGCCGCCGCGACACCGAAGAGTTCGGCCTCCAGTCGCAGCAGCGCGCCGCCCGGGCCTGGGCGGAAGACCGTTACGCCGGCCAGATCGTGCCCATCGAGGTGGCCGCGCGCGACGCCGATGGCAACGTCACCGGCACCCGCCTGTTCGAGCGCGACGAGTGCATGCGCGAGAGCTCGCTGGAGGGGCTGGCCGGGTTGCGCACCAACCGCCCCGACGCCGATGCGGTGCACACCGCCGGCACGTCGTCGCAGATCTCCGACGGCGCAGCCGCAATGGTCGTGGCCAGCGCCGAGCGCGCCGCCGAGCTGGGCCTGAAGGCGCGGGCGCGCATCGTCAGCTCGGTGCTCGTCGGCTGCGACCCGGTGCTGATGCTGGAAGGCCCCATCCCCGCCACGGCGGCGCTGTTCCAGCGCACCGGCCTGACGATGGACGACATCGACGTGTTCGAGGTCAACGAGGCATTCGCGTCGGTGGTGCTCGCCTGGGCGAAGACGACGGGTGCCGACATGGCGAAGGTGAACCCCAATGGCGGAGCGATCGCGTTGGGCCACCCGCTGGGCGGTACGGGCGTCATCCTGATCACCAAGGCGTTGTACGAGCTGGAGCGCACGGGTGGCCGCTACGCATTGGTGTCGATGTGTTGCGGCGGTGGCCTCGGCACCGGCACGATCATCGAGCGCCTGTAACGGCGGGCGCGCGACGAGGCCGGCCGCGGTCGCCGCGCTGCGACGGCCGCGTTGCGGTCGCGTCAGGCCGGGCCCTTCGGCAGGCCCAATACGTTCTCGCCCAGGATGGTTCGCTGCACCTGCGACGTGCCGGCGTAGATGGTGCCGGCCACCGAGCTGTACAGGGTGCCCACCCACGACATCGACGAGTTCGGCGCGCCCGGGTCGTCGGTGCGGTACGCGCGCGGCGGGGTGCGCCCCTGCAGCACCAGCGCATCGGGCCCCATGATGTCCATGGCCAGCGCGGTGACCCGCTTGTGGTACTCGCTCCAGTACAGCTTGGAGATCGACGACTCGGGCCCCAGCACGCCGTCGCGCAGGTAGCCGGTGAGGATGCGCAGGCCGATGAAGCGCATCACCTCGACCTGTGTGTGCAGGTTGGCGATGCGATCGCGGATCACGGGATCGGCCAGCTTGCCGCGCTCGCGGGCCATCTCGACCAGGCGGTCGAGCTCCTTGCGGAACATCACCGGGTTGGTGGCGGCCTCGTCGCCGCGCTCGAGGCCCAGCAGGGTCATCGCCACGGTCCAGCCGCCGTTCACCGGGCCGATCACGTTGTCGGCGGCCGTGCGGGCGTCGGTGAAGAACGTCTCGTTGAACTCGCGCTGGCGGCCCATCATCAGGATCGGGCGCAGCTCCACACCCGGCTGGTGCAGCGGCACCATCAGGAACGTGATGCCCTTGTGGCGGGGCGCATCGCTGTCGGTGCGGGTGAGTACGAACACCCAGTTCGCGTGGTGCGCATTCGACGTCCAGATCTTCTGCCCGTTGATCACCCACTCGTCGCCGTCGAGGACGGCCTTCGTGTTGAGGCCCGCCAGGTCGCTGCCGGCATCGGGCTCGGAGTAGCCCTGGCACCACACGTCGTCGCCGGAGAGTATGCGCGGCAGGAAGCGCAGCTTCTGTTCTTCCGTGCCCCACCGCAGCAGCGTGTTGCCCAGCATCTTCATCGAGAACGTGTCGTTGGGGATGCCGCCGGGCACGCCCGCGCGGGCCAGCTCTTCGGTCAGCACCACCTGCTCCAGCTTGCTGCGCCCCTGCCCGCCGTAGGCCACCGGCCAGGTGATGCCCAGGAACCCGTGGCGGTGCAACGTGCGACGCCACTCGGCCAGGAACGCGACGCCTTCCTCCTCGCCCAGCGCGCCGATGCCCTTCCATCCGTCGGGCAGGTGCTCGGCCAGGAAGGCGCGCACCTCCTTGCGATATTCCTCGGCGGCGGGTGACGGGCGCGGATCCATGCCGTGGAGGCTATTCGGCGAGGTGCCACGGCTCACCAGCCGCTGCACTGCGGGTGAACTGCCCGATGCCGGCGGTGCGCCTGCCGACGGCGCCGGTCAGGCCGTCGTCACCACGACAGGTCGTGGCAGCGGTGGTCGCCGCCTTCCTCGACCTGCAGGGTGGCATGGGTCAGCCCGAAGCGCTCGGCCAGCAGTGTGCGGGCGGCCGACAGCAGCGGCTGGGTGGGCACGCCCTCGGCGACGGTGAGGTGCGCGGTCAGCACCTCCATGTCGCTGGTCAGCGTCCACACGTGCAGGTCGTGCACGTCGGCCACACCTGCCAGCGAGGCGAGTGCGGCGTGGATGTCGTCCACCTGCAGGTCGCGCGGTGCGGCCTGCACCAGCACCCGCATCGCATCGCGGCCCAGGCGGTACGCCCGCGGCAGGATGAACAGCCCGATCGCCGCGCCCACCACGGGGTCGACCCAGTGCCAGCCGGTGGCCCACATCACGCTTGCGCCCACGATCACGCCGACCGAGCCGAGCAGATCCGACAGCACCTCCAGGTAGGCGCCGCGCACGTTCAGGCTCTCCTGCGCGCCGGCGCGCAGCAGCAGGAACCCGACCACGTTCACCGCCAAGCCGAGGATGCCCACCAGCAGCACGGGCAGCGACGAGATGTGCGGTGGCTCGCCGAAGCGACGGCCGGCTTCCACCAGCACGTAGCCGGCCACCGCGAACAGCAGCACCGCGTTGCCCAGCGCAGCCAGGATCTCCAGCCGGTACAGGCCGAACGTGCGGGCGCCTGCGCCGTTGGTGCCGTTGGGCCGCGCGGCGCGAGTGGCGGCGGTGATCGCGGCCAGGGCCATAGCCAGGCCCAGCGCGTCGGTGGCCATGTGCCCCGCATCCGACAGCAGCGCCAGCGAATGAGTGGTGATGCCCACGACCACCTGCACCACCAAGAACCCCACCACCAGTGCCAGCGACAGCTTCAGCCGCCCCGCGTGGCGCGCCCCTGCCCGAGCGACGCTGATGTGCTGGTGCGAATGCCCGCCCTCGCGCTGCCTCCCCGGCGGGCCGGCCTGACCGTGCCCGTCGTCGTGCCCGTCGTCGTGCCCGTGATCGTGCGCGCGGTCGTCGTGTGCGTCGTCGTGTTCGTGGGGCTGCTCGTGCGGCTGCACACGACGAGTGTGCCACGTCGGCCCGCACCGCGGCTCGCTGTTCGTAGTGCCCCCCCAGGGGCTCGAACCCTGAACCAATGGATTAAAAGTCCACTGCTCTACCATTGAGCTAGAGGGGCATGGCAGGCGGCCAGACCGCTGTGAACGTGCTGCGGAGGCGTGCCGACACCCTGTTTGTCTGAACGAGCAGGCTACTTGCCGTTGGGCGAGGTCGAACGGGTCAGCTGAACCGATGCTGGTCCGGGTGAACCTCACGACGGTCCGTCGGCCCGGTGACCGAGCGACCACTGATGGGTGCCGACCTTCGGCCCTGGGCGCACCATGTGCCGCGGCGCACGATGAGATGGAGGCGATCATGAAGATGTCTCGCGCGGTATGGGTGCTTGCCTTGGCGCTTCCGGCGCTGGCGTGCGCCGAGTCCGACGAGGGCGCTGCTCCGGAATGGGTCCTCTCGCGCAGCCCTGCGTTCGTCAACCGTGTGATCCCCGGCGAACGACCGCTCGCACTGGTCACGTCCGGCGACCAGGAAGGGGAGCGGGTCGAATTGACGGCCGTCATCTCTCTCGACGGTGGGACGGTGGCGCTGCGTCCGGCGTCGATCGGCGCTGGTGAGGTGAGCGAGGTCTGGGTCGACCTGCCGTCAACCGACACCGAGACGCCGTTCACCGTCACCGTCACCGGCACGCGCGGCACGACGGAGCACACGGTCATCATCGACGCCACCGCCATCCCCGGTGCCGATGACCTGGCCCCGATGGCCGACCAGATCATCGGCGTGTTCCTCGACGAGCTGGGTGGAACCGTGGAGGGTTTGCCCCCCGAGGTCGCCGGGCTCGCCCGCGGCACACCGGTGGCCGGTCTGCTGGTGGTGTCGCACTACGCCTGGTTCACCGATGAGTACGAAGTCGGGCTGTCGTGGCACATCATGATCGCACCGGACGATTGGGCCGAGATCTACCTGCGACCGCGTGACCAGCTGCAGCCCACCCGCGCATTCCGCCTCGACTCGTGGAGCACGGCGCTCGATGGTGGCGAGTACGCGATCACCGAGGTCGACCCCCCGGTCGAGGTGATGCGGTAGCAGGCGGGAGAACCGCCGATCTTGTGCGCTGTGTTGCGCTGGGAGCGACGTAGCGCACGCGACGTCTCCGGTCTGGCCCTGCCGCGCGCCCAGCCGGGCTCAGGCGCCGGTGGCCACCACTGGGTTGGCCAGCTGCTCGTCGTCGCACTTCTGCTGCCAGCGAGCGATGGTGGCATCCAGCCCGTCGCCCAGGCGAGTGCCGGGGGTGAACGTGGCGGGCAGGTGCTGCATGCCGTTGATCACCCCGACCGTGGGGTAGTGCACCGCGGCCTCCGAGTCGCAGACGAAGTCGGGCATGCGTTCCAGCACCTGCGTCAGCATCGTCTTGTAGATCGCGCGGGCCACGTTCGAGCCGATGCAGCGGTGCACGCCCAGGCCGAACGCGCTGTGCCGGTTGTTGGTGCGGTCCAGCTTCACCTCGTTCGGCTCGGGGAACACCTCCGGGTCGCGGTTTGCCATCGCCCACGACAGCCACAGCCGGTCGCCTTCGCGCAGCTGCTGGCCGGCGTACTCGCAGTCCTTGGTGACGGTGCGGCCGTCGCCGGGGGCCGGCGTGAAGAACCGCAGGAACTCCTCGGTGGCCGAGTTGATCAGTCCTGGCAGGTCGGCGGCCAGACGTGCCCGCTCGCCCGGGTTGTTCGACAGCCAGTCGAGCGACTTGGCGGTCAGGGAGGTGGTGGTGTCGAAGCCACCCCCGATCAGCAGCGAGAGCATTCCTGCGAGGAGCTCGTCGGTCGGGGTCGCACCGGCGATCTCGGCGGTGACGAGCGCGTGCACCAGCCCCGGGCGCGGCCGCTGGCGAACGGCTTCCAACTCGGAGTGGAGCTTGGCGACCATGCCGAAGTACATCTCCATCACGCGCGGCACGTCGGCAGAGTCGGGAGGGGTGTAGATCACGGCGTGGGCGGGTTCGCAATAGATGACCCAGTCGGCCAGCGGCAGGCCCATCAGCGCCATCGTCATGACCGCCGGCACGATGTTGGCCAGATCGTCGACGAAGTCGATGCTGCCGCTCTCGATCTTCTCGTCGAGGCAGGCACGGGTGATGTCGGCGACCATCGGCGCCCAGCGGGCGACCGCTGCCGGCGACAGGTACGGGTTCATCAGCGCCCGGTAGTCCTTCTGGTCGGGCGGGTCCATCTCCAGGATGCCGGTCTGGGTGGGTGAGATCGAGGGGATGCTGATGCCCTTGTAGCCCTTGCGTTCGTTGTGCGGGTCGTGGTCGCTGGACAACAGCTGCGGGTCGCGGGCCAGGTCGAAGACCGACTTGTGGTCGCTGATCACCCAGTGGCCGCCGTACGTCTCCGTCCAGGCGACGGGGCAGCGCTGCATGTCGGCGGTGACCTGTTCGAACTGTTCGCGGTACTCGGGCGTGTGGCGGTCGTAGTGCACTTCGGCGCGGCTGGGAACGGTGTCGGTCATGGCTGCTCCTCAGGCTTCGATGACGATGGCTTGTTCGGGGCAGCCGCCGGCAGCCAGGCGCACCTTGGCCTCCAGCTCGGGTGGCACCGTCTCGTTCGGCGCGCTGGCGTGCCCGTCCACGTCGCTGAGCACGAAGAACTCACCTGCGGCCATGGCACACAGGGTGTGGCCCTGGCACTTGTCGGCGTCGACCCAAGCCTTCATCACGATCCCCTTGCTGAGCGGCGCCACTGTGGCGCGACCTCGCGATGATGGCAGGTTCGCGTGTCGCCCGTCACTGTGGAGCAGTGGTTGCGCCGCGGCGGGGTCTACAGGTGACGGCGCTTGGCGTGCTGCTCGATGAAGTGCAGCACCGCCAGGTGCTTGGCCGTGTCGAGCTGCATGGTCTCCACCAGCAGCGCCCACAACGTGGTGTCCTCCAGGTCGCGCAGCTCCTTGCGCAGACGCTTCAGCTCGGCGGCGTCGTCCTCCTCGTTGGCGATCAGTTCGTGCGTCAGCCGCAGGATCGCTTCGCGGTCGCCACGATGGAGGTCGAGGCGGGGCACGACCGGCTCCGCGCTGCTGAGCTCGGCCTCGGTCTTCAACGACTTGGCCAGGTCGGAGAACTGGCGGTGGTGCCGCCGTTCGTCCTCCATCAGCAGGCCGACGAGGTAGGCGAAGGCTTTCGACTCGCTGGCCTCCGCTGCCGACAGGTAGCCGTCGAGCATCTGCGACTCGCGCCGCGCGTGAGATGTGAGGAACTCGAACATCTGGCGTTCCCAGACGCTGGCTCCGACCGGTGCTTCGAATTCGTCATCGCTCATCATCGGAGCATCCCTCGGCCGAGTACGAGCTCGACAGGGTCTTTCTGCCCGTTGATGTCACTTGACGTCGGTGAGCATCCGGCGCGGGGTCGACTGCAACGCAGCGGCACGACATGATGAGGACAGCTCGGCACGAGAGGTGGGCACGGTGACTGAACAAGCGAAGGCCGAGGAGCTGCTCGACGTCGTGGAGCCCACGGGGGCACGCGTCGGCCCGCTGCCGCGCTCGCAGGTGCACGCCGAGGGCCTGTGGCACCAGGTGTTCCACTGCCTGCTCGTGCGCACGGATGCGCCGGCCCGCGTGCTGCTGCAGCGCCGTCGGCGGACCGCGGCTGCGTTCGCGGGCAAGCTGGACGTCAGCGCCAGCGGCCACCTGCAGGCGGGCGAGCAGCCGCTGGACGGTGTGCGCGAGCTGCAGGAGGAGACCGGCCTCGTGGTGGTGCCCGAGCGGCTGGTGCCCCTGGGCCGGCGGCTGCTGGCCGACGACGGCGGCGAGGGCCGCAACCGCGAGGTCGTGCACGTGTACCTGGCCGGCGACGACACCCCGCTGACCGCGTTGCGCCTCGACCCGGCCGAGGTGGACGGGTTCGTCGAGCTCGCCGTCGCCGACCTGCTGCGCCTGCTGGCCGATGCCGATGCGGTGGTGCCGGCGATGGAGGTCGACTGCGTGGGCGTGGTGCGGCCGGTGGCGTGCGCGCAGGCCGACCTGGTGCCGGCCGTCGACGGCTACTGGGTGGTGCTGGCGACGATGGCGCAGCGTTTCGCCGACGGCGTGCGCCCGCTGGCGATCTGAGGCAGCGGGCTCAAGGCGGCGGGCTCAAGGCGGCGAGCCGAGCAGCCCGACACGTTCAACGGCCCAGCAGGGTCAGCGCTTCGGAGCGCGTGGCCGGCTTGCTCTTGAGAATGCCGCGCACGGCCGAGGTGGTGGTGCTGGAGGTCGGTTTCATCACGCCGCGGATGGACATGCACATGTGCTCTGCCTCCATCACCACCAGCACTCCGTCGGCCTGCAGGCGTTCCATGATGGCGTCGGCGATCTGCACGGTGAGGCGTTCTTGCACCTGTAGTCGCCGGGCGTAGCCGTCGACCACGCGTGCCAGCTTCGACAACCCGCACACCTTGCCGCCGGCGCCCGGGATGTAGGCGATGTGCGCCTTGCCCACGAACGGCAGCAGGTGGTGCTCGCACATCGACGAGAAGGAGATGTCGCGGACGATGACCATCTCGTCGTGGTCCACCTCGAACTGGCGCTCGAGGTGCACCCCAGGGTCTTCGCGATACCCCGCGAGCAGCTCGGCGTAGCTGCGGGCGACGCGGGCCGGCGTGTCGAGCAGGCCGTCGCGGTCGGGGTCTTCGCCGACGGCGGTCAGCAGCTCGCGGATGGCAGCCGCCGCCCGCGGCAGGTCGACATCGGGGCGAGGGGTCGTGGGGTGGGCGGAGTCCATTCGCCGAATGTAGATGCCCACGCGGGGAGGGCACTCACCGGTTCGGCCGTGCCAGCCGCGGCGAATCGGGGAATACGGCCCTATCACCCCGATGGCGCCCGGCCCGACGATGGTGGTGGAGGTTCCGATGACGCTTCGCGCTGAGGTCGACTTCCCCGCCGGCGGGCCGGTGGTGGACTTACGCGGGGTGACGCGCACCTACCAGCGGGCGGGCGCGCCGGTGCAGGCGCTGCGCGGGGTGGACCTGTGCGTGCAACCCGGTGAGCTGGTGGTGCTGATGGGGCCCAGCGGGTGTGGCAAGACCACCCTGCTGAACGTGCTGGGTGGGCTGGACAGGGCCGACTCCGGCAGCGTGCACGTGGCCGGTGTCGACCTGATGGCGGCGTCGCAGGGCCAGCTCGACGGGCTGCGCCAGCGGCATGTGGGCATCATGCTGCAGAGCGACAACCTGCTGTCCACCGCCACGGCCACCGAGCAGGTGGCATTGCGGCTGCTGGCCCGCGGTGTGGGCTGGCGCGCCGCCCGCGCCGAAGCCGTGCAGCTGCTGGCCCAGGTGGGCCTGGCCGACCGCCTGCACCACCGCCCCGACTCGTTGTCGGGCGGCGAGCAGCAGCGCGTCGCACTGGCCCGCGCGCTGGCGGGCGGCCCGCAGCTCGTACTGGCCGACGAGCCCACCGGTGAGCTGGACAGTGACACGACGTTGGAGATGATCGCACTCATCGCCCGCAGCAACCGCCAGCTGGGCACCTCGTTCGTGATCGCCACCCACGACCCGCTGCTGGCCACGGGTGCCAGCCGGGTGGTGCGCCTGCGCGACGGAGTGGTGGAGGCCGGCTGATGCGCAGTCGCCCGGTGCCCCGTCAGCCGGCGCCGTCGTTGGGCGTGCGCGTGCGGCTGGCACTGGGAGACCTGCGTGCCGAGCCGGTTCGCACCGTGCTGAGCGTGCTGGTACTGGCCCCACTGGCCGCCAGCTGGTTCCTGCTGGCCACCATCGCCGGGTCGCTGGACACGTTGGGCAAGGTGGGCGAGGCGCGCAACGTGGTGGTGACGGAGAACGACGTGTTCGACCTGTCGAACATCGCACTGGGCGACGCCGAGCTGCAACTGGCCACGGCGGCCGCAGGCGCGGATGCGGAGTCGGTGACGCCGGCGGTGCTGCGGCTGGTGAAGCTCGACAACCGGGTGCTGCAGCTGCGTGCCGCGGAGGTGCCGCTGTGGTCGACGGTGCACGGGTTGCGCCTGCTGGCAGGTCGCCTGCCCGACGAGGCCGCCGACGAGATGGCCATCACCCAGGCTGTGCAGACCGCCACCGGCTGGCAGCTGGGCGACCAGCAGCGAGTGTTCGGTACGTCGTTCACGATCACGGGTGTGCTGCAGGGCTCGGGCAGCAAGGTGGCCTCGCTGTGGCTGCCGCTGGCCCGCGCGGAGGCGCTGTTCGAGCGGCCCGGCGAGTACCAGTTCGCGATGGTGCGGGTGGCGGCCGGCGCCGACGGCGATGCCGTGCGCGCCCGGCTGCGGGCCGCCTTGCCCGGCTACCTCGTGCTGGACGAGTCGGCCATCCAGGCCGAGGCCACACGCGGGGTGCGGTCGTTGGGCGAGCTCGCTCTGTTGTTCACCAGCCTCGGCATCGTCGGGCTGGCGGTGGGCAGCGGCAACGCCACAGCCCTGGCCCTGGCCGAGCGCGGCCGCTCTGTGGGCCTGCTGCGCGTGATGGGCTTCACCCCGGCCGCGGTGCGCGGCCTGCTGGCGGTGCGCGCCCTGCTGCTGGCCGCGGCCTCGCTGGCTGTCGGCCTGGCCATCGCGTGGCCGTTGATCGCGGCCCGGCCGTCGTTCGTGTTGCGCTCGTTCATCATCGAGCCGCGGCTGCAGCCGCTGACTGCCGTGCTGGGCTGCGTGCTGTCGTTGGCCAGCGCGTGGGCAGGCGCGATGATCGCCACCCGCCGTGCTCTGCGCCGCCCTGCCGCATCGCTGCTGGGGGCATGAGATGACCGCCGTCGTCGTGCTGGCCCTGCGAGACCTGTGGCGTCGTTGGCGGATGATGCTGGCATTGGGGCTGATGGTGGCCCTGGCGGTGCTGATGGTCACCCTGCTGGACGGCTACGTGCGCAGCATCGACGTGCGCTTCCGTTCTGCTCAGCCGCGGCTGGTGGTGCAGCAGGACAGCACGGTCGGCGAGTTCGCCGGCAGCCGCATCCCGGTCGCCACGCTCGACACGCTGCGCTCGGCGGGCATCGACGACGCCATCGCCGAACTGCACGCGGTCACCGGCACCTCCGGCACCGACGCGGTGCTGATCGCCGGCGTCGACCCCGCCCGCTACCGCGAGCTCGACCCGTACCACCTGCTGTCGGGCCGCCACCTGCGCTCCGGCGAGGCGCAACGCACGGCGCTGGTGGGCATGGCGCTGGCCGAACGGCTGGGCGTGTCCACTGGCGGCACCGTCCGCCTGCGCGGCCGCGACTTCGCGGTGGTCGGCGTGTTCGAGTTGGGCACCTACCTCGACGACGCGGCGGTGGTGCCGCTGGCCGATGCCCAGCGGCTGCTGGGTTGGAACGACGACGTGTCGCTGTACGTCGTGCCCGCCGACGGCCCGCTGGCGGTCGGCGATGTGCTGCCCGGTGGGCTGGCGGTGGCCCAGCGTGGTGACGTCGCGCTGGTCGACGAGTGGCGCCCGCTGCTGGCCTTGCTGTTCGCCTCGGTACGGCTGCTGGCCGTCGGAGCGGTCGCAGTGCTGGGTGTGGCGCTGTGGCGGCTGGCCTGGTTGCATCGTCTGGACGTCGGCCTGCTGCGGTTGCTGGGCTTCCCGCGGCGCGCCGTCGTGCTGTTCATCGGTGCCCAGGCTGTGGTGCTGGTCGCGGTCGCCGCCGGTGTGGGCACGCTGGCCGCGGTGCTGCTCGCACCCGGGCTGGCGCGCACCACGCTGGCGGTCACCACCGGGCCGGTGATCGATCAGCAGGTGCTGCTGCGCGCCGCGCTCAGCGCCGGGTTCGTGTTCGTTGTTGCTGTGTCCGTCCCAATGGTCGCGCTGCTCCGCCGAGGTGTCGGAGACCTCGTGCAGCGCGGCGACTGAAGCCTCGGCGGCGAAGGCCGTCGAACGAGAGGAGAGATCATGTCGGCCAACCCCGCAGGCTGGTACCAGGATCCGTTCGGCCGTGCCCAGGTGCGGTGGTGGACCGGCTCCAGCTGGACCGATCATGTGGCCACGAACGGCCAGGAGGCCACCGATCCGCCGGGCGTGACGGCAGCGGTGGTGGCGCCGAACGCGTCGGCGCCCGCCGGCACCGCGCCGGCGATGCAGTACGGCCCGCAGCCGGCGGCAGGCCCGCCCTTCACGGGAGCGCCATCGACGGGAGCGCAGCCGTCTGCCGGGAAGCGGCCGATGTCGGCGATGCAGAAGATGGCGATCGCCGCCGTCGCCTCGTTGCTGGTGGGCGGTGTCGTCGGCTACGTCGTGCGCGGCGACGGGGACGGTGGCGGTGGCGGTGGCGGTGGAGGGGCGAGCGCCGGCGCGCTCAGCACCCCGATCCTGCAGGGCCTCGCCAGCTTGAACAGCTACGAGTGGACCGTCAGCGCAGTCACCGTCGGCCCCACCACCTCCGACCGCAGCGAGGTGTCGGGCAACGGAGCCTCCGACAGCGCGGCCGACATGCGCTACCAGAAGATGGTCAACACCAGCACGTCAGCCGACGACCCGGAGCCCAGCACCAGCACTACCGAGAGCTGGCGCAACGCCGACATGTCGTGCACGTTCGACGGCGAGGAGTACACGTCGGATGCCGCCAACCCGTTCGAGGCCGACCTCGGCACCGTCCTGTCGGGCGTGTTCGACATCGTCATCCCGCAAGGTAACGCCCAGTTGGTGGGCACCGAGCAGGTGGCCGGCGTCGATGCGCAGCACTACACGTTCACGATCCAGGGCCTCGGCGCCGGCGGCGCCCAGGTGGATGCCAACCAGGGCGACGTGTGGGTGGCGGTGGACGGTGGCTACCTGCTGCGCTACGAGGTGAACGCCTCCATGCGCTCCGACGCGGCAGGCAGCGAGGTGTACCAGATCACGCTCAGCCTGCAGCTGACCAGCGTGAACCAGCCGGTCAGCATCCAGATGCCGTCGGGCTGCCCCGCACCGGGTGCGGTCAGCGGCGGCGACACCAGCGGCTGACGGCGCTGTCGCGCCCGACCGTGGGGTCAGCCCATGTAGATGGCGTGGCGCTTGTGGACCGCCTCGCGGTCCATCGGGTCGGCGGTGGAGAAACGGCCGATCAGCTCGCCGCGCAGCGCCTCGAACGGCACGACCGCGTCGATCACCAGCTCGCTGGCCAGCCGGTACAGATCCACGTCTTCCTCGTACTCGTCGCGCAGGCGGGCCACGTAGGCGGCGCGCTCGTCTGGGACTGCGATGGCCAGGATCTTGTTCGCGAACACGGCGATGACCGCGGCCTCGGGGCCCATCACCGCGATCTTGGCGGTGGGCAGCGCGATGGTGGCCAGCGGGTCGAACGCCGGACCGCACATCGCGTACAGGCCGGCGCCGTACGCCTTGCGCACGATCACGCTGATCTTCGGCACGGTGGCCTCGGTGATCGCGGTGATCATCTTCGCCCCGTGGCGGATGATGCCCATGCGCTCCACCTGGCTGCCGATCATGAAGCCGGGCACGTCCGCCAGGAACACCAGCGGGATGTTGTACGCGTCGCACATCCACACGAAGCGCGCCGCCTTGTCGGCCGAATCGCCGAACAGCACGCCGCCCTTGTGCATCGGGTTGTTCGCGACGATGCCCACGACGTGACCGTCGAGGCGACCGAACCCGGTGGTGAGCTCGGGCGCGAACAGCGGCTTCAGCTCGAACCAGCTGTCGGCGTCGACGAGGCAATCGATGACCCGATGCATGTCGTAGCCGGCCGCCTCGAGCGCCGGCAGTTCCGCACGCGTGAGCGTGCGCACCGGCTCGTCCGCGGCCACCGCGGCCGGACGCTCACGCCACCGCTCCGGCAGGTAGCTGAACAGGTGCTTGGCCTGGTCGATGGCGTCGGCGTCGTCATGGGCCAGGTTGTCGCCGCACCCGCTCACCGTGGCGTGCATGCGAGCGCCGCCCATCTCCTCCAGCGTCACCACCTCGCCGATGACCTCCTCGGCCATGCGCGGTGAGCCGAGGTACATGCTGGCGTTGCCCTCGACCATGATGACCACGTCGCAGAACGCCGGGATGTACGCCCCGCCCGCGGCCGACGGGCCGATCAGGCAGCAGATCTGCGGCACCTTGCCGCTGAGCTTCACCTGGTTGCTGAAGATGCGCCCGGCGCCGCGACGGCCGGGGAACAGCTCCACCTGATCGGTGATGCGCGCGCCGGCGGAGTCGATGAACCAGAAGATGGGCAGCTCGTGGCGCAGTGCGTACTCGGTGAC
>JAUSLQ010000245.1 GCA_030645675.1 Actinomycetota bacterium | reverse complement strand
GAAGGCGCCCGCTGCTCAGATTCAATCACGCTTTGCTGGGCGATGCCTTCAGAGTTGTTCCAAGGTTCGTCGAAGGTTCGTGAAAGCCCCAGGTCGGCGACCCGGACCAGCGCCCCGGACCAGCGCCCCGGCGTTACTCGGCGCCGACCTCGGCCGCCGCGCGGAAGGCGGCGGCTTCGTTGCGTTGGATGCGCTTGGCACGGCCTTGCAGCACCCGGGCGGTGAGCGCGAACAGCAGGATCGCGATGCCACCGACCGCTGTGATGAAGAACACCACGTTGGTGGAGTCCGAGCCGGCCTTGAAGCCGTGGATCGTGACCATGATGAACAGCACGTACGACAGCAGGTGGATGCCGTGCCACAGCTTGCGCGGCAGCCACTTCATCACCCACGACGTCAGCTGGATCACCACCATCAGGTAGAACGCGAACACGCCCCACGCGATGGCGGCAGTGTTGGAGTACTTCAGCTCGGTGAACGGCACGAACAGCTCGCTCCACCCGTAGTGCTCCCAGTTGTCGCCCACCAACGTGGCCATGTGCGCCCCGGTGGTGATGATCGACAACAGGCCGAGGTAGCGGTGCAGGTCGAGCAGCCAGGCCGGGCGATCGGCGGGCTTCAGCATGCGAGTGATGAGCAGGATGCCCCACAGGCAGGTGATGGCCAGCACGATCCAGGCGACCATGCCGCTGGCTCGCGACAGGTACCACATGGAGTGTTCGTTCATGATTCGAAGTCTTTCAGGGTGGAGGTGCGCACGACCTCACCATCGGTAGTGACCAGCAGGCCGGCGAGGCCCACACGGTCCAGCATGGCAGCGGCTTCCGCTGCGGGCAGCATCATCGCCGAGGTGGCGAACGACTCGGCGGTGGCCGCGTCGGCGGCGATCACCGTGGCGGTGACCACGCCGCTGGCGGAGGGCCGGGAGGACGTGGGGTCGATCAGGTGGTGGGCAGTGGTGCCGTCGGAGGCGGTCCACGTGCGGATGGTGGTGCCGGAGGTGGCGAGGCCGCCGGTCTGCAGTCGCAGCACGGCCACATGGGCGGGAGGGTTGCGTGGGTCCTCGATGCCGAGGTACCACGAGGTGTCGTCGGAGGGTGTGCCGAGTGCGGCGAGGTCGCCACCCACGTTCACGAGGGCACCGGTGGCACCCATCTCGATCAGCTCTTCGGCGACGATGTCGGCAGCGAAGCCCTTGCCGATGCCGCCGAGGTCGATGGCCGTGGTGGCCGGAACCGTCAGCGTGCCGGCCTCGAAGTCGGTGCGCACGCCGGCGCTGAGGCCCACTCGCGTTCCGGGCACGCTGGGGGCCGGGGCGTGGGTCCCGACGGCGCTGTGGGTGTAGCCGTGCTGCAGCAGCGCCGGCAGCATGGTGATGTCGAAGCGACCGTCGGTCTGGCGCCAGGCATCCAGCGCACGGGCCACCACTGCCAGCGTGTCCTCGTGCACCTGCACGGGCAGCCCGGCAGCGGTGTTGGCACGGGTGATGTCGCTGTCGTCGCGGAAGCGGCTCCACAGCGACTCGAGTTCGCGCAGGCGCGCCTCGGCGTGGTCGAGCATGGCCTCGGTACCACCGTGGACCACCACGTGGGCCTGGCAGCCCATGACGCGAAAGTCGCGCTGCACGGGGCGAGCGGGAGCCCCGTGCAGCGCGCCTTCGTTGCTCATCCGCTGGG
Organism: Actinomycetota bacterium; assembly: GCA_030645675.1. Lineage (GTDB taxonomy): Bacteria > Actinomycetota > Acidimicrobiia > Acidimicrobiales > Ilumatobacteraceae > UBA668. Next base: position 25,442 of record JAUSLQ010000245.1, on the reverse strand, counting down.
CTTGGTGGTTGCCGGCGGCGGAGGAGCCGGCTGTGTGGTCACCGGCGCGGGCGGCTGGGTGACGACTGGCGCAGGCGGCTGGGTGACGACAGGGGCCGGCGGCTGGGTGACCACCGGCGCGGCCGGCTGGGTGACCACCGGTGCGGGGGTGGCCGCCCTGGGGGCGGTGACCACGGGCGTGTTCGGTGCCGGGGCCGCGGGAGCGCCGGGAGCGACGGGAGCGACGGGTGCGACCGCGCCCGGCACCGGGAGTACGACCGGCACTGTGGAGGCGCCGATGGCGGGAATGGTGAGCACCACCGTGTCGCCCGGCACCAGGGTGGTGGGGGCCACGGTCGAAGCGGTGGGATCGACCGGCGCGGTGGCTGTGGGGTCGACCGGCGTCGTGGGCGTCGGGGCGGCGGTGATCGACGCCGGCCGGTTGGCCGCGGCGATGACCGTGGTGAGCCCGAACACCGCCGACGCGGCGAGGCCGGTGACCATGATGCGAGCGCCGGCGGCGATGTGCGGATGGGGCTTGCGGCCGGGTCTCGCCGCCGGTGCGGCACCCGTGCGCTTGGTGGGCGCCGGGCGTTGCGAAGCGCTACGGGTGGCGACCGGCTGGGTGTGTTCCACAGCCGGCGGGATGGGCACCGGCGCGTACACCGGTGCGGGTGCGGGTGCGGGGGTGGGCGTGCCCACCCCCGCCTGGGGCCGGGTGAACGGGTTGCCCGCCGGAGCAGCCCAGCTGGTGGACGCTGCCGGCGCAACGGGTGCTACCGGGGCGACTCGGGCGACTCGGGCGACCGGTGCTGCCGACTGGCCGGTGGTGGGGATCGCGATCGGGGCCTGGCCCCGACGTGCCCTCATCGCAGCGATGCGTGCTGCTTGGTCCTGGTCAGTCATCTTCTTCGTCCTCGTGGTCGTCTTCGTGCTCGTCGTCTTCGTGGTCGTCTTCGTGCTCGTCGTCATCGTCGTCGTCCTCGCCACCGGACGGGGCGGTGGTGGCCGAAGGCGGCGGTGCTGTGGGGTTGGTGACGGCGGGTGGGGTGGGCGTCGGAGTCGGAGTCGCCGGAGCGGGGGTGGGAGTGGGGTGGTTGTTGTGATGGGGTGTCGTGATGATCGTGACGTCCATCGGGGCGCCCGCCACGGTGGTGGGGGCGCCGTCGGCCGGGAGGGCCATCAGTGACACGGCGATGTCGTCGCCTGCTGCATCGGCAGCGAACGTCACGACCTGCAGTGAATCGCTGAACTGCACTTCCACGTGAGCGCCGGGGACGGTGCTGCTCAGCACCACCCAGCCGGCGCCGGCGGTGGCACCACTGACGGTGACCGAACCGTCGGCCAGGGTCAGCGTGACCGTGCCGGCAACGCCGACCTGGTAGCTGACCGTGCGAGCATCGTGATGCGGCTGCGAGGCGACGGGGGCGTCGGCAGCAGCGATGGGGCCGCTGGCGGCTCCTTCTGCGAAGCCGGCATACGCGGCGCCGGCAGTGCCTACCACACCTGCCAGCGACAATCCGGTGATCCATGCCTTGTTCATCAACGTCTCCTTGACGGGGGTCGTGCCCGAGTGAGAGCAGTCAACAGGACCGTCCCCCAAGGGAGTGCTCAGCGAAATCCAAGAGATGTCGAAGAGTTCCTCAAGGCTGCCGGAGCGACTTTCAGGAGTTCTTCTGCGGGTCCTCAAGGCGGCGGCCGGCCGGCGGGGCGGCACGTCGTGCCTGCTCAGCTCCGTCCTCGTGCCCCGCTGGCGATCCGCTGCGCGCGGCCTTATAGGTTGGCGCCGTGTGGCCGCGCCGTACGTCCGGCCTGGCGCACGGTTCACGGCAGGTGCACACGGCAGGTGCACACGACAGCTGCACACGACAGGTGCACACGACAGGTGCACACGACAGGAGCAGGGGATGCAGACACGGATTCTCGGACGATCAGGCATGCGCGTCAGCGAGCTGTGCCTGGGCACGATGACGTTCGGCAAAGAGGCCGACGAAGCAGCCAGTGCCGCCATCATCGACCACTACCTGGCGGCCGGGGGCAACTTCGTCGACACGGCCGATGTGTACAACGGCGGTGCCTCGGAGGAGATCGTCGGTCGCGCGTTGGGCTCCCGCCGCGAGCAGGTGGTGCTGGCGACCAAGGGCCGGCTGCCGATGGGCTCCGGTGTGAACGATCAGGGCGCCGGCCGCCGCCACCTGACGCGCGCTCTGGATGCCTCCTTGCGCCGGCTGGGCACCGAGTGGATCGACCTCTACCAGGTGCACTGGCCCGACCCCACGGTGCCGCTGGCGGAGACGCTGAGCACCCTGGATTCGTTCGTTCGCGCCGGCAAGATCCGCGCTGGTGGCCTCAGCAACTACTTGGGGAAGGACATCCAGAAGGGCATCGATCTGTGCGATCGCCACGGTTGGGCCCCGATCGTGTCGCACCAGCCGCAGTACTCGTTGCTCTTCCGCGAGATCGAGCTCGACACCCTGCCGCTGTGCCACGGGGAGCACATCGCCGTGTTGCCCTGGAGCCCCTTGGGTGGTGGGGTGCTCACCGGCAAGTACGCCGCGGCGGCGACGGTGCCCACCGACACCCGGGTCGGTGCGTCCACTGCGAAGGTGCAGGCGAGTCAGCTCAGCGAACGCAACCTGCGGGTGGCCGAAGCGGTGGCGGCGGTCGCAGCGGAGGTGGGCAAGAGCTCGGCGCAGGTGGCACTGAACTGGGTGCTGCACCGGCCCGGTGTCACCGCGCCCATCCTTGGCGCGCGCACGGTGGCTCAGCTCGACGACAACCTCGGCGCCCAGGGCTGGCAGCTCGGCGACGAGCACCTGCAGCGGCTGGACGTCGCCAGCCGCACGCCATTGCCCTACCCGCACAACATGTACCGCTTCGTCATCGGGTCCTGAGCAACACGACGCGGGTGGCTAACGTGCGCGGCATGACCCTGTGCACCGCGCACACCGACGACGTGTTCCGGCAGGTGCTGGCCCACCAGCCCGATGTGCTCGCCGCGCTGTCCGACGCCCACGAGGCGGCCTGGCTGGCGGTCGACAACGACCTCCTGGAACTGTGCCGTCTGCGCATCGCGTCGCTGCTCGGCTTCCCGCCTGCGCTGGGCGCCGGCCACGGTGCGCCGCAGCTGCGGGCGGAGCAGGTGGCCGAGCTGTCCCAGTGGCCGACGTCGGCGGCGTTCTCCACGGCGCAGCGAGCGTGCCTTGCGTACACCGAGCAGTACATCGTCGATGTCGCCGCGATGCCCGCCGAGCTGGTGGCCGCGGTGCTCGCCGAGCTGGGTGCCGACGGCCTGCTGAACTTCGCGAACGCGCTGCTGGTGGTCGAGCAGCGCATGCGGCTGCACCTGATGTGGGCACGCTTGCTGCCGGCGGTGGCGGCATGAGCGGCGGGCCGGAGCCGCGCATTCCGGCCGGCGCCCGCATGCACGACGATCTGCGTCGCTCGGTGAACCGGTGGCAATCGCTGGTCATCGCGCTCGGCGCCGTCGACGAGTTCACCACCGAGGTGGTACGGCTGCGGGCCGCGCAGCACCACGACTGCCACACTTGACTGTCCATCCGCTTGGCAGTTGTCAAGCAGCAGGACGGCACGGCCGAGGCCGTCGAGCACGCATTGCAGCGCGACGGCGGGGAGTTGGCCGCGCCGCAGCGGCTGGCGTTACGGCTCGCCGACACCCTGATGACGCTGCCGGGCGAGCTCGACGACGCCACCGTCGCCGAATTGCGCCGGCACTTCACCGACGAGCAGTTGGTGGAGCTGACGTTGAAGGTTCAGAAGTTCAACATCCAGAAGGTGCTGGTGGCGCTGGACACGCACGAGTGGATGACGGCCGGGCGGCTCGACGAGCTGGCCTGGAACCGCGACGGGGCCTACACGGTCGCCGGCTGAGGATGCTGCGAGCGCCGCGTCGTACGCTGTGGAGATGCCGCTGGACCTCACCCCCCACCTCGACCCGGCACGGTGCGCCGTGGTCAACATGGAGTGCCAAGAAGGGTTGCTGGGGCCGAACACGATCCTGCCCGGGCTGGCCCGGGCCGCTGCCGAGGTGGGTCTGGTCGACAACCTGGCGGTGCTCTTCGGTGCCGCTCGGCGCGTGGGCACGCGCATCTACTACTGCACCGACGAGCGCCGAGCCGACGGCTTCGGCTTCGCTCGCAACACGCTGGTGCACCTGCGCATGGCAGGCGGCAGCGACGGCAGCGGCGGCCACGGCCCGGTGATGGCACCGATCGCTCCCCAGCCCGCCGACGTGGTGTTCCGCCGCGAGCAGGGGCTGACGGGCTTCTTCGCCACCGGGCTGGACGCGTATCTCCGCAACACCGGGGTCACCACCGTCATCGTCACCGGTGTGTCGCTGAACATCGCGGTGCTCGGCACCGCCATCGAGGCGATGAACCGCGGCTACACGGTCATCGTGCCCAGCGATTGCGTGGCCAGCGACCCGCCCGAGTATGCGGCGACGGTGATGAAGTACACCGTGCGCAACATCGCGTTCGTGGTGCCGTCGCGCACGATCGTCGACCTCTGGTCCACGCTCGCCCAGGCCTGATGTCGTTCCTCACCGCGCGGCTGCCCGCGCTGCGCTACCCGAACTATCGCCGTTACGTCGTGGGGCAGACAGCCTCGATCGCCGGCACCTTCCTGCAATCGGTGGCGCTCGGTTGGCTCGTGCTGCAGCTGACCGGCGACGGGGCGGCAGTCGGCTTGGTCACGGCCGCGCAGTTCGCGCCGGCGCTGGCCCTCGGTGCCTTCGCCGGTTCGGTGGCCGATCGTTTCGAAGCACGGCGGGCCGTGCTGGCGCTGCAGGTGCTGCTCGGTGCACAGGCCTCAGCACTGGCCGTCCTGGTGCTGACCGGTCACGCCGCACTGTGGTCGCTGTGCCTGCTGGCGATGGTGCAGGGGGTGGGCAGCGCGTTCGACCCACCGCTGCGCCAGAGCCTGATGAACGAAACCGTCGGCGACGCCGAGCTGTCCAACGCGATCGCGACCAACAGCACGCTGGTGCAGATCGGTCTCATCCTCGGGCCCACGTTGGCGGCAGTGCTCATCGCCAACGCCGGGATCGGGTGGTGCTTCGCCGTCAACGCCGGCTCGTACGTCGTCATGTTCCTGGCCATCCGCTCGATCAAGCCCGAACTGCTGGTGCGCCGTGTGCGGGTAGCAGGTGCCGACGCATCGGTGCGCGCAGGGTTCGCCTACCTCCGCGGCCGCGCCGACATCAAGCTGCTGCTGGTGGTGCTGGCGCTGAGCTCGATGGTGGCGTTGCGCCTGGAGGTGATCCTGCCCGTGCTGGCCAAGCGCGATCTCGGTGGCGGCTCGGCGCTGTTCTCGGTGATGACGGCGGTGCGCGGGGTGGGCGCGTTGTTCGCCGCGCTGTACCTGGCCGCCCACGTCGGCGCGCCGCCAACCCGCCTGCTGCGTCGCGCCTGCGCGGTGCTGGCGGTCTCGATGGCCGCGATGGCCGTACCCAACACGGCGGTGGTGCTGGTCGCGCTGTTCCCTGCCGGGCTGGGGCTGCTGGCGGCGATCGTCTCCACGCTGTCACTGACCCAGACGCTCGCCAGCCCCGAGTTCCGCGGGCGCGTGGTGGCCGTGTGGTTCGTGGTGATGAACGGCGGCATCGTGTTCGGCGCCCTGCTGACCGGTGCGATCGTCGAGCAGCTCGGCGCCCGCACGGCGCTGCTGACGGGCGCGGCACTGATGGCGGTCGTCTACGGCATCCTCCTCACCAAGGCGCAGCTGCTCGGCCCGCAACCCGGCTTGACCACGCCGGCGGGCGGTGACAACCTCTCGTCCACGCTCCTCGCCGGAGGGGCGGCGGTCGAAGAGGGAACCACATGAGCAACTGGTACGAGGACTACTTGGACAGCTGGGGCACGCACGACGTGGATCAGGTTGCCGCCTTCTTCACCGACGACGTGTTCTACGAAGACACCACCATCAAGCACGCCGCCACGGGCATGGAACAGTTCCGCAAGTTCGTGAAGGCGTCGTTCCGCAACGTGCCCGACGCGCGGTTCGAGTTCGTGCGCGGCCACAGCGACGACGCGGGGTACTCGATCGAGTGGATCATGCACCCGATGGGTGTCGCCGGTGCCTCCGTGGGCCGGCTGCGCGACGGCAAGATCTGCGAGAACCGCGACTACTGGAACGGCGCCGCGTACACCATCCCCAACGCCTGACCGCGCTCGGGTCGGCGGCGTGCGCCGCTGGCCGGACCCGAGCTGCTCGCTTCGGCTCTGCTCTGCGGAACAGCGCTACAGCCGCTCCCACTGTGGGTCGCGCTTCTCCATGTGCGCAGTTGCGGCCTCCTGGGGGTTGCTGGTGAGGCCGGTCAGGATCTGGGTGCGGTTCTCGATCTCCTTGGCGTGCCGCAGGCTGGGCGCATCGAGCGCGGCGTTGAGGCCGATCTTGGTCTGCCACACGCCGTACTCGTTGTTCACCGTGATCGTGCGGGCCACGCGCAGCGCGCAGTCCAGCAGATCCGCCGCAGGCACCACCTCGTGCAGCAGGCCGATGCGTTCGGCTTCCTCGGCCCCGATCATCCGGCCCGACAGCATCATCTCGCGGGCGCGCCCGGCGCCCACGATCTTCGGCAGCAGGTAGCTGATGCCCATGTCCATCGACGACAGGCCGGCCTTGATGAACGCCGAGCCGAAGCGCGCGGTGTCGACCGCAACGCGCAGGTCGCAGTGCAACGCGAACGCCAGCCCGCCGCCCACCGCCACCCCGTTGACCGCGGCGACCAGTGGAAGCGGCAGCTCGTACATCCGGGTCATCAGGTCGGTCAGTCGCGTCTGCATGTCGTAGTGCGTCTTCAGCATGCTGCGCGCCGGCTTGGTCCACTCCTTGCCGGTGCCGCTGAGGTCGGCGCCCGAGCAGAAGCCGCGGCCGGCACCGGTCAGCACGATGGCGCGAAACTCACCTGACGCCTCCACGTCGTTCAGCGCGGCCTCGAGGCCTTCGATCAGCGCCCCATCGATCGCGTTGAACCGCTCGGGGCGGTTGAGCGTGATGAGGGCGACCTCGGGGGCGAGCGAGTCGAGCAGCACTGCGGTCATCGCGCCGACGCTACCGCGGCGCTCGTTCAGGGCGTTGGTGCAGCGGGGCGGCCGCCGGTGAACCGCCGCCAGGTGATGGCCTGCATGATGCCGTACAGCACGGCCACTGCACCCACCACCACCAGCCCGGGCAGCACACCGCCGAGGGCGCACAGGCCGGCAGCGGCGCCCACCACCACCAATCGCTCGGTGGCCACCTTGCGCACTGCGCGGTACTGGATGGCCAGCAGCCCCAGCAGGAACAGCGCCACCGAGATGGCGAGCAACCAGCGATCGTCGACCGTCAGTCGGCCGTCGGGGTGAGGAACGAGGTGCTTCACCACCACGGCATACAGCACCAGACCGAACACGATCGGGAAGTGGCCCAAAGTGAACACGTCGCGTGCCAACCGGCCGCGCTGCGGGCCCACCGTGCCGCGCAGCAGTCGCTCGGTGACCTCTGGGATGAACGCGAAGTACGTCCACCACAGGGTGCACGCGACGGCCACGCTGACCACGATGGCGAGGGCGGTGCGTGCATCCAGACCGATCTCGCTGGCGGAGGCGCCGGCCGCCACCAGCACCTCGCCCAACGAGATGATGACGAACAGCGCGTGCCGCTCGGCGAAGTGAACCGGGTTGATCACCCACTCGCCGCCGGCGCCACGGATCGCCCCGACGACGTTCAACGTCGCTGCCGCAACCCACAGCCCACTGCGCACGTCGCCGTGCACGAACGCGCCGGCAAGCACGAGCGCAGGCGCGGCGGTGGCGAACGACCCGTACCGTATGAACGCTGGGCGGGTGACGGGGTTCGCCAACGCCACCATGCCCTGCATGGCCAGCACCAGCACCTGCACGCCGAAGTAGGCGACACCGAACCAGACGCCGGTTTCGTGGAACGCGTCGGGGATGGAGATCGTCATCACCAGGGTCACCGGGATGAGGCACAGCACCAGCACCCGCGTGCGCGTCACCCGCTGCAGGTCGATCGCCGAGCCGGCCCACGTGAACTGCGACCACTGCCACCACACCAGGGCTGCGATCAGCAGGCCCTGCGCCGTACCGCTCGGGCCGGGGTGGTGGCTGATCAACGACGCGATCTGGGTGATCGCGAACACGAACACCAGATCGAGGAACAGCTCCAGGTTGGTGGCGTGGCGCTCGGCCTCGGCGATGCCGGTGCTGTCGCCGGTGCTGCCGTAGCTGCTGTCGCTGCTGTCGTTCACGTAGCTGCCGTTCACGGCACCTGGCGGATGGACGCCGCGTTGGCGTGAGCGGGGAACCCTTCGTGCGCGCACATCGCGAGGATGGTGGGGGTCATCCGCTGCAGCGCCGCCGCATCGGCGCGGGCGACTGCTGTGCGCTTCAGGAACGTGTCGGCGGTGATACCGCTGCTGACGTGCGCGAAGCCGCCCGTGGGCAGGCTGGCCGGGCAACCGATCACGAAGTTGCCCGCGCTGAACAGGGTGTGCTGGCCGATGAGGATCTCGCCCGCGTTCACCAGCGCGTCCAGCAGCTCGCCTTCGGCGGCGGGAGCGACGGCGACTTGCAGATGCTCGGGCGCCCAACGGTTGGCCACCTCGGCAGCCTCGCCGAGGTCGGCAACCAGCACGCAGCCGCCGTTGGGCCCGAGAGCGGCGCGGGCGGCCTCGCTGCGTGCCGCCGGCAGCAGGGCCAGCTGGGCGTGCAGCTCGGCGTCGATCGCCTCGGCCAGCGCGCTGCTGGGGGTGATGAGCAGGACGGCGCTGTCGGTGCCGTGCTCGGCCTCGTTCAGCAGGTCGGCCGCCGCCAGCCGCGGGTCGGCGCTGTCGTCGGCGATGACCACGCTCTCGGTGGGCCCGAGGATCATCATCGTGGCCACCCCGTAGCGCTGCATCTCCACCTGCGCACAGGCCACCGGCGGGCTTCCGGGACCGACGATCTTGCGTACCTGCGGGATGGTCTCCGTGCCGAACCCCAGCGCGGCCACGCCGGCCGGCCCGTTGACGCGGAACACGTTGGCGATGCCCAGCTTGCGGCACACCACCAGCACCGCCGGGTCGATGCGGCCGCTGCCGTCGGGCATCGGGGGCACCACCAGCGCCAGCGTGGGCACGCCGGCGACGGTAGCCGGCACGGCCAGCTGGTAGGCGACGCTGGGGTAGCTGGCCTTGCCGCTGGGCACGAACAGCCCGGCGGAGCTGATGGGCGTGATCTTCTCGCCAACGGTCAGGCCCGGCTCGCTCTCGAAGCTCCAGTCGCGTGCCCGCTCCATCAGCTGCTCGTTGAACGCGCGCAGGTGGGTGATCGCGTCGTCGATGGCCGCATCGACCTCGGGGGCAACGGTGGCCGCGGCGATCTCGTCGTCGCTGGCGCGCAGCTGGTGCGGCTGCAGTGTCACCTTGTCGAAGTCGTGCAGGGCGCGGCACACGGCCTCGTCACCATTGGCTCGCACGTCGTCGATGATGCGGCCGATCGCCGTCTTCAGCTCGCCGTCGAAGATCGCAGTGAGGCCGCGGTCGCACAGCGCCTGGCGTTCCGTCTCAGTCATCGCGGCCCAGGTCATCCGTCGCATCACCGGCATGCCCGTTGACGCTACCGCCACCCTCCCACAGCCCCCGCCCACCCCGCCGACCCCCGCCCACCCCGCCGACCCCCGCCTTCCCGTTCATGTCATCCCCCGACCGCAGGAAGCCGTGTGGATCGATGACACGGGGCGGACACGTGGCCGACTCGGGCCAGACCGGCCGCGGCTCCCGCGATTCATGTCATCCCCCGACCGCCCGAGACCTCGTCGATCGAGGACACCGGCCGGGCCGGGCCTCCCTCGTTCACGTCATGACCCGGCGGCTCAGAGTCTTCGAACTCGATGACACGCGAATGAATCGGGGGCGGGCCGGGCCGGGCGGTAGGCTTCCGACACGTTCCGGCCACTACTGCCGTGGGTGCCCCCCGCCTTCGCGGGCCCAGCCTGCGGAGCCCTTCCGAGGAGCGTTCCCGCCATGCCCGTCACTGGTGTCGTAGGCGCCCAATGGGGCGACGAGGGCAAGGCCAAGGTCATCGACCTGCTCGCCGCCGAGCACACCCACGTGGTGCGTTACCAGGGCGGCCACAACGCCGGTCACACCGTGGTCGTGGGCACGGAGAGGTACGCGCTACAGCTGGTGCCCAGCGGCGTGCTCTACCCGCACATCATCCCGGTCATCGGTAACGGCGTGGTGGTCGACCTGCCCACGTGGTTCAAGGAGATCGACACGTTGGAGAGCCGCGACATCAGCTGCGCCAAGCTGAAGGTGAGCAGCCAGTGCCACCTGATCTTCCCGTGGCACCAGGCGCTCGATGCCCTGTACGAACAGGGCCGTGGCGACGATCGCATCGGAACCACGCTGAAGGGCATCGGTCCGGCCTACGCCGACAAGGCGCGTCGTGTCGGCCTGCGTGCCGCCGAAGTGCTGAACGCGACCGCGTTCAAGAACGCCGTGCGGGTGCAGGCGGTCGCGCACAACAGTGAGATCGTCGCGCTCGGCGGCGAGCCGCTGGACGTCGAGGCGGTCGTCGCCCAGTTCGCCGAGCTCGGCGCCCGCCTCGCGCCATACGTGGTCGACACTGTGGAGATGCTGCACGAGTCGCTCGACCGCGACGACGCGCTGCTGCTGGAAGGCGCGCAGGCCACGTTCCTCGACCTCGATCACGGCACCTACCCGTTCGTCACGTCGTCGAACCCCACCGCCGGCGGGGCATGCGTGGGTACCGGTATCGGGCCGCGCTACCTCGGGCGCATCGTCGGCATCACGAAGGCGTACACCACCCGGGTCGGCAGCGGGCCGTTCCCCACCGAGCTCACCGACGCGCTGGGCGACAAGCTGGTGGAGATCGGCCGCGAGTTCGGCACCGTCACCGGGCGTCGCCGGCGGTGCGGTTGGCTCGACGTGGTCATGTTGCGCAAGGCGGTGCGCATCAACAGCTTCACGGAGCTGGCCCTGACCAAGCTCGACGTCCTCGACACCTTCGACGAGGTGAAGGTGTGCACCGAGTACGACATCGACGGCCAGCCGGTGTACGCCGTGCTGCCCGGGTGGCTCACCGACATCAGCAAGGTCACCACACTGGAAGGTCTGCCGCAGAACGCGAAGGCGCTGGTCGATCTCGTCGAACGCGAGGTCGGCGTGCCCATCCGAATCGTCGGTACCGGCCCCGAGCGCGACAGCTACGTGAACTGGTCATGATCCCCCGCTACACCCTCCCCGAAATGGCGCACATCTTCAGCGATGTCGCTCGCTTCGACCGCTACCTCGAGATCGAGCTGCTCGCCACCGAGGCACATGCCGCGTTGGGCGTGGTTCCCGAGGCCGATGCCCGCTTCTGCCGGGCGAATGCGCCCACGGTCGACGAGGCGTTCGTGGAGGCGGTCAGCATCCGCGAAGCCGTCACCGACCACGATGTCGCCGCGTTCGTCGACGTGGTGCAGGCCGCGATCGGCACGCCGGCCGGCGCCTGGATCCACTACGGCCTCACCAGCAGCGACGTCGTCGACACGGCCTGGTGTTGGATGATGCGCGACGCGTGCGATCTGCTGATCGCTGCGGCCACCGACCTGATGCGAACGCTGGTGCTGCTGGCCCGCGAGTTCCGCGACACGGTGATGATCGGGCGCACCCACGGCATCCACGCAGAACCGACGACGTTCGGCGCCAAGGTTGCCCTGTGGGCACTGCAGGTCGAACGCGACCGCCGGCGCCTGATGGCCGCCCGTGAGACCGTCGGAGTGTGCAAGCTCAGCGGCGCAGTGGGCACCTACAGCAACATCGATCCGTCGATCGAGGCTCACGTCGCCACTGCGCTGGGCCTGATACCAGTGCCCGCGACGCAGGTGATCGCGCGCGACCGCCACGCCGAGTTCCTCTACGCGTGTGCATCCGTCGGGTCCACGATGGAGCTGGTCGCCGTCGAGCTCCGGCACCTGCAGCGCACCGAGCTTCGCGAGGCGCAGGAAGGTTTCAAGCCGGGCCAGAAGGGCAGCAGCGCGATGCCGCACAAGCGCAACCCGATCGCGGCGGAGACCATCAGCGGTCTCTCGCGTGTGTTGCGCGGCAACCTGCAGGCCGGCCTGCAAGACGTGGCGCTGTGGCACGAGCGCGACATCTCGCACAGTTCGGTCGAACGCATCGTCCTGCCCGACAGCGCTCTGTTGGCATACTACGTGATGCGGCGGATGAACCGTCTGGTGCAGGGGCTGCAGGTGTTCCCGGAGCGCATGCTGGCCAACCTGCAGTCCAGCTTCGGGCTGGTGTTCAGCCAGCCGGTGCTGCTCGGCCTGGTGCAGGCCGGCCTCAGCCGCGACGAGGCATATCGAATCGTGCAGGAGAACGCCGGCCGCGCATGGGACGAAAGCCGTTCCTTCCGTGATTTGCTGGATGCCGACCCGCGTGTGACGGTGCCGGCCGAAGTGCTCGACGAGGCGTTCGACCTCAGCCGTGCTGTGCGCCACGCTGGTCGTGGCGTCGATGCGCTCGATGCGTTGCACCTGGGCTGACGATTCGTCGTTCGAACTCACCGGCACTCCGGCGAACAACCTGCCGAATTCCTGCGGCCGAACCCCCGGCGATGCTGGTCGATTGCCAATTCGTCAGGCCGATGCAGTTTCAGATCGGCGCTGAATCTTCAGGAATCGGGTGATGACTCGTTCCCACGATTGACCTTGCTGGTGCCCGCGTCATCATGAGTGAAGCGCCGTCGATCATCGTGGCCCGGCCGCACAGGGCCGACGCTGACGAGCGATCAGGGGCGAGCGATCAGGGGCGAGCGATCAGGCGCTGCGAGAGACACCGGCGGTCTTCAGCACAGCCGGGGTGACGCCAACGGCGCGCCATGCAGCGTAGGAGACGCCCGTGCGATCGCCGTACGACTTGGCCACTCTCACGAACTCGGCCTCCAGTGCGCTGACGTCGACCGTGTTGCCCATTCCGGCCAACTCCGCCTGCAGGTCCATGCGCTCTTGCACCAAACGGAGCTCCTTCACGGGGTCGGCACTGGCCAGTTCGGCTTCGATGGCTGCGAGTCGCTTGGTGACCGAATCGGGCGTACGCTTTCGGCCGCGGGCAGGCTTGTTGGCTCGCAGTGCCTCCAGGTAGTCGCGCACGGCCTTGCCTTCCACCCTGCCCTGCGCCAAGGCGGCTTTGTGAGTGTCGGTCATCGGGTTCTTGGGTCCACGCTTTGCCATGGCTGCCAGCATAATTTCCAATTCACCGGGTTTCCACTCATTCGAAAGCTTCCACTATGGAATTGAGCACGTTGTTCGATCTTGAATCGCACGGTCCCGACACATTCGTCGGAATCGGCCCGAGATACCCGTGGGGCGGTTTGTACGGTGGACAGATCGTGGCGCAATCATTGCGAGCCGCGACGAAGACTGTGGATGCAGAGCAGCAGGTGCATTCGCTGCGCGCCTATTTCATCCGCCGCGGCGATCACACCGAGCCGATTCGCTTCGAGGTCGACCGCATCCGCAACGGCCGCAGCTTCTCCACCAGGCGCGTCGTGGCCAGGCAAGCGGTGGGTGCGATCCTCAACCTGGAGGCGTCGTTCCACGTTCCGGAGGCCACGGCCGATGTGCAGACCATCCAGCTCGACCGCACGCTGCCGCCTCCCGACGACGTGCTCAGCGACGCTTGGAGCGACTCCTTCGACCGCCGCACCGTGCCGGCGGCAGCGCTCACGCCGGGCCACGGGCAGGGCGCCGGGCGGATGGCCGTGTGGATGAAGGTCACGGGCACGTTGCCCGACGACCAGCTGCTGCACCGCTGCTGGCTGGCATACATGAGCGACGACATCCCTGCCGATGCGGTGCGTGCCGGCCACCCCGAGTTCAACCGCGCTGACGCGAGCGACATCACCTACACCGCGAGCCTCGACCACAGCATCTGGTTCCACCGCCCGCTGTGTGCCGATCAGTGGCACGTGTACGACTTCACGTCGCACAGCTACTCCGGCGCACGCGGCCTCAGCATCGGCCACGTGTTCGCGCAGGACGGCACCCACGTCGCTACGGTCGCACAGGAAGCGTTGGTCCGCGACGCCCGCCGGCGGCAAGACTGACCCGATGCCCCCCGACGACATGCCCCCCGACGACGCACGCCTCGCCGACTTGGCCGACCGCATCAACACCATCGCCCGCCTGACGGGCACGTTCACCCTGCGCTCCGGCCAGGTCGCCACCGAGTACTTCGACAAGTACCGGTTCGAGGCGCAACCGGCCCTGCTGGCGGCGATCGCGGAGGCGCTGGCGCCGATGATTCCTGCCGGCACGGAGGTGCTCGCGGGGCTGGAGATGGGCGGCATCCCCATCGCAACCGCGCTGTCGCTGCACACCGGCATCCCGGCCGCGTTCGTGCGCAAGGAAGCGAAGAAGTACGGCACCGCCCGCCTGGCCGAAGGCGCCGACATCGACGGCAAGCGGGTCACCGTCGTGGAAGACGTGATCACCACCGGCGGTCAGGTGGTGATCTCCACCGACGATCTGCGTGGCCTGGGTGCGCAAGTGCAGCACGTGCTGTGCGTCATCGATCGCAGCTCCGACCAGGGTGCCGCGCTCACTGCCGCCGGCCTGCAGATGCACGCGTTGCTCACGCGTGCACAGCTCGACGCAGCCGAAGCGCGCCGCGCCGATTGAGTGGCCGAGCAGCTGGGCCTCGACGTGGCCATCGCCCCGGTACCGACCCGATCCGGACCCGGTACCGACCCGGTACCGACCTCGTACCGACCTCGTACCGACCCGGCCTCAACCCGGCGGGTACAGCACCCCCGGGTTCAACAGGTTGCCCGGGTCGAGCGCTTGCTTGATCGCCCTCAGCGCAGCCACGGCCGCGGGGCCTTTCAGCCGCTCCAGCCAGTCGGCCTTGGCCACGCCGATGCCGTGCTCGGCGCTGATCGTGCCCCCCAGATCGATGGCTGCCGTCAGCACCAGATCGCGCATTCTCGGCTCCGCGTCGCCAGCGCCGAGGATGTTGACGTGCACGTTGCCTTCGGCCAGATGGCCGAACACGATCAGTTCAGCAGCCGGTGCCTGAGTGCGCAGACCCTGTCGGACGGCGCGCAGCAACCGATCGAGATGCTGCACGGGCACCGCGACGTCCAGCTTCAACGGCACGCCGCGCGCACCGATCGCGATGGTCACGTGGTCGCGGATTCGGTACAGCAGATCGCGTTGGGCACCGACCGCCAGCACGCCTCGCTGGAGCTGCAGCAGCTCGGCCAGCTCGTCGGTGGGATCGAGGTGGGCGGCGCAGTCCACCATCACGAACGCTCCCGCAGACGCAGGCTCGATCGGGGGCCTGACCGCCAGGTGGGCGCAGGCCAGCGCCAGCGCTTCGGGCATCAGCAGCTCGACCGCGTCGAGGCTCGGCAGGTGGCGCAACTGCGGCAGCAGGGCAACGGCGTCGACGAGCGAGTCGCAGGCGATCAGTGCTGCGGCGGAGCTGCGGAACCACGGCACCAGCCGCAGCCGGGCGGCGGTCACCACCGCCAGGGTTCCCTCGCTGCCCACCAGCAGGCTGGGCAGGTGCGGGCCGGCGGTCTCCTTCGGTAGGCCGTGCAACTGGGTGATCACCGAGCCGTCGGCCAGCACGGCCTGCACGCCGGCCACCT
Organism: Actinomycetota bacterium; assembly: GCA_030645675.1. GTDB lineage: Bacteria > Actinomycetota > Acidimicrobiia > Acidimicrobiales > Ilumatobacteraceae > UBA668. The sequence goes on along the minus strand of JAUSLQ010000245.1, from coordinate 9,795 downwards.
GCGCGCGCATGGTGCCGAAGCGGACCACTCGCGAGCCACCGGCGTTGGTGTTGACGGCTCCGCCGACGGTGGCGCTGGCGCGTGCCCCCCAGTCGACCGCGAAGTCGAGGTCGGCCGCGCGGGCGTGCTGCTGGAGTTGCTCGATGGTGACGCCGGCTCCGGCCGTCACCTGCATGGCCAACGTGTCCACCGGGCCCAGCTCGGTGAACCGCTGCAGCGACAGCAGCACCGCGCCGCCGCGGGGCACGCTGCCCCCCACCAACCCGGTGTTGCCACCCTGTGGCACGACGGCGATGCCGGCTGCGGCGCACGCCTGCAGCACGGCGGCCACCTGCTCGGCGGTGCCGGGACGCACCACGCACGGGGTCGTGCCGTGCCACTGGCCCAGCCAGTCGGTCTCGTATGTGGCCCGCATGTCGGCATCGACCAGGACATGCGCGTCGCCGACGATCGCCCGTAGCGAGGCGACCAGCCCGGCGACCGGCGCCGCCGCCGGATCCGCGGGTGTCGCGCCGCCGACCGTCGTCGTCACGACACGATCTCGGCGCCGGCCGGCAGCTCGCCGAGCAGTGCGTCGCTGACCCAGCAGCGGGTGAGGTGCAGCGTGCTCTCGATGCGTACGACTCGCTTGGGTTGATCGAACGCCCGGCCGCACATGCTGAGCGCGGCCTTGATGCAGTCGTCGTCGGTGGGCAGCACCATCGGCATGCGCGCCCGGCGTAGCCCGGCGATGCCGGCGGTGAAGCAGTTCACGTACGTCTTCTGCCAGTCGATCTGCTCCGCCACCGACACAGGGATGAAGTCGGCGAAGCCGATGCCCAACACGTTGCCACCCGATACGGGTGTGATGTTCAACAGCACGATGGTGCTGACGTCGGGCTCGTCGAGATCGGCCAGGCCGTGCACCCAGAAGCGCCCGGTGACGTTGGGGTCCATCGTGGTGCCGCTGATGTCCTTGCCGCCCTTGTCCACGATCAGCACGTCGATCTGCGGGAAGGGCAGCGGCGGCACGAGCGCGCGGGCGTACTCGGTGAGCTCGCGCTCGGCATCGCCGCCCACCTCGTCGCCGGTCAGTGCTTGCACGCGCACCACGTCGCCGCTGGCGGACTCGATCGACCCGACGCCGCCCAGGATGCGGCCTGTGGCCTTCAACGCGGCGATTCCGGCGAGAATGCGGTTGCGCATCTCCACCGGGCCGCAGGAGTGGATCTGTGCAGCACCGGGCTGCTTGCCGAAGCCGACGACCGCCATCTTCGTGCACCCGCTCTCGATGGGCCCCTTGAAGCAGGTGTGGGGCTTGATGCGGTTGACCGGAAGGATGCGGTCGGCGCCGGCCGCATTGCGGTCGAGGTACAGCGGCATGCCGCTGGGCGTGCGGGCCACCTCCACCGTCTCCATGGTGGCGCGGATCTCGGCGCCGAGGGCATGCTCGGTCATGCCCAGGGTCTCCAGCATCGCCCGCTGGCCGTCGGCGGTGGCGCCTCCATGGCTGCCCATCGCCGGCACGACGAACGGCTCGGCGCCCAGTGTGCGCAAGCCGTTGAGCACGCCGCGCAACAACGGCACGCGGTCGGTGAGGCCTCGGCTGCCACCACCGACGGCCACCGTCATGCCGGGTGTGACGCTGCCCGCCAGCCGCGCCACCACGGCGGCCTGGGCCGCTGCTTCCACGTCGGCGACCGGTGTCGGTTGCGGCACCGGCAGGCGCACCTCGCTGAGCGCGGGCACCTTCAGGTCGGGGTGGAACGGCAGCTCCACCCCCTGCACCAGTTGCTCCCATTTCATGAGCCAACCGTACCCTCGCACCCCGCCCATGTCAGCGGGCCGCCCCGGCCCCCGGCCCCCCGCCGCTGGCTCCCCCGGCTCCCGGCCCCCCCGCCGCTGGCTCCCCCGGCTCCCGGCTCCCCGGGTCGTGTCGGCCGTGTGCCGCAGTCCACACGGTCGGGCCATGACATGAACGGGATGTCGGGGGTGTACCGCAGTCCACGCAGTGGGGCCATGACATGAACGGCGTGTCGGCCGTGTGAAGCAGTCCACGTACTCGTGGCATGACATGAACGGGAGGTGGTGGGGGTGGTGTCGGGTCGCGGCGGGGACGGGCGGGCCGCCGCGACCCGACGAACGGGCCGAGCGCTACTCGACGATCACCCTGTCGGTGGCCGCACGGCCGAAGGTCTCGGGCGCGTACATCTCCTCCGCCCGTGTTGGCGGTACCACGAACGAACCGGGGGTGGTGGCTCGGGCGATGTAGCTGTACGTGTACGTGCCGGCCGGCAGGAAGGTGGTGAACGCCTCCGTGCGGTCGGTGCGCAGCTGCTCGTGCTCGTACCACTGGCCCCACCACCAGCCCCAGTCGTCGTACCGAAGGTCGCCGTCGCCGTCGTCGGTCGCCGTCGCCGGTGCCGGTGTGGTCTGGGTGACGGCCAGGGCCGGGTTCAAGCTCTCGAAGCCGGCGGGCAGCGGGTCGATCAGCGCCACATGGGTGCGCTGGCTCTCCGCCACCATCGTGAGCGTGACGCGCACGCGTGCCCCAGCCTTCACGTGCCAGGTGCCGTCGGCGTCGCGGGTGACGTCGGCAGGGTCGTCGACGGCCTCGTAGTTGCGCTGCACGACGAAGCCACGATCCAGCGCGTCGAGCTGCAGATCCACCGGGGCGTAGCGCAGGCCGATGCGGTAGTACAGGCGGCCGGTGCCGTCCTTGGCCAGCACCAGATCGGTGTCGCCGGCAGCGATCAGCTCGCTGGTGGGGATGGTGATGCGAGCCCGGTCGGTCTCGCGACCCTGGAACGCGTGCTCGCCGGCGAACTGCTGGCCCAACCAGACGCGGGCCACGAAGTCGGGCGTTTGCGTCTCGAACTCGTCGAAGTAGTGGCGCAACGCCAGCAGGATGAACCCGTTCTCCTGCACGTTCTCCCAGCGGCCCTTCACCCGGTTCGCGAGCAGCCCGGTGACCACCTTCGGGATCAGGTCGCTGTCGGGGGTGTTGGCGATCAGCGCGTCGAGCACGATGCCGTCGGTGCGCCGATCACTGTGCATGGTGAGGTAGGCGCTGTCGCCGTAGTCGACCACGAAGTTCGCCGCGCCGGCGGTCTCCACCGCCCGGTTGTTCAGCGTGCGCTCGATCTCGGTGCCGATCGATGCGTCGTCGACCGTCGACCACAGCCAGGCCAGCGCGTCGACGGTCAGCTCGTCGCCGCGGTCCTGGTACAGCCGGCGGGCCTTGCCGGCGTCGCCCTGCCCGGCGACGTCGCGCACCCACAGCGCGTACGCGCTGATCACGTCGCGCTGCTGCTGGCTGTACTCGCTCGGGATGTGCTGCTCGATGTCGGCCAGGTGCTGCAGCGCGATGTCGAGGTTGTACTGCGGCACCGAGTAGCCGCGCTCGCGGGCGAGCAGCAGCGCGTGCGTGGCCTGGATGGTGTTGAACGGCTCGGAGCGGCGGTACTTCTGCCAGTACGGGAAGCCGCCGTCGTCGTTCTGCATCGCCACCAGCGCCGCCACGTCTGCCTTCATCGTGGCGTCGATGGTGGCCTGGCTGGGCAGACCCTCGGCGTCGAACGCGTCGAGCACATCGGCCAGCGAGGCGATGGCGATGATGCGCGAGGCGCGGCCGTCGCTGCTGTCGTACGGGTACTCGCTGAGGTACAGCACCGCGTCGGTCAGTGCCTGCAACGAGGTGGACGAGGTGGTGATCTCGAGGCCGCCGAATCCGGGCACGACATCGGTCGGCGCCAGCAGTGGCTGGTCGATCGCGCCCCCGTCGTTCACATCAGCATCGATGACGCCGTAGGTGGCGAACGCCTCGGCGGTGGTGGGCGTGTAGACGGGCAGCAGCACCGTGGCGGAATCGGCCAGGTCGCCGCTGATCGCGGTGACGCGGAAGGCGGCCGTTCCGGCCTGCATGGTGCTGACGGGGAAGCGCACCTCCACCCGGTCGTTCGCCGGCACGGTGACCGTGCGGCCGGTGGCGCCCTCACCGGCAGCACCGGCAGTGGCACCGGCCTGCGCCAGGTTCGCGGTCTCCAGCACGACCTGCACGGTCAGCGCTGCGTCGCTCTGGTTCTGCAGCACCACCGGCAACTCGAACGTGTCGCCGAAGTTGGCGAAGCGCGGCGCCGACGGGCGCACGGCCAGCGGAAGGCGTGCCGTGATGTTGCTCTCGGCGCTGCCGAAGCGGTCGGCGCCGCTGACCGCGACCACCATCACGCGGTAGCGGGTGAGGTTGTCGGGAAGTGTCAGATCGACGGCGGCCGAGCCGTCGGCGTCGGTGACGACGGACGGTTGGAACAGAGCAAGCGCGTCGAAGTTCGAGCGCACGTCGATCGGGTTCACGCCGCCGCTGCCACCGGCGGCGTTGTCGCCTGGTGTGTCGGTGTAGTCCCCGTCGGAGGCTTCCGGCACGGATGTAGCCGGCGGGGCGAAGTCTTCGCCGGCGGCAGCTGTCGTGTCGGTGCCGCCCGAATCGTCCTTCGACCCGTCCAGCCGCGCCGGGTCCACCAGGCGGATCTGCGCCCGGCTGTACAGCTCGCTGAGGTACTCGTATCCGCCGGCGTAGAACACACCGAGCGGGTCGGGTAGCTGGTAGCCCGACAGCGCCAGCACGGCTTCGTCGACGACGACCACTGCGAACTCGGCGCCCTGCACCGGGCGGCCGGCGGCGTCGTGCACGGACACGTCGATGGTGGTGCTCTCGCCGGGAGACAGCTCGCCGGCCCTCGGGGTGGCGACGACGTCCAGCGTGCGCGCCACCGGTGGCACCGACAGCGTCATCGAACCCACCGCGTATGCAGGCCTCAGCGGTGCGTCGGGCAGCGCGGTGCCGTCGTCGGCCATGCGCGGTGCGGCGCCCACCACCTCCAGGTACAGCGACAGCTGCGGCACGTCGGCCTCGGTGATCGGCACCTGCACCACAGCGCTGCCGCCGGCCACCTCGAACCGGATCGTGTCGCGCAGGCCGTTGTGAGCCACGGTGAGCATGCCCTCGCCGGTGGCGAACGGCGCTTGCACCAGCAGCTCGGCGGTGTCGCCAGCGGCGTACGTGGCCTGGTTCGGCACCACGGTCAGCTCTTGTTGCTGGACGCCGCGGGTGGGCTGGCTGGTGGCGCCGCTGACCCACGTGGTCAGCTCGGTGCGATTGTGGCCGCCATCGGCGTCGGCCACCACGGCCGTCACCTTGTACTGCCCACCGATGCTGGTGTCGAACGTGCACGTGCCCGGCTCGCGGGTGGTGGTGACCTCGCACGTCTGCTCGTCGACCACCACTTCGGTCCACTCGCCGTTGACGTACTTCGACTCCAGGCGGCCGGCGACCACAGCCAGGGTGACTCCGCTGAGCGCCTCGCCGTCGATGCCTGCGACGATGACCTCGATGTTCAACGGGTCGCCCTGGCGCACGAACGTGCGGCTGGAGCGCAGGCCCACGTAGCGATCGGCGGCGTGCACCAGCAGGCCGGTGCCGGCGGACCACGCCTGGCGGTTGACGTCGTTGATGGTCGCCTGCGCGTTCACGGTCACCGGCAGGTCGGGCAGGGTGCCGTCCTGTGCCTCGAAGTCGATGCGCAGGTAGTGCGTGCCGGCGCCGTCGGTGACACCGTGGTACTCCTGCGTCGTGGTCTCGCCCACCGGGCCGCAGCACACGTCGCTGGCGTACGACGGCGAGTAGCCGTCGGTGAAGAGGTCGCCGTACCACCACGGCTGCCAGATGCCGAACGTGAAGTCGTCCCAACCCGGGGGCGAGTACGTGGCGGTGGTGGTCGTGACCAGCCAGTCGACGGCCGACTGCACCAGCGGCCCGCCGGCGTAGTAGGTGCCGGTGGCCGCGACGGTTGCCGGCTGGGTGCTGAGGTAGGGGCCTTCGCTCTCCGGCCTGGCCGTCACCTCGAACTCCGGGGTGCGGTACTCCTGGATCTGGAAGCTGTGCCAGTTCGTCGGGTCGCCGTTGAGCCCGGCTTCGCCGACCAGCGTCATCGCCAGCGTGGCGGAACCGACGTTGGCGGTCTCGGGAACCTCGATCCGCAGGTCGAAGCCGCCCAGCGAACCGACGGTCGCGTCGCCCTTGGCGATCTCGTTGCCGTACGAGTCGCTGACCGTGTACCGCACGGTGTCGCCGTCGGTCAGCTGCCGCAGGGTGCCGTCGTCGCTGAACGCTATGCGGCGCACCCAGCCCTTCACGCGCATGGTCTCGCCGGGGCGGTACACCTGCCGGTCGTCGAAGACGTACCAGCGGGCTTCGTCGCGCATCGCCTGGCGGAACGTGCCCAGCGGCAGCACCGCCGTCTCGTCGCCCTTGGTGGCCACGAGCACCGGCTCGACGTTCGATGGGCCGTCGGTGAGGCGCACCGTCGCCAGGCCGTCGGCGTCGGTGGTGGCGGTGTTGGCGGGTGACCCGGGCAGGATCGCCAGCGACACGCCCTGTACGGGGGCGCCGGTGCGCAGGTCTGTGGCCCACACCTGCGCGTCGCTGTGGTCGGCCAGCACGTCGATGCCCAGGTGCGTGCTCTGCACCCAGGTGATCGACGGCCGGTTCTGCCAGTAGTCGTTCGACGACGGCGGCACCGCCGGCACCGGTTCGACGAGCACGATCACCTGGCCGGGTTTGCCCTGCAGCACACCGGAGAGGTCGATGGGGGTGTCGACCATGGTGTCGGCAGCGGCGGCCACCGTGATCGTCTGGTCGCTGAGCACGGTCCAGGACGGCAGCGCGGTGTCGTTGTAGTCGCGCTCGTAGTTGTACTTCAGGAAGGTCGCGAACTCCGCCGGATCGGCGGCGAACACCCGCACGCGCAGCTGGTCGTGGTTGACCGTCAGCACCGACAGCGTCTGGCCGTCGGCGAACGGGTCGAGCGTGGTGATCGCCTCGTACTGGCCCAGCGACGGCTGGGCCGACCCGACCCGCACCTTCACGGTCTGGTCGCTGCCGAGGGTCTGGCCGAACACGTCGGTGAACGAGCCAGGGACGGTGATGGTGTACTCGGTGCGGGCCAGGGTGGCGCCGTGGATGAGGAGCGAGTCGTACTGCACGCCGGTGGACATGCCCGCGATGGCCGGGCTGACGGTGACGGCGGCACTGCTGCGATCGCCGTCGAGCGGGTTGCTGAAGGTCACGTAGAGGTCGCTGCCGGGCGGGCAGTCGTCGCTGTACGAGCACGACGCGCTCTTGATCGTCAGCGGTGGGTAGGTGCGGCCGCGGAAGGTCGCGGTTGACGTGGTGGTGCCGGGGCCTTCGGCGGAAGGCGTGCCGGGCCCGATGTCGATGGTGAGCGCGGTGTCGGTGGGCAGCAGCGCGATGGGGCGGAACGCCAGCCATCGACCCTCCTCGGCCGTCTCGCTGATGTTGCGGGCGCTGTCGTCGGCCGCGACCTCGGCCGCCGTCGCGAGGCGCACCGCCACCTGCTGGTCGCCGGCGCGCAGGTGCACCGTCGCCAGCACTGCATCCGAGTCGATGCGTTGGTCGAACGTGGCGATGAACAGCTGGTCGCGGGCCAGGCTCTCGCTGCCGTCGCCGGGGGAGAACGACTGCACCGTCGGGGGCGGGGTGGTGAACTGGAACGACACGGCTGCGGCCAGCTCGCCGCCGGTGGCGGAGGTGGTACCGGCGGGGACGGTCACGGTGAAGGTGGTGGCCATCGGCAAGCGGTCGACGAGATCGCTGCTGGCGTCGAACCGCAGGGTGCGGGTGCCGATCCACTGCCACTGGCCTGCCAGCGCCGGCAAGATGGTCGCCGGCACGTCGGCCGCGTTCACCTGCGCGACCGTGCCCACCGGCACCATCGGCTGGTTGAACGTGATCGCGACGTAGGGCGCGATCGGAACGTCGCCCTCGGGCTGGAAGCGCAGCACCTGCAGCGGGCCGGTGGGCACTTCCTCTGGCGTCGTCGTGTCGGTGGGTGGGAACGGCTCGTCGATGGTCTCGCCGGTGCGCGGCGGGGGCGACGACTGCACGGGCCAGTTGAACGGCTCTTCCTGCGCGCCACCGCCGAGCCACTGCGGCAGGCGGGCGATGATCGCGTCAAGGGCGGCCTGGTCGAGCCCTTCGCCGGGTACGACGGCGGTCGGTTCGGCGGGGGCGGCGAGGGCTTCACCCTCCGACAGCTGCAGCCCGAACAGGCGTGGGGCGGGGCCAGAGCCCGTGTCACCGCCACCAGGCTGGGTGGTGCTCGGGCCGGAGGTGGTGGGCGTGCTGCCACCGCCGTCGTCGCATGCGGCCAATGCCAGCCCCATCGTCACCAACAGGGCCGTCGCCCGCCGCCGACCTGGCCGCTGCCGGCCCACCTGCTGCCGACTTGCCCGTCGCTGTGCCATGTCAGTGCTCCCTCGCGCGCGGAAACTCGCTGGCTGTACGACGTTCGGCGACAGCCCTCCAGTTCCCGACGATCGCGCCGCGGAGCACGCAGCGCCAGGGGAGTTCAGCCCGTGGGGGCGTCAGCCGCCCAGGCCGCGGGCTGCGGTGCCCAGCATCTTGCGCAGGCCGAGGCCGACTTCCTCGATGGTGACGGCCTCGCCCGACTTCGAGCGGAACGACTGCTGCACCGTCCAGGTCTCCACCCGGCTGACAGTGTTGCCATCCACGCGCAGCACCTGGCCGGTCATCCAGCCGGACTCCTCGCTGCACAGCCAGGCCACCACCGGCGAGCAGTTGGCCGGGTCGAGCTTGTCCCAGCCGCCGCTCTCGTCGGCGGTACGGCCGACCGTGGCCAGCATGCGGGTGGCGGCGATCGGCGAGATCGCGTTGGCGGTGACGCCGTAGCGTTCCATCTCCAGCGAGGCGATGATCATCATCGTCGCAATGCCCGCCTTTGCCGAGCCGTAGTTCGCCTGGCCGACGTTGCCGAACAGGCCGGCGCCGCTGGTGGTGCTGACCACACGGCCCGACACCTTCTTGCCCGACTTCACCTGGTCGCGCCAGTACAGGCAGGCGTGCTTGGTGAGCGCGAACGTGCCCTTCAGGTGCACTTCGATGACTGCGTCGAACTCGTCCTCGGTCATCGCGACCATCATGCGGTCGCGCAGGAAGCCGGCGTTGTTCACCACTGCGTGCAGGTCGCCGTAGGTCTCGACGACGCGCTGCACCAGCGCGCCCATGCCGGCGAAGTCGGTGACCGACGTGCCGTCGGCCATCGCCGTGCCACCCATGGCAACGATCTCCGCCACCACTTCTTCGGCGGGCGACTGTGCGTTCTCCTCGGCCTCACCGCGGATGCCCACGCCCAGGTCGTTGACGACCACGGTGGCGCCGTTGCGGGCCAGCTCCAGACAGTGCGCGCGGCCCAGCCCGCGGCCTCCACCGGTGACGATGACGACTCTTCCGTCCAGCATTCCCACGATCCATTGCCTCCTGCTCGAGCGACCACCGACAGTCGTGCACCAACGCGGTGCGGACGACAGTTTGACACCTTCGTCAACTCAACGCTCAAGTCCGGTCAGAACATGTGCAGGATGCCGCGCACGTCTTCGATCGATCGCAGGGTGTCGTTCAGGTGCGTGCAGGTGGTGATGCCGAGCAGCTCCTCGCGCACCCGCGGCCGCAGATCCTGCAGCGGACGCCCGGTCAGCCGGTCGCCGCTGGCCTCGGCCTGGATGCACTCCATCCACGGCAACGTGTGGGCAACTGCCGAGCTGCTGACCACCGTGAGGGTCGCCGGATCGATGACGGCGGTGACGGTGTACTCGTGGATCACGGTCTCGTAGCCGTCCTCGTCGACGTGGCTGTCGAGGAAGTCCGACTCGACGTGCACGGGTGCGTCGCGTGTGGGGCCGGGCACCACGTCGAGCCGGCGCTGGCGGCGCTTGTCGTGG
>JAUSLQ010000241.1 GCA_030645675.1 Actinomycetota bacterium | reverse complement strand
GAAGCGATAGCCCACGCTGCGCACGGTCTGGATGAGGTTGGCGTGCTCCTCGCCGAGCTTGGCGCGCAGGCGCCGGATGTGTACGTCGACCGTGCGGGCCCCGCCGTAGTACTCGTAGCCCCACACCCGGCTGAGCAGGATCTCGCGGGTGAACACCTTGCCCGGGTTCTGCGCGAGGAACTTCAGCAGCTCGTACTCCATGTACGTCAGGTCCAGCGGGTGGCCCTCGATCGACGCCTGGTAGGTCTCCAGGTTCAGCGCCAGACCGCTGTACTCCACCATCTCCGGGCGGGCCTCGGCGCCGCCGCGGTAGAACAAGTGGCGCAGGCGGGCCTCCACTTCCACGGGGTGGAAGGGGGTGAGGCAGAAGTCGTCGAACAGCTCGTCGCGCAGCTGCAGATCGGCCAGTTGGCCGCCACCCACCAGCACCATCAACGGGCTGACCGGCGTGTCGCGCTTGCGCAGCGCGCGGCACAACGCCCAGGCCCCATCAGGGTCGGTGTCGCAGGCCACCACGGCGCCGGCCCAGCCCGTGGGGGGCTCGTTGCGCGCGGCGTCGTCGGCCGACGACACCGCCTTCCACCGGTAGCCCGCCAGATCGAGCGTACGCGCCAGGTCGGGGGGTGGTGGATCCGGGAAGACCGTCACGAGCTCCACTACAGGGCCCTCAGGTACCGGTCGAACTCGAACTGGCTGACATGGGTCTTGTACGCCCGCCACTCGTTGCGCTTGTTGCGCAGGAACCATTCGAAGATGTGCTCGCCGAGCGCCTCGCGCACCAGCGCCGACTTCTCCATCACCTTCAGCGAGTCGCTGAGCGACTGCGGCAGAGTGTCGATGCCCAGCGCGGTCAGCTGCGCGTCGTCCATCTCGAACAGGTTGGCATCGGCTTCCGCCGGCAGCTCGTAGCCCTCGCGGATGCCGCGCAGGCCGGCCGCGAGGATGACGCTGAACGCGAGGTACGGGTTGCACGCCGGATCCGGTGAGCGGTACTCCACGCGGGTGGCGCTGGGGTTGCTGCGCTTGGCCACCGGCACGCGGATGAGGCCGCTGCGGTTGTTGCGCGCCCAGCTGATGTGCACCGGCGCTTCGAACCCGGGCACCAGCCGCTTGTAGCTGTTCACCGTCTGGTTGGTGATGGCGGTGATCTCCGCCGCGTGGCGCAGCAGGCCGGCCATGAACTGCTTGGCAACCGGCGACAGGCTGTACGGGTCGTCGTCGTTGTAGAACGCGTTGTCCTCGCCGTCGAACATGCTGAAGTGCATGTGCATGCCGCTGCCCTGCACGCCTTCCAGCGGCTTGGGCATGAACGTGGCGTGCACGCCCTGCTTGGCCGCCACCTCCTTCACGACCAGGCGGAACGTCATCACGCTGTCGGCCATGGTGAGCGCGTCGGTGTAGCGCAGGTCGATCTCGTGCTGGCTGGGCGCGTCTTCGTGGAAGCTGTACTCCACGGGGATGCTCATCGTCTCCAGCGTGCGGATGGTCTCTTTCCGCAGGGTGCCCGCCACGTCGGTGGTGGTGAGATCGAAGAACCCGCCTTCGTCCAGCGGCTGCGGCGCCTGGCCCCTCTCCGGAGGGGCGAAGTAGAAGAACTCCATGTCGGGCGCGACGTAGAACGTGAAGCCCTGCTCGTGAGCCGCCTTCAGGTTGCGGCGCAGCACCTGGCGCGGATCGCCCTCGAACGGCGAACCGTCGAGGTTGTGGATGTCGCAGAACACGCGCGCCTCCACCGACTTCGGGTCGCCCCAGGGCAGCACCTCGAACGTGTTCGCGTCAGGCATCGCCAGCACGTCGGCTTCCTGCACACGGCTGAAACCATCGATGGCGCTGCCGTCGAACGTCATGCCGTCTTCCAGAGCGTTCTCCAGCTCGGCCGGGCTGATCGCGAAGCTCTTCAGGTTGCCCAGAACGTCGGTGAACCACAGGCGGATCAGCCGCACGCCGCGCTCTTCCACGGTGCGCAGCACGTAATCGCGTTGTTGATCGAGCATTACATCAGCCCCCTAGGGGTCGTGAGGGACGGCCTCATTGTGCCAGCTGCCCCGCTCAGGGCCAGCAGGCGCCATGTGAACGCAATGTGAACCGTGTCAGCAGATGCCGTGCGCCCTCGGCGAACTCGAGCTCGCGTCCGCGAACTTAAGTTCGCGGGACGGGTGGGCGAGCGGTGGCGGACGGCGTGCGGTGAACGGTGGACGGCGCGCCGAGAACGGCGAACGGGGGCCGGCTGGGCCGACCCCCGTTCGGGTGTGCTGTGCGTGCGGCGCGAGCGCCGGAGGCGTGCTCAGCTGGCTGCGCTGCAGACCGTCTCGATGATGAGGCGGGTGACCGTGTACGGGTCGCAGTTGGCGTTCGGGCGGCGATCCTCGGCGTAGCCCTTGCCGGTGCGCGACACCTGCCACGGGATGCGGATGGAGGCACCACGGTCGGAGACGCCGTAGCTGAACTTGTTGAACGGGGCGGTCTCGTGGGCGCCGGTGAGGCGGCTCTCGATGTCGTG
>JAUSLQ010000240.1 GCA_030645675.1 Actinomycetota bacterium | reverse complement strand
CCACGACCAGCAAGAAGCGCTGTCGATCGCCGACCAGGTGGCGGTGCTGCTCGCCGGGCGGGTGGCCCAGACGGGCGAGCCCACCGAGCTGTACTCGGCGCCGTCGAGCCTGGAGGTCGCCACGTTCGTGGGCGAGGCCGTGGTGCTGGCCGGGGTGGCCCACGGCGCGACGGCATCGTGTGTGCTCGGCGAGGTGGGGTTGGCAGCGGGGTCGCCCAGTGCCGGCGCGGTCGACCTGGTCATCCGGCCCGAGCAGCTGGTGGTGGGGGCAGCCGCCGCGCCCCACGGTGCGCCGGCCGAGAGCGCCGGCCCGGCGGGCGCCGGTGGCGCCGGTGGCGCCGTCGGCGCGGTCGTCGGCCGCTCGTACTACGGGCACGACGGAGTGGTGCGGGTGGCGTTGCCGGGTGGCGACATCGTCACCTGCCGCATGGCCGCGGGAGTGCTGCCGGCACGCGGTGCGTACCTGTGCGTGCGCGCGAACGCAGCCGTGGTGGCATTCCCCGCTCGCGCCTGACGCTGACCGCCCCTTCCGCAGCCGCGACAGCAGCGACAGCAGGGTCAGCAGGCTTCACCGGGCCGAGCCCCGCCGGGCCACACGTCCTGTGAAGTTTTCGCCTAGGATTTCACCATTGTCGGTGGGCGCGTGGGGCGACCGTTCGGCGACGATCGGCACACGCGAGGGGGAACATGAGCAGCCAGCCGGTAGCAGAGCAGGCACGAGTGGTCGTCATCGGGGGCGGCATCGCCGGCTGCAGCGCGCTGTACCACCTGGCGCTGATGGGCTGCACCGACGTGCTGCTGCTCGAGCGCGACGAGCTGACGTCGGGCAGCACCTGGCACGCCGCCGGCAACGTGCCCACGTACAGCACCAGCTGGAGCATCATGCAGGTGCAGTCGTACTCGGCAGCGTTGTACCGCGACCTGGCGGCCGACCCCGAGTTCCCCATCAGCTACCACGTCACCGGCAGCGTGCGTCTGGCCCACAGCCACGAGCGCATGGCCGAGTTCCGACACGTCGCCAGCATGGCCAACGCGCAGGGCATGGGCTACGACATGCTCACGCCCGAGCAGCTGATCGAGCGCTACCCGTTGGTGCGCACCCACGACCTCGTCGGTGCCCTGTGGGACCCGCTGGACGGCGACATCGACCCTTCCCAGGTCACCCATGCACTCGCCCGCGCTGCCCGCGCCCTCGGGGCGCGGGTACGCCGCTTCGAGCGTGTGGTGGGCCTCGTGCAACAGCCGAACCACCACTGGACCGTCACCGTGGTCAGCAACGACGGGCGCACCGGCGACGGTCAGGAGCACACCGTGGACTGCGAGATCGTGGTGAACGCCGCCGGTTACCGCGCCGGCGAGGTGATGGCCCTGCTCGGCCGCCACCACCCCATCGCCCAGATGTCGCACCAGTACTACGTCACCGACGAGATCGCCGCGCTCGCAGCGCTCGACACCAAGCTGCCCCTCCTACGCGACCCGGACACCAGCTACTACCTGCGCCAGGAGCGCAACAGCTTCATCCTCGGGCCGTACGAGTGGAAGGCCACCGCGATGTGGCGCGACGGCATCCCCGAGCAGTTCGCCAACATGCTGTGGCCCGACGACCTCGAGCGCCTGGAGCAGCAGATCCTGGATGCCGGCGAGCGGGTGCCGGTGCTGGGCGAGGCCGGTATCGCCCGCGTCGTGAACGGGCCCATCCCCTACGCCCCCGACGGCAACCCGTACCTCGGCCCCGAGCGCGGGCTGCGCAACTTCTTCCACTGCAACACGTTCAGCTTCGGCATCGCCCAGGGCGGCGGCGCGGGCAAGGCCATCGCCGAATGGATCCTGCACGGCCGGCCGGCGATCGACCTGTGGGGTATCGATCGCCGGCGCTACAAGGAGTACGCGACCACCCAGTACACGATCGACAAGGCGATCGAGGTGTACCAGAACGAGTATGCGATGGGCTTCCCGTTCGAAGAACGCCCGGCCGGCCGGCCGGCCCACACCTCGCCGTTGTACGAGACGCTGAAGGCGAAGGGTGCATACTTCGGCGCGCGCGGCGGATGGGAACGGCCGACCTGGTTCGACACAGGGTTCGGTACCGACGCCGCTGTCACCGACCACAGCCTGTCGTTCTTCCGCCGGAACGGCTGGCGCGACCAGGTGGCCGAGGAGTGCTCGGCGGTGCGTCACAGCGTGGCCGTTCTGGATCTGCCCGGCTTCAGCAAGTTCGAGATCAGCGGCCCGGGCGCGGCCGCGTACCTCGACCACCTGCTGTGCACGAAGCTGCCGAAGGTAGGCCGCGTCGGCCTGTGCTACGCGCTACTGCCCGACGGCAAGGTGCTCAGCGAGCTGACGATCAGCCGCCTTGCGGACGACCACTTCTACGCGGTGGGCGCCGCCAGCGCCGAGTGGCACGACCTCGACGTGCTGGAGGCCGCGCTGCCTCCCGACGGGCCGTTCAACAGCAGCAACGTCGCCATCACCAACGTCACCGGCGAGCTGGGCTCGCTGATCGTCGTCGGCCCCCGGGCGCGCGATGTGCTCGCACAGATCACCGCCACCCCCTTGGACAACACGTCGTTCCCTTGGATGTCGGTGCGCGACATCGAGACCGTGGTCGGCCCCGTGCGTGCGCTGCGCGTCAACTACGTGGGCGAGTTGGGGTGGGAGCTGCACGCCGCCAATCATCAGCTGGTCGCCCTGTACGACGCCATCTGGGCCGCCGGGGCGCCGCACGGCATCCGCGACTTCGGCATCTACGCGGTCGACAGCCTCCGTCTGGACAAGTGCTACCGCGGCTGGAAGCAGGACTTGGAGATCGGCTTCTCCCCGTTCGACGCCTCGCTGGAGCGATTCGTCGATCTCACCAAGCCCGACTTCGTCGGCAAGGCCGCACTGGTCGCCGAGCAGGCAGCGGGGCCGGCATGGCGGTTCGTGCCGATGACGCTCGACGAACCCGGCGAGGCCGACGCGCCGTTCTGCGCATCCATCTTCGACGGTCCAGGGCCGCAGGCGCAGCGCATCGGCATCGTCACCAGCGGCGGCTGGAGCTTCACGCTCGGCCAGAGCGTCGCGCTCGGTTACGTGCGGCCGCAGTACGCGGCTGCGGGCACAGCCGTGCACATCAGTGTGTTCGGCGAGATGAAGGCGGCCACCGTCGGCGGCGAGCCACTGTACGACCCCACCAACCAACGCCTGCGCGCCTAGCGCAGCGCTTCCAGCTGGCTCGCCAGCAGCAGTGCGAACGCAGACTCCCGTGCCTGCTGCTGTGCCACCTCCGGCGGCAGCGTGCCAGCCGCGCCCATCTGGCTGAACAAGCGCATCAGGATGGCCCCCAGGCGGAATGACGTGAGCACGTCGTAGTACTCCAGGTTCGTGGCCTCGATGCCGGTGAGCTCCTGCCAGCGCAGCGTCAACTCGTCGGGCGAGCCGATGCCGGGCAGTGTGGCCGAGGGGCCATCCATCGTCCGCCACCATGCGAGGTCGGCGCCGGCGCCGGCGAGCGACACGGTGTCCCAGTCGAAGATGGACACCACGTCGGTGCCGCGGAACATCACGTTGGCGAACCGTGAGTCGCCCCACGACAGCCCCGTCGGCGCGTCGGCCGGCAGGTGGCGCACCAGCCACTCGTAGCCGGCGTCGAGCGTGTCGTGCTGCCCACCCGTCACCGGGTCGTCGAGCCACCGGCGCCAGTAGGCGAGGTGATCGGCGAGCCCGCTCACCCCCGCCGGCGGCGCGAGGAAGGGCACGCGCGACACATCCACCTGGTGCAGCGCAGCCAGCACACGCACCGCGTTGTCCCACATCGCGCGCCGTTCGTCCGGAGTGGCATCGACCACGAAGCCGGCCGTGGCCCAGGGCGGCTGGTCGGCGGGCACCCTGCCGGCCATTCGTTCCATCACGAAGAACGGCGCGCCGAGCAGCCCGGCATCGCCCTCGTAGCCGTAGACGCGGGGCACCGGCACGCCCGGCACGTCGGCCAGCGCGGCGTACATGTCGTGGTGCACGCGGATGTCGGCGTCGAGGTACAACGGCGACTCGCTGGCGATGCGCAGCACGAAACCCTGGTCGTGCTCCGTGCCGCCCACCGACCAGCGGGCCTCGAACATCACGGTCTCGTTGGCCACGCCGGTGCCCTCGGGAACCTCCGGCTGCGACACATGCACAGGGCCGCCCAGGTGCGGCGCCAGCCAGTCGGCGAGCACACGCTGCAGCGCGGCGGGGTCGCGCTGCGATCGCTTCAGCTGGATGTGGTCGAGCGCGTCGTCAGCCATGGTGCAGGTTCTCCGGGAAGGCGTTGAGCAGATCGGATCGTTCGCAGTAGGTGTGGCCCACCTCGCCGTCCCACAGCGCAGGGCCGTGGTTCAGCACGTACATCAGGCCTGGGCCGTCGAGGTCTTTGCCCACCACGAGGTGCTTGGCCATCGCCAACCACAGCGACGTGCGGGTGCTGATGGTCGTCTCCAGCGAGCCACCCGGCCAGCGCAGCTTCACGGGCAGCTCCTCACTCGCCAGCGTCAGCTCCCGCAGGCGAGGGGTCTCCACCACCTCGGCATGCACCTGCCTGCCGTCTTCTTGCACCACCCAGGCACCGGACAGCGAGATCTTGCCGGTCGGTTCCCAGTAGTGGCCCAGACCCCAGCCGCGCCCGCTCTCGGGGTAGTAGCAGCCGATGATCGAGTGGCCGCCCCACGGTGCGCCGCCGCCACCGCCGCGCGGGCCGGACGAATGGTCGCGCCACCCGTAGCCGTCGAACGACAGCACCTGCTCGCCGAACTGCACGGTGCCGGTGGCGTGATAGAGCTGCTCGTAGTGCTCCTTGGCCCAGCCCTGGTCGCTCATGCCCTCGTGGTGCATGTCCCATGCAGGCGTGACGAACTCGATCTCCAGGTCGACGACGAACCGCTGCTTGATGCCCTCCACCGCGCGGCCGGCAGCCATCTCCTCGTTGGAGGTCGGCAAGCCGTAGCCGTCGAACGACACATGCCACCGGCGGAACGGCTCGATGCACCGGAAGCGGGTGTTGGCCCCGCCCGGCTGCCGTTCGGGTGCTGTTCGATGGAACGACCACATCGACAGCACGCCCTCGTCGCCGGGGAGCGTGGCGTAACACATGTCGTGCCACATGCTCCAGTCGTTGGGCACCGTGCCGAGGTGCAGCCACAGCGACACGTTCGTGCCTGGGTCGTGCACGGCGAACAGCATGTTCTCGCACCAGAAGGGCACGCCGGGGTCTGCCGTCGCGATCGACTCACGAGCGGCCGGGAGGCCGCCCGACAGGTCGCGTGTGAGGTCGCGTGCGCTCATCATCGGTCCCACTCCAGGATCAGGTTCTCCACCGAACGCAGGCCGGGCGGCCAGGCGGGCACCGTGCCGTCCTTGATCCGGTAGTCGGGGATGCGCGCGTGCCATTCGCGCAACGCGATGCGCAGCTCTTGCCGAGCGAGATGCGAGCCGCTGCAGCGGTGAATGCCGCCGGTGAACGAGTAGTGCGGGTTGGGCTCGCGGTCGAAGTGCAGCTCGCCGGCATCGGGCTGGAACGCCGGGTCGGTGTTCGCCGCGCCGAGGTCGATCACCACCACGTCGCCCTTGCGCACGGGGCAGCCCATCAGCTCGTCGTCGGCCACGGCCACCCGGTACACCTGGGGTGTCGGCGTCTCCCAGCGCAGCAGCTCCTCCACCGCGTTCGGGATCGATTCCGGAGTGCCGGCCACTTCGGCCCTCAGATCCGGGCGGTTCGCGAACTGGTGGTAGAAGAGCGTCAGCGAGTTGGTGATCGTGTCGAGGCCCGCCAGCAGCAGCAGGAAGCACGCGTCGAGGATCTCCTCGTCGCTCAGCCGCCGGCCCTCGATCTCGCCGTTCATCACCTGCCCCATCATGTCGTCGAGCGCTGGGCCCTTGCGGCGCTCGTCGACGAACGACTGGAAGTAGTCGTACACCCGCACCACCACCGACGCGTTGAGTGCCTCCACCTGCGCCGGGTCGGTGAGGCCTTCGCGATAGCCGGGCCGCAGCAGGCCGTCCTTCATCTCCAGCAGGAACGCCGCGTCGGCCAGCGGCAGGCCCATCAGGGTGAGGAACACCTGGGTGGGCAGCGGCACGGCGAACTGCCGGTCGAAGCAGCACTCGCCGTCGGCGATGAAGCCGTCGATCAGCTCGTTGACGAGCGTGACGATCTGCGGTTCGAGCGCGTTGATCGTGCGCGGCGCGAACATCGGGTCGAGCAGCCGGCGGTACAGATGATGATCCGGCGGATCGATCTCGATCGGGATCAGCGGGCGGTGCGCGCCACAGATCGGTCCGAAGCGCGACGAGTAGATCTGCGGGTTCTGGAACACGCGCTCGGCAGCCGCGCGTGTCGTGGTGATCACGGCCTGGTCGCTGCGGAAGGCCGCGCCCATGCCGCGCATCTGCTCGAACGCTTCGAAGCGCTCGCCCATTTGACTGTAGAACGCTTGCTGGTACGCGCCCAGTTCATCTGCCATGCGAACCCCCCGATCCGGTTGCCGTGGACCCTAGCGGTGCTGCCTGTCCGCGACGGCACCCGGGGCGGCAGCGATGCAGTCGGCGTCGCAGTCGGCGTTGCAGTCAGTCGATCGGGATCGGCACGCCGGGCGGGAAGTTGCCGTTGGGGTTGCTGCCCGGCGGGTAGATCTGGTCGACGAATGGCATGCACTGTCCGCCGGCCAACGACAGGTCTTGGCAGATCACCGCTCGGGCGAACTTCCACTCGCCATCGATGAAGTAGGCGATGCCATAGCGGTCGATGAAGTTGGCCGTGCTGCTCTGGATGTCGTAGCGGAACCAGGCCTCGGTGGGCGAGGTGAACACGAGCTCGGTCATCGTGTGAGTCGCGGTGCGGGCCACCTCGGCGAAGCCGCCGTCCATCACCGCGTCCAACGCGTCCTGCACGCCTGTGGTGTCGTCCAGCAGCTGCTCGCCCTTGTCGGAGAACTCCACGTCGGTGTTCCACAGCAGATCGAACTTGTCGCGGATCTGCTGCTCGGCGGCGGCGGGGTCGGCGGGTTGCACGCCCGCGTCGGGCAGCGACGGTGGTGGCGGGTTGCACGCCTTCTGCCAGGCGATGTCACCCTCGCGGGGCAACTCGTCCCATGCGATCCTGCGCTCGCCGGCACCGGTCTGCACGGTCAGGTCGAACTTGCCGCTGGGCTCGCCGGGCGTCGCCAGCACGACCCAGCCCTTCACCGCGGCCGCTGCGTCGGTGGCCCCGTCGTCCCACACCACCGCTGCTTGCGTCACGTCGGGGGCGAGTTGCAGCACCAGCACCCGGAACGGCACGCCCTCCGCGTAGCCGGAGGTGAACAGAGTGGCGGCGATGCCGTCGCGTGGCTCGGTGTAACGCGAGCCGCCGGCGACGCCGATCGCGTCCTTGTACGACATGGTCAGTCGGAAGCCACCGATCGGGCTGCACCACGCCGCGGGTACCCAGCCGCCGACGCCGACGGTGGTGGGCGGGGCGATGACACCGCCGGGCGCAGGCTCGACGGCCGCCGCCGTGGACTCGACAGCGGGAGCGACGGCGGGCGCGGCCGCGGGCGCCTCGAACGGGACCACGTCGCCGCCCTCGCCCCACGCACCCCAGTCGCCGTTGTCGTGCACCGTGACCCGGATGCCCGTGTCGGTGACGCGCTGGAACAGCACGTCCAGTTCGGGGCCCATGTAGTCGCTGCCGTAGTCGGGGTAGCCGTCGGCGGCCGGACCCACGATGGGCTTGTCGGGCTCGTCGTCCTCGATGGTGGTGTCGGTCTCCCCCACGGTGGTGGTGCCGGCCACTGCCGATCCGTCGTCGTCGCCGGTGATGGCGACCACCGTGATCGCTGCGCCGGCGGCCATCACGGCCGCACCGAGCACCCACCACTTCCGCCGCGAGCGCTTCCCAGCAGGCTCGTCGTCCAGCTCGTCAGGGTCGGTGTCGTCGATTCGCATGATGCCCTCCCACAGCACATCGTCGCACGTCAGCGCACGGATGTGGATTCGTGTCAGACGAACGAGAGCGGGATGTCGGTTCCCGTGTGCACCGAATCGGCCGCCAGCTTGGCGTGGTAGCTGCTGCGCGTCAGCGGGCTGGCCTCGACATGGCCGATGCCCATGGCCTCGCCCACCTGCTTCCAGCCGGCGAACTCCGCGGGCTCGGCCCAGCGGGCCACGGGCAGGTGGTTGCCGGTGGGGCGCAGGTACTGGCCGATGGTGACGATGTCGGCACCGATCGCAGCCAGGTCGGCGAGCAGGCCGGCGACTTCCTCGTCGGTCTCGCCGAGGCCCAGCATGAAGCCGGTCTTGGTGGTCAGCCCGGCGGCCTTCGCCCTCGCCAGCACGGCCAGGCTGCGTGCGTAGCCCGCGCTGGGGCGCACGGCCCGTTGCAGGCGGGCCACCGTTTCCACGTTGTGGTTGAACACGTCGGGCCTGGCCCCGGTCTGCAGCAACTGGGTGAGCGCGGCCTCGTCGCCTTTGCCGTCGCTGACCAACGTCTCGATGCGGGTGCCGGGGCACGCCTCGCGGATGGCGCTGACGCACCGGGCCACGTGGCCGAACCCGCCGTCCGGAAGGTCGTCGCGGGCCACCATCGTCAGCACGGCGTGGTCCAAGCCCATGCGGGCGATGGCCGCGGCCACGCGTGCGGGCTCGTCGGCCGCCGGCGGCTGCGGCTTGCGCGTATCGACCAGGCAGAAGCCGCAGGCACGGGTGCAGCGTTCGCCCAGCACCATGAACGTGGCGGTGCCGTCGGCCCAGCAGTCGCTGAGGTTCGGGCAGCCGGCCTCCTCGCACACGGTGACCAGGCCGTGCTCGCGCACGGTGCGCTTCAGCTCCAGCACCCCCGTGCCCAGGTGCACCTTCGGGCGCAGCCAATCGGGTTTGCGGGTGGCGATGGCCAGGCCCTCGCTGACCCCGGCTTGCTGCAGACGGGATGCGGCACGCGCCCCGCCGGCGGAGACCGCGGCCCCCGGTGCGGCAGCGGGCGCAGCGAGGCTCGTGCCATGGTCGCCCACCGAGCGCACGGCCGGGCCGGGGCCTTCGCCACGCGAGAACGGGGCCAGGTCGTCGGGGCGCAGCTTCCAAGCCACGTCCTGCCGCTCGACGCCGCCACTGCCCCACTGCTCACCGGCCAGCCGGGCGACGATGCCCGCCACGGTGGCCATGTCGGTGTGCACACCCTCCTCGGCCAGCGAGGTGACCGGCTTGTCGCCGATGCCGCAGGGCACGATGTAGTCGCGCATGTAGCGCATGTCGGGGGCGACGTTGAGCGCGAAGCCGTGCATCGTGCGCCCGTGGGCCAGGCGCACCCCGATGGCGCAGATCTTGCGTGGGTTCGCACCGCCGACGCCGGCCCACACACCCGGGTACTCGGGCAGGCAGCCCACATCGGGGAGGCCCAGCTCGCGCAACGCGGCCACCACCAACCGCTGGATGGTCGCGACGTGCTCGGCGGCCCCCAGCGAGTGTGGCACGTTGACGATCGGGTAGCCCACCAGCTGGCCGGGGCCGTGGTAGGTGACGTCTCCGCCGCGCTTCACCGGCACCAGTTCGGCGTCGACTTCGGCGGGATTCACCTTCACGTTGGTCGCCAGATCGGAGCGCGGCCCATGGGTGAACACGTGCGGGTGCTCGAGCAGCAGCAGGTGGTCGGCCTGGCCGTGCTGGAACAGGGCCTGCTGCAGCGCCAGGGCCTCGCGGTAGGGCACGCGCCCCAGCCAGCGCACGTGCAGCGGGCCGGGGTGCGTCATGCCGCTTACAGCTCCTGCGACCAGTCGCGCGTCTCCAGCAGTTGCTTCACCTTCACCAGGAACCCGGCTGCGTAGGCGCCGTCGAACGCACGGTGGTCCCAGGCCATCGCCAGGTTGCCGACAGGGTGGATGACGATGGCCTCGCCGCCGTCCGCCAGCTGGGCGACGACCGGCTTGCGCACGATGGCGTCGGTGGAGAGGATGGCCACCTGCGGCTGGTTGATGACCGGCATCGTCAGCACGCTGCCGGCCGAGCCGTTGTTGGTGATGGTGAACGTGCCGCCGCTGATCTCATCGGGGCTGAGCTTGCGGGTCTTGGCCCGGCTGGCCAGGTCGTTGATCTCGCGGGCGAGCGCTCGCAGGCGCTTGGTCTCCGCCGAGCGCACCACCGGCACCAGCAGGCCCTCGAAGTTGAGGTCGACGGCGATGCCGACGTCGATGTAGTTGTGCACCACCAGCTCGTTCTCGCCGACGCTGGCGTTGAGGTGCGGAAACTCGGCCAGGGCATCGACCACCGCGCGGGTGATGAACGGCAGGTAGGTGAGGCTGAAGCCCTCGCTGGCCTTCCACTCGCCCTTCACCTTGCCGCGCGTGGCATCGACGTTGGCGAAGTCGACCTCGACCACGCTGAACGCGTGCGGGCTGACGCTCTTGCTCATGATCATGTGACTGCCGGTGAGCTTGCGGATCTTGCTCAGCGCCACCACGGTGTCGCGCTGGCCGGCGGCGACGGCCGGCGCCGGGGCCGCCGGCGTGACGGCAGGGGCCGGGGCAGGCTCGGCAGGGGCGGCAGCTGGTGCCGCTGCCGGAGTCGCGGCAGGCGCAGGCACAGCGGGCGCGGACGGGGTGGGCGCAGCTGCTCCCGCCGGGGCCAAGCTCTTCGCGTCGATGAAGTCGAGCACGTCGTCGCGCGTGATGCGGCCGCCAGGGCCGGTGCCCTTCACGTCGTCGGGGTTGATGCTGTGCTCGGCAACCAGCCGGCGCACCACGGGCGACAGCAGCCGGTTGTCGCCGGCACCGTGGTCGCCGGTCTGGCTGTCGTCGGCTGCCGCTGCAGCAGCCGCGGCAGGCGTGGCGACAGGATCGGCCGTCGGCTCGGCAACCGGGGCCGGGGCAGGCTCGGCAGCCACCACCGGCGCAGGGGCGACCCCGGCCGGTTCTGGGGCCGGTTCGGGGGCGGGGGCGGGCTCCGGTTCTGGTGCGGGGGCCGGGGCGGGCTCCGGTTCGGCCGGCTGCTCAGCGGGGCCCGGCGCTGCGTCGGCAGCGCCCACGACTGCGATCACGGCGCCTACCGGCACCGTGTCGCCTTCGGCGACGCGGATCTCCTGCACCACGCCGGCCACCGGCGACGGCACCTCCGTGTCGACCTTGTCGGTGCTGACCTCGAACAACGCTTCATCGGCGGCGACCGTGTCGCCCACCTTCTTGAACCAGCGCGTGATCGTGCCTTCGGTGACGGTCTCGCCCAGTTGCGGCAGGGTGACGTCGGCCATGGTGCGGTGCTCCTCGGTGTTCGGTGTTCAGGTGTGGTGCGGCGAATGGGTACGGGTCAGGCGTTGAGGCTGCGGCCGGTGAGCGACAGCACGGTCTCGCCGAACAACTCGGTGAGGCTGGGGTGCGGCTGGATGAACTCGGCGGTCTCGGCCACGGTGGCCTCCCAGTTGACGGCCAGGTAGCCGCCGCTGAGCTG
>JAUSLQ010000238.1 GCA_030645675.1 Actinomycetota bacterium | reverse complement strand
GCGGTAGCCGGCGAGCTCGACCTGCGCAGCACCCCACCCACCGTGCTGCACAACCTCGACACACCCACCATCTGCGCGCTGAACGGTGGCGCGGCGGGATACGGGCTCGATGTCGCGCTGGGCTGCGACATCCGTGTGGCCACCCGGTCGGCCAAGCTGAACCCGGGGTTCGCCAAGCGTGGAATCCTGCCCGAGAGCGGCGGCACCTGGCTGCTGCCCCGCATGGTGGGCTACGCGAAAGCCGCCGAGATCGCGTTCACCGGCCGTGTGCTGACCGCCGAGCAGGCCCATGAGCTGGGCCTGGTGAACCACGTGGTCGCCGACGACGAGTTCCCTCAGGCCGTGCACGCGCTGGCTGCGGAGATCGCTGCCAACGCACCGTTGGCCGTGCGGGCGATCAAGCGGATGATGCGCGCTGCCGAGACCGAGACGTTCGACCAGAACGTGCACCACGTGTTCCTGCAGCTGCTGCCGCTGCTGCGCACCGACGACTTCCGCGAGGGCGTCGCCGCGTACATGGAGAAGCGGTCCCCGAACTTCACCGGCCGATGAACCTGCTGGAGGGGCTGGCCACCACCCGCACCATCCGCAGGTACGCGCCCGAGACGATCCCCGAAGAGGTGCTGAGCCAGATGCTCTGGCACGCCACCCGTGCACCCAGCGGCAGCAACCGCCAACCTGTGCGGTACCTCGTGCTGCGCGACGGCCCGCAGGCGCTGATGGCCCGGCACCTGCTGAGAGACGCGGCACGCGAGGCATGGGGGCAGAAGGCGCGAACCGACGGCTACCGAGAAGCCAGCGGAACAGCGCCCGACTCTCCGAAAGCGCGCATGGCCGCCACGATGCAGCACTACGTCGATCACATGCACGAGGCGCCGGTGATCGTGCTGGTGTGCTTGCAGCGCTACCGCGACGCGCATCCCTACGAGGGGGCGTCGGTGTACCCGGCGGTGCAGAACCTGCTGCTGGCCGCCCGCGGGCTGGGCTACGGGGGCGCCGTCAACCTGTGGCAGCTGCTGGTCGAGCAGGAGCTGCGCGAGGTGCTGCACATCCCCGAAGGCGTCGCGCTGTCTGCCTGTGTCACGCTCGGCCGCCCGGCCGGTGCCCACGGCTCGGTGCGCCGCCGCCCGCTGCACGACGTGGTGTTCGACGACGAGTGGGGCCACCAGGCCTCCTGGGCGGGCGACCCGGCGGGCACCAGGTACACCCACTGGAAGGCGCCTGGGGCCGAGCCCGCGTGAGCGACGACCCGTACGCCCTGCTCGGGGTGGCATCCGACGCCACTGCTGCCGAACTGGCCGCCGCCCGCCGCCGCAAGGCCCAGCGGGTGCACCCCGACGTCGGTGGCGACGGGGCGCAGATGCAGGCGGTGAACGCGGCCTACGACCTGGCCGTGCAGCGCCTGACGGCCCCACGGCCGGAGCCGGAGGTGGCCACGCCCACAAACTCTGCTGGCACCGCTGCAGGCACGACGGCCGCGACCTCGCGCCCGCGCCGGCCGTCGCGGCAGGGTGTGCAGCACGACAACGCCTCGTTCACCATCGATGTGCTGCCCGTGGAGGCGTTCGAGGCGCTGCTGGTGGTGACGTCGTGGATGGGGGAGGTGCTGGTCGACGACCCGCCGTACGTGCTGGAGACGTTCCTGCACGACCCGTCGCCGTGCTGGTGCCGGCTGGACCTGGTGCCCGACGCCGGCGCCACGACGGTGAGCCTGGTCGTGGCCGCGCTGGAAGGCGACCCGCCGCCCGACATCGACGACGTGCGCGACGTGTGGGTGACCAACCTCAACGCCCTCGGCGAGGCGTAGTGGTCAGGAGCGCAGTTCCACGCAGCCTCAGGTGGTGGCGGCGGCCTTCGTGAGGCGGTCGCGGATCGCGTGGCCGAGGCCCGTCGGCGGCGGCAGCACGGCGACCACGATGGCTACCCCGCGCAGGTCTGCGTCGCGCAGGTCGGCGTAGAGGCAGCGGGCGTACTCCACCAGGTCGTCGGTGCGATCCAGCACCCACGCACCCGCACGGGTGGCAGCCAGGCTGTGCGCGGCTTCCGCTGTATCGGCCAGCAGCACGGTCGCCGTCGGGGCGTAGTGCGCGGCCAGCATCCCCGCAGCCCGGCTGGGCCCGGCTGACGGGGCCAGCCGACCCTGCAGCAGGGCCGAGATCTGCTCGGCAGCGATGCCCCCCGGCCGCAGGATCTGCGGCGGGTCGACGCTGCAGTCGACGATCGTGCTCTCCACTCCTACCGGGCACGGCCCGCCGTCGAGCACGTAGTCGACGAGGTGCCCGAGATCGGCCAGCACGTGCTGGGCGGTGGTGGGGCTGACCTTGCCGAACTGGTTCGCCGACGGTGCGGCCAGGCCACCGCCGAAGCGCTGCAGCAGTTCGGTGGTGAGCGGATGGGCGGGCACCCGCACACCCACCGTCGGCAACCCGCCGGTGACCACCGCCGAGACGTGGGCGGCCTTGGGCACCAGCAGTGTCAGCGGGCCGGGCCAGCAGGTGTCGGCCAGCAACGCGGCTGCAGGTGAGATCTCGGCGGCCCACTCTGCCAGGTGCTGGGCGGTGGCCACGTGCACGATCAGCGGGTGGTCTGTGGGGCGGCCCTTGGCTGAGAAGATGCGGGCGACGGCGGCATCGCTCGACGCATCGGCTGCCAACCCGTAGACGGTCTCGGTGGGAATGGCCACCAGGCCACCGTCGCGCAGCACCTCCAACGCCCGCTCGACGGAACTACCCACCAGAGATCCGCCGATCACGACTGAACACCGATCACGACTGAACGCCGATCACGACGGAACGCCGATCACGACGGAACGGCATCGAGGAAGCCCAGCGCGGCGTCGATGAACCCGAACGACTCGGGCGTGGCGAAGTGGTCCACGTTGCGCAGCGACTTCAGCGTTGCGTTCGGCAGCGCCGCCACCAGTGGGTCGCCGGGGCCGGCGAAGTCCTTGTCGCCGATGACCACCAGCACCGGGCAGGTGACCGCGGCCAGCTCGTCGGCGGTGAAGGGTGCACGGGTGCGCTTCATGATCGCCGCCAGGGCCACCGGGTCGTTGCCGGGTTGGTTGGCGTACTGCGCGAACACCAGGGCCCCTGTGTCGGTGTCGGGCGCCCTGCCCTCGATGGCGTCGACGATTCGCTGCCCGGCGTCGGGGTCGGGTTCCAGCACGTTGTGGCCGATGCCGGCCAGCACCAGCCGGCGGAATCGGTGAGGGTGCTGGGTGGCCAGCCGGAGCAACGTCATCGCGCCCAGCGAGAAGCCGATCGCATCGACCGGTTCGGAGGGCATCGCCTGCAGCACCCGCTCGCCCAGGTCGTCGTACGCCTCCGGCTCGTGCGGCTTGGGCGCGTTGCCGTGGCCCAGCAGGTCGACCCCGATGACCGGCGTGCCGGCGTCGTGCAGCAGTTCGGTGAAACCGCTGCGCTGCCACGTGCTCTCGAACGAGCCGCCCCAACCGTGCACGAGTACCGCTGACGTCACCACGCCGTCACGGTAGCCTTGGTCGGCCCGATTCTCAGGATCACGCGGGCCGGAGAAGGAAACCAGAGCAATGCGATTCCTCGGTAGCGCCCCGCCGTACGACCTCACGTACAGCGACGTGTTCATGGTGCCCAGCCTCAACGACGTGCCGTCGCGGCTCGCTGTCGACCTGACCACCCCCGATGCGCTCGGCACCACCATCCCGGTGGTGGTGGCCAACATGACCGCGGTTGCCGGCCGGCGCATGGCCGAGACGGTCGCCCGCCGCGGCGGCCTCACCGTCCTGCCGCAGGACATCCCGCTCGACATCACGGAGACGGTGATCCAGTACGTCAAGACCCGCCACCTGGTCTACGACACGCCCATCACCCTCAGCGCCACCCACACGGTGGGCGACGCGCTGGGCCTGATCCACAAGCGTGCCCATGGTGCAGTCGTCATCGTCGACGAGGAGGGCCGCCCGGAGGGCATCTTCACCGAGCACGACGCAGTGGGCTACGACCGCTTCACCCAGCTGAAGAACGTGATGAGCCGCGAGCTGGTGCTGCTGGCCGACGGCACCGCACCGGCCGAGGTGTACGACCGCCTCAGCGGGCAACGCCTGTCCGTCGCCCCGGTGGTCGACGGTGAGGGCCGCCTGATCGGCTGCGCCACCCGCACCGGCGCGCTGCGCAGCACCATCTACCGCCCGGCGGTCGACGCCGATGGCCGCCTGATGGTGGCGGCCGCAGTGGGCATCAACGGCGACCCGGCAGCCAAGGCCAAGGCGCTGCTCGGCTTCGGCGCCGACGTGCTGGTGATCGACACCGCTCACGGCCACCAGACCCGCACGCTGCGGGCCATCGAGGAGGTGCGGGCCGTGGCGCCCGGCGTGCCGATCGTGGCCGGCAACGTCGTAACCCGCGAGGGCACCCGCGACCTGATCAACGCCGGCGCCGACATCGTGAAGGTGGGCGTCGGGCCGGGTGCGATGTGCACCACCCGCATGATGACCGGCGTCGGCCGCCCCCAGTTCAGTGCCGTCCACGAGTGCGCCTCCGAGGCAGCACAGCTGGGCAAGGTGATCTGGGCCGACGGTGGTGTGCGCCACCCGCGCGACGTGGCGCTGGCCCTGGCTGCCGGCGCAGCCAGCGTGATGTTCGGCTCGTGGCTGGCCGGCACCTACGAGTCGGCCGCCGACACCCTGCGCGCCCCCGACGGCCGGCTGTACAAGGAGAGCTTCGGCATGGCCAGCAACCGTGCCGTGAAGATCCGCAACCGCAGCGAGACCGCGTTCGAACGGGCCCGCAAGGAGCTGTTCGAGGAGGGCATCAGCACATCGCGGATGTACCTCGACCCCGATCGGCCCGGCGTGGAGGACATCATCGACGACATCGTCGCCGGCGTCCGGTCGGCGTGCACCTACGCGGGTGCGGCGACCATCACCGAGTTCGCCGAGCGGGCGGTGGTGGGCGTGCAGAGCGCCGCCGGCTACAGCGAAGGCCTGCCGCAGGGGACGAGCTGGTAGTGCGGGTCATCGCCATCGACGGCCCGGCCGGAGCGGGCAAGAGCACCATCGGGCGCGCACTCGCCGCCCGCTTGGGCCTGCAGTACCTCGACACCGGCGCGATGTACCGGGCAGTCACCTTCATCGCCATGCGACGCGAGCTTCCCCTGCACGACACCGAAGTGATCGCCGAGCTGTCCCGCCAGATCGATCTGCGCGTCGATGACGACGGTGTGTTCGTCGATGGTCTCGATGCCACCAGTGCCATCCGCACGCCCCAGGTGACTGCCGCGGTCAGCGCGGTCGCCGCCAACAGCGGTGTGCGCACCGAGATGCGGCGCAGGCAGAGGGAGTGGGCCATGCAGCACGGCGGGGGAGTGATCGAAGGCCGTGACATCGGCTCGGTCGTGTTCCCCGATGCCGAGCTGAAGCTGCACCTCACCGCCTCGCCGCGCATACGTGCCGAGCGGCGGGTGGCCGAGGCCGGTGGCGATGTCGACGAGATCGAGGCCGCGATCGCCGCCCGCGACCACTACGACAGCACCCGGGCCGACAGCCCGCTCACACTGGCCGACGGCTCGATCGTGGTAGACACCACGGGGCTGGGCATCGATGCGGTGATCGCCCACATCGAGTCGTTGATGGAGCAGGCGTGACCAAGATCGCAACCAAGCTCACCGGGCGGTCGGTGCCCGACCGGATCGCTTACCACGTGGTGCGCACCATCGTCACCGTCTTCTGTCGCACCTGGTGCCGCATGCAGATCGAAGGGCGCGACAACTTCCCGAAGGACGGGCCGTTCATCCTCGCGCCAACCCATCGCAGCATCATCGACACCCCCGTGTCGTCGGGCGCGTACACGAAGCGCATGCGGTTCATGGGCGCCGACAAGTGGTGGAGCAACAAGCACTTCGGCAAGCTGCTGACAGCGTTGGGCGGGTTTCCCGTCACCCGCGGGTCCGCAGACCGCGAGGCGTTGAAGCGCTGCATCGCCGTCATCGAGGGCGGCGAGCCGCTGGTGCTGTTCCCCGAGGGCGAACGCAAGAGCGGCCCGTTCGTGCAACCGCTGTTCGAAGGTGCCGCCTACGTCGCGATGAAGACCGGTGCGCCGATCGTGCCGGTGGGCATCGGTGGCTCCGAGCGGGTGATGCCCAAGGGCGCCAGGTTCATCTACCCGCGCAAGATGTACGTGATCGTCGGCAAGCCCCTCAGCGTGCCGCTCGGCGACCCCGCCGCCCCGGCGTCCGCGAAGGACCAGCGGGCGGCAGCGCGCCGGCTGACCGCCGAACTGCACACCGAACTGCAGCGCCTGTTCGACGCCGCGCAGGCGAAGGCCGGTGTTCAGCCGGCGAAGTAGGCGGCCAGTGCTTGCGCCAGCCACACGGGGTCGTTCGTGCCGCAGAGCTCGCGGGCGCTGTGCATGCTGAGCTGGGGCACGCCCACGTCGACGGTGTCGATGCCCAGGCGTGTGGCGGTGATGGGGCCGATGGTGCTGCCACACGGCATGTTGTTGCGGCTGACGAACACCTGCCACGGCACCCCGGCTGCCTCGAACACGCGCTGCAGCATCGCTGCCGAATCGGGTGAAGTGGCGTAGCGCTGGTTGTGGTTCAGCTTGATCGCGGGCCCCTGGTTGACGAGCGGGCGGTGCCCCGGCTCGTGGCGCTCGGGGTAGTTGGGGTGCACGCTGTGGGCGTTGTCGGCCGAGATGCAGGTGCTGGCCGCCAGTTGGGCCAGGAACTGTGCGCGGCCGGCGCCGCTGGCCAGCGCCAACCGTTCGAGCACGTGCTCCAGCAGCGGCCCGGCGGCACCCGTGGTGCTCTCCGAACCCACCTCCTCGTGGTCGAACAGGGCGATCACGGCGGTGGAAGCCTGCCCGGCAGGGGCGGCACACAGCGCGTCGGTGGCGGCCCAGCACGACAGCTGGTTGTCCAGCCGGCCGGCCGCCAGCAGATCGCCGGCGGGGCCCAGCACGGCGGCGGGGGAGCAGTCGAACAGGCCGAGGTCCCAGCCCACGATCTGGTCGGCGGCGACACCGGCCCGGCCGGCCAGCCAGGCGGCGAACTCGCCGGGCGCGGGTACGCCCACACCCCACACGGGCGCGAGGTGGGCCTGCTTGTCCAGCACGAGGCCCTTCTCGCTCACGTCTCGGTCGAGGTGGATGGCCAGCTGCGGCACGCGCGCCACCGCCTCCTGCACGGCCAGCAGCCGATCGCTGCCGTCGGCCAGCACCAGCCGCCCGGCCACGCCCAGGTCGCGGTCCAGCCACGAGTTCAGCAGCGCGCCGCCGTACACCTCCACCG
>JAUSLQ010000237.1 GCA_030645675.1 Actinomycetota bacterium | reverse complement strand
GCTGTGGAACGAGTCGTAGATGCGATCGCCCAGCGCATGGCGCAGCTCGTACTCGTGCATGCGGCGGTGCAGGCCGAGCGCGGCGATGATGTGCACGTCGTCGACCCCGGCCGCGGCCGCGAGATCCAGCACGGCCTCGATCACGCGCTGGCGGTTGTCGGGGCGCTCCATCTTCGGCAGGGGCAGGCTGACGTCGTCGAACGCGATCGTCAGCTTCATGCCCGGGAACAGCAGGGCCGGCAGCGGGTCCTGGTCATGCGGGTTCAGCAGCGCGTGGCGGATGGCGCCGTCGATGTCCTTCAGCGCCTCCAGCGGCTCGGGCGGGTAGATCACCCGGCTGCGGCCGGCGGGCAGCTTCTCCAGGCTGAAGTTCTCGCCGCGCCAGAACATGATCGGCGGCGTGGAGCGGTCCACTTCGAGGACGAATCCCGGACGGGGCATTAGAGGTTCCCTCTCATGTCGAAGGCGATCTTGACGGCACCGCGGCGGCCGGAGGCGGCTGCGTGGGCGATGGCGTCGGTGTATTCCTTCAGCGAGTACGTGGCAGAGACGAGGCGGGCGAGATCGTGATGACGGATCACGTCGATCGCGGTGTGGAAGTCGGCGTGGGTGTAGGCGTAGCAGCCGCGGATGGCGGTCTCGCGATGCCACAGCGACGTCAGCTCCAGTGACACGTTCGACGGCATGCCCACCACCTGCACCTCACCGCCGGGGGCCACCACCTGCAGGGCCTGCTGCAGCGAGTCGCTGCTGCCCACGCAGTCGATGACGTGCGGCGCCCCACATGTCAGCTGCTCGCCGATCACCAGCGAGCTGGAGGCCGAGCGCACGTAGCGGGGCATCTCGTCAGTGGTGCAGACGATGTCGGCGCCCAGCTCTTTCGCCAGCCGCTTCTGCTCCGCGTAGCGAGCGGTGACCACGATCGGCGCCTTGCGCACCGCGTCGCGGGTAGCGGTGATGGCGGCCAGCGTGAGCAGGCCCAGCGTGCCGGCGCCGATGATGACGGTCTGCTCGCCGGTGTAGCGGGCCGCAGCGTGCACGGCGCAGGCGGTGGGCTCGATGAGCACCGCCGCTTCGTCGGAGAGATCGGCCGGCACATCGACCAGTTGGCTGGGGTGGGCCACCATCGCGTTGCTCCAGCCACCACCGGTGTCGGCGCAGAACCCGGTCTGCAGGCCCGGCTCGAGGTGGCCGAACGCAACCCGCTCGCACAGGTTGATGCGGCCGGCCGCGCATGCCGGGCACACCGGGTTGACGCCACGGGTGACGCACGACAGCACGGGTACCAGCACCACGCGGCGCTGGTGGCCCTCAACGTCGGCCACCACCTCGTGACCCGGTGTGAACGGGTAGCTGACCAGTGGGTCGAAGTAGGCCGAGGCGGTGCCGTCGATCAGCGACAGGTCGCTGCCGCAGATGCCCGCCATGCGCGGGCGCAGCCGCACCCACTCGGGCGTGGGCAGCGGTAGCCGCTCGTCGGGTTCCAGGGCCAGCGGCCCGACCGAGGCACCGGCGCCGGGCATGATCGCGCCGGCGATGCGTGCCAGCGCGAACTTGGCCGGCTTGCGGGAGAACACGAGCCTGCTCATCGGAACACCCGCTTGCGCTCGTGGTCGGCCATCATCGGGCCCAGCGGCAAGAACAACTTCGGCGCACCCGAGGCCTTGTCCCAGTGCTCGACCAGCCAGCCGCGTTTGCGGGCGATGGCGGCCAGGCGGGTCTCGGGGTTCACGGCCACGGGGAAGCCGACGGCTTCCAGCATCGGCAGGTCGCTGGTGCTGTCGGCGTAGGCGATGCTGTCCTCCAGCCGCAGGCCCTCGCTGGCGCAGTAGTCGGCCAGGATCTCCGCACGGGTCTCGCCTGTGGGTGGCACCACGGCCATGTTGCCGCTGTAGGTGCCATCGGGGCGCACGGTCATCTTGGCGGAGACGATCTCGTCGAACAGCGGGCGGAGGCCCTCCACGGCGAAGTCGAGCGCGCCAGTGATCAGGATCGTCTTGTGGCCCAGGGCACGGTGCTCGCGCACGCGGCGCAGACCGGCGGGGAACGACTTGGCCAGGATCAGGTTGGACAGCAGTTCCTGCGAGTCCTCTTCGATCTGGCTGACGGGGGCGTCCTCGTAGCGGCGGTAGAAGAAGCGCAGGAAGTCGCTGCGGTCCTTGCGGTCCACCTTCTGCAGCGTGGGCGCCTCGGCCAGCGTGCGCAGCACGTAGCGGATGCGCTCGGGAGTGTTCAGCCGGCGGGTGGCCAGCCACGAGTAGCTCTCCACGACGTTGCTGGAGATCAGCGTGTTCTCCAGGTCGAAGGCGGTGACGTGGCGGTCGGGGGAGAGCACAGCCTTGCGCAGGCGGGCGGTGCGGTCGATCTTGTTCTTGCCGGGGGTGACCTTCGCACGTGAGTGGTGGACGATGGAGGGCAGGTGGATGGTGCTGACGTAGGTGGGCCAATCCACGCTGCGCGGGTCGAAGTTGAACGCGGCCTGGTCGGCCGCATCAAGGGACTCCCACATCGCCATCAGCCTGTCGACCTGGTAGATCGCCTCGCACTCGGTGTACAGGCCGTACAGCTGCACGTACTCGTACGCCCGGTCGATCTCGTTCTTCTTCTCCTCCAGCGATGCGGCCCACGAAGCCTGCTTGCCGCGCAGGGGCAACGCCTGCAGGACGCGCTCGGTCTTCTCGGCGACGCTCTTGGCCCGGCGCAGCTGCTCCTTCACGCGGCCACGGGCCGGGAACTGCCACTCGGGAACCACGATCGGCTGGCCTTCGGCGTCGTACAGCGGGTGCTCGGTGAACCACGCCCGCACGTTGTCGACGAGCACCTTGTACTTCAGCGGGTTGATGCCACCGCTGGCGACCTGGGTGATCGGCGCGGCCCGTTCGGGGCCGGCGGCGGCGACGGTGATGATCGCGGCCACCACGATGTCGACCGGGATCACGTCGACGGTGCCCTCGGGCACGCCGGGGAACTCGCTGAGCAGGCCACGGGCGTAGCTGAGGATGACGGGCTCGGCCATGCGGAACCCGCGGATCCAGCCGGGGAACGGCTCGGCCAGTGCGCTCTCGATGATGCTGGGCCGCACGATGTTGACGGGCACGTTGCCCTTCACCTCGGTGAGCGCCTGCTCGCCGAGCGCCTTGGTGTAGGCGTACGCGTCCGGCCAGCCGACGCTGGCGGCACGGGCACGGCCGGCCTCGACCAGCTGGGCCTTCACCCATGCTTCGCGCAGGCTCTCGGTCTTGGAGGCGAGCGCAGGGCCACCGGCTGCACCGAGCTCTTTGCGCGCCTCGGAGCGGAAGTGGGCCAGTTGCTCGCTGGTGCGGCTGTTGGCTTCCGTGTCGCCGCGCAGGCGGCGGCTGGCGGCCACCTCCTTGCGCCAGTTGAGACCGATGTCCCAATGGCCTTCGCTGACCAGGGCTTCCGGCGCGTTGCCGCGCCGGTTGCCGGCGACGTAACAGGTGCTGACGCCCACCATGTGCGGCGTGATGCCAAGGGCGTGGCATGTCTCGGCGATGCGCACCGGGCCCATCAGGTTGATCTCCACCGCACTGTCGAGGGGGCTGTCGAACGACACTGCCGCAGCCGAGTGGATGATGATGTCGCAGCCGGCGAAGAGCGCCCTGCCGGCCTCGTCGAGCCCGAGGCCGTCGGTGCTGACGTCGCCGGCGATGGCCACCACCCGGCGGGCCACCATTTCCTCGAACGTCTCGCCGGCGAGCTCGGCCTTCAACCGGTCGAACGCGTTGTTCTTGAAGATCTCGCGACGCACACGCTCGGTGGGGTCGTGGCGCTTGCTGGGGCGTACCAGCAGCACGAGAGTGCAGCCGGGCACGGAGCGCAGCAGCCGCTCGACGAGGGCGGTGCCCACGAACCCGGTGCTGCCGGTGATGGCGATGCGTTTGTTCGCGAGCTGTTCGGCAATCATGCGGCACCATGTCTAGCACATCTCTCTACCATGTGGTAGAGAGATGTCGCCCATGACGCCGAAGGCCCCCACCCGCGAGCGCATCCTCGATGCCGCCACCGACCTGTTCGGCCTACGCGGGGTCGACGCCGTGTCGCTCGACCTGATCGCCGCCGAGGTGGGGGTGGCCAAGCAGACCCTGCTGTACTGGTTCCCCAGCAAGGACGACCTGGTGCAGGCAGTGCTGGTGCAGGCGGCGATGCAGCTCAGCGTTGCGATCGAGGCTGCGATCAGGGCGTCCGGCGACGACCCGCTGGATCGCATCGAGGCCGTGGTTCGCGCCGTGTTCCGCCCGGCTGTGCGCCGGCCGGCGCTGCTGGGCCTGATCCGCGAGGTCAGCCGCCTGTCGCCCAGCGTGGGCGAGCGGTTCCACGCCGGGCTGCAGCCGCTGGTGGAGCGTGCGGTCGTGTACCTGCAGAAGGAGATGGACCGCGGCCGAATCCGCCAGGCCGACCCGCGCCTGATCGCTGCGCTCTGCTACGCCACCGTCACCGGCGTGGCCACCGAGCCGGAGGCGTTGCGGGCCGTCGGCTGGGAGCCGACGACAGCCGACCTGCGGCGCCTGCGCAGCGAGCTGCTCGCCTTCCTGCGCGCAGCCCTCGCTCCGACCTGAGTAGTGTCGGCGTGTGCGGTGGAGCCGAGTTGGAACCTTGGCAGCGCTCTGGTTGTGTGCAGTCGGGTGTGGCGATGACGCGCCGCCCTCACCCGAGCGCGCCGCTGCCTTCGCGGCGACAGGGGCGCCCGTGGAGTTCGACGGCCGGATGTGGGTGCCGCTCTCCAACGCGGTGGTGCAACTCGACCCGGTCAGCCTGAGGGCCGGCACGGTGATCGATCTCGAAGGCTTCGGGCCAGGGGTGCTGGAGGTGGAGGGCGGTGCGCTGTGGGTGCGCGCGGCCTACGGCACTGCACGGCTGGACATCCAGACGGGCACGATGGCTGCGTCGAACGACCGCACCTACGACTCGCTGGCCACCGTGGGCGGCCGTTTGTTCGGCACCAGCGACGCCGATCTGTACGAGATCGACCCGGCGACAGCGGAAGACCTCGGCCAGGTGGTGCTGCCACCGAACCAGAACGGGTCCGAGTACGAGGTGGTGTGGACCCCGCTCGTCGCCGACGGCGAGACGCTGTGGGTCACGGTCGGTGCCGACGGCTGGCAGTTCACCGCGTGGGATCCAGCATCCGGGTTGTTCGGCACGAGCGAGCGCATCGTCGTCAACACGATCGCCGCGGTGCTCGTGGGCGACCGCATCTGGTTGTCCGACCGCTACGGCGAGATCACGGTGCTCGACACCGCCACCGGCGAGGAGGTCGATGTCGACATCACGCTGCCGATCGGCGACACCATCCTCGACTCCGTCGGCTCGCTGTTCGCGGGGCCCGATCGGTCCCTGTGGCTGCTTGACCAGCCGCAGCAGATGGTGTTCCAGCTCGACCCGCACACAGGCGCGACATTGGGTTCGTTCCACCTGGGCTCGCGCCCGTCGACGATGACGGTGACGGCCACGGACCTGTGGATCGCCGACTTCGACGAACGGGTGACGGTGCTGCCGCGGTCGGCGTTGACGGCACCTGCGGCACCTGCCCCGACCTGATCAGTCGAAGCCGACCAGCTCCAGGTGCACGGCGACGGCGTTGCCGTCGGACAGGCCCTCGGCCTTGCGCACGGGTGCCTTCACCGGGAGGATGAACGACTTCTGCTCCTTCGAGGGGAACACCGAGGTGGTCCAGGTGGTGCGGCCCACCGTCACCTTCACCGGCACCGAGCCGAACCCGCCCTGCCGGCCTGTGGTGATGTCGTCGATCTCGTCGGTGACGTCGAACGGCAATGTGACGAAGCGCCACGAGGCGGTTCCGTCGCCCTGCCACTTCCACAGTGGCGCCGTGAACTCGTACGCACTCACTGGCGGTTGACGGCTTCCATCACCGCTTGGTGGAAGGCGGTGATGCCCATGGCCAGGTGCTCGTCGGGCGTGTCCTCCTCCTTGGTGTGCGACAGCCCGGCGATCGATGACGTGAACACCATCGCCGTCGGTACCACTCGCGCCATCTCCGAGGCGTCGTGCAGCGCACCGCTCGGCAGCTCGAAGCGGTGGCCCTCGACTGCCTCCACGGCCCTGCGCACGGAGTCGACCAGCGTTGTGTCGAAGATCATCGGGGGGATGCGGAAGATGTGCTCGAGCTCGACGGTGCAGTCCTCCGCGTCGGCCGCCGCCTGTGCCGCGGCCTTGGCCTCGGCGAACATCGCGGCCAGCGCGTCGGCGTCGATGTGGCGCATGTCCATCGTGCACGTGGTGGTGCCGGGCACGGCGGTGACCACGCCGGGCCAGCACGACACGCTGCCGACAGTGGTGACACCGTTGTGCCGCTTGCCGATCTCGGCCAGTTCGAGCGCGAAGCGGCTCATCGCCCGCAGTGAGTCGCGGCGCATGCCCATCGGCATCGTGCCGGCGTGCGCGGCCTGGCCGCTGAACACCAGCCGCTCGCGCTCGATGCCCACCGTACCGGTGACCACGCCGATGCCCAGGCCCTCGTGCTCCAGCACGGGGCCCTGTTCGATGTGCAGTTCCAGGTACGCGACCACGTGCTCCAGGCGCGTGCGGCAGCCGTCGAGTGCGTCGAGCGACACGCCGTGCCGGGCCACCACGTCGGGCAGCGCCTCGCCGTTGCGGTCCTCGAGGCCGCGCAGGATCTCGATGTCGAGCGTGCCCACCACCGCGCCGGAGCCGAACAGGCTGCGGCTGAAGCGGGCGCCCTCCTCGTCGGCCCAGTCGACCAGCGCGAACGAGCGCTTCGGTGGCGTGGGCGCGGCGGCCAGCGAGCGCAGCACCTCCAGCCCGCCCATCACGCCCAGGGCGCCGTCCAGCCAGCCGCCGGCCGGCACCGAGTCGAGGTGGGAACCGACGACGACGGTCTCGGCCGACTGGCCCTTCAGGTAGGCCCAAAGGTTGCCCGCTTCATCCTGCTCCACTTCCACCGGCAGGGTGGACAGCTCCTCGCGCAGCAGAGCCCGGGCCTCGGCCCACTCGGGCGTCCAGCACAGCCGCCGCGACCCGGCCGGGCCACCCGTGCGGTCGGCCAGCTCGCGCAGGTTGCGGATGGCTCGGCGGGCATCGAACGCGGTGGCAGCAGCGGCGGTCATGGCCGCAGCGTACCCGCCGCCGGAAACGCGGCTCAGCGCTGCACCACGAACGCAAGCATCGTGGTGGCGATGCTGCTGACCTGCTGGGCCTCGACGGACACCGGCGTGGTCGGCGTCGCGCCGTCGATGCCGTGCAGGGCGTCGTAGGCGCCGGGCGCGTACGCCGCGACCATCACGGTGGTTCCGTCGGGGGCGACAGCCAGTGCGGTCACCACGTGAACACCCTGCGACACCAGCAGCGCATCGCCGGTGGGCACGAACGCCGCCTCGTTGGGGATCCACATCGGCGAGGCCGCGGCCACCAGCCGCCAGGCCATCACCTCGAGGTAGCTGCCGTCGGCCAGCGTGAACGAGTTGAACCGCAACGTGGAGCACGCCGAAGTGGTGGGGGCCAGATCGCGGGATGACGACGACGCGAACGACCCGAAGGTGTCGACGATGGCGTCGACCGCCGTCGCGCTGTACCCCCCCAGCCGGGAGCTGACGACGATCTCGCCGGCGAGCTGCAGCGAGCCCTTGGCGTCGTTGCCGTACCACTGCGTCAACGTGCCGGTGTCGGTGCCGGCCGCATCGATGCAGCCGATGTTGGCCGGCGTGTTCAGCACGGGGACGGTGGGCACCGGGGGAGTGCCCGAGCCGTCGTCGCCCGTGAACCAGACCGCTGCCAGCACGCCGGCGACGACGACCAGGATCGCCCCGGCGACGATCGATTGCGGATGGCGGAGGCGGTTCAGCATGCCGTGTCAGTGTGCCGTGTCAGTGTGCCGTGTTGCGGCGGCGCCGGGAGTGGCGGTCGATCGCCAGCCGGACCAGTTCGTCGATCAGCTCGGCGTAGCTGAGCCCGCTGGCGATCCACAGCTTCGGGTACATCGAGATCGGCGTGAAGCCGGGCATCGTGTTGATCTCGTTGAGCAGGAAGCCGCGGCCGCCTTCCTCGAAGAAGAAGTCGACACGCGACAGACCCTCGCAACGCAGCGCCTTGAACGACTTCAGCGCCAGTTCCTGCACCTGCGCTGTCTGCTCGGGGGTCAGCGGCGCCGGCACCAGTGCCTGCGACCCGTCGTCGACGTACTTGTCGGCGTAGTCGTAGAACTCGGCGCCGGGCACGATCTCGCCGGGCACGCTGGCCCGCGGTTCCAGGTTGCCCAGCACTGCCACCTCGATCTCGCGGCCGACGATGGCTTCCTCGACGACGATCCACTCGTCGTAGCCCAGCGCCACCTCGATGGCATCGCGAATGGCCTCGACGGTGCGGGCCTTGGTGACGCCCACCGACGAACCCATGTTGGCGGGCTTCACGAACACCGGTAGCCCCAGCTCCTCTGCCAGGCGGGCAGGCGTGCCGGGGGTGATCTCGTTGGCCCGCAGCGCCACGTACGCCGCCTGCGGGATGCCGTTGATGGCAGTGACCTGCTTCGCCATCGCCTTGTCCATCGCCACCGCCGAGCCGAGCACACCCGTGCCCACGTACGGCAGGTCGGCCAGCTCGAGCATGCCCTGCACGGTGCCGTCTTCCCCGAGGGGGCCGTGCAGCAGCGGCACCACGACGGTGCGGCCGGCCGCGCTGGGGGTGATGGCCAGCGTGGGTTCGATGGCCTCACCGTCGGCCACGAGGCGGCCGGGCAGTGACTGCGGGCCCTGTTGCAGCGCGGCGTGCGCCTCGGCGGCGATGGCCCACCGGCCATCGCGGGAGATGCCGATGGGAGTGATGCGGTACTTCGCCGGGTCGGCGGCGCGGAGCACGTGTGCAGCCGTGGTGCAGCTGACGTCGTGCTCGGCAGACTGCCCGCCGAAGATCACGATCAGGTTGATGCGGGGATCGTCGTCTTCGGCGGCCATGCGCCCCCGACGGTACCGTGTGCGGCGATGCGTTTCAGAGCACACGAGGTGGCATCGGCCACCAACGGCAGGTTGCACGGGCCCGACGTGGAGATCGACGGGGTGTCGTTCGACTCGCGCTCGTTGCAGCCTGGCCAGCTGTTCGTGCCGCTCGTCGCGGATCGCGACGGCCACGAGTTCATCCAGGCTGCGCTGGCGCGCGGCGCAGCCGCCTTCCTCACCCAACTGCCCCCGACCGCAGCGGCGCTGGCCGGGGGCGCCACCGCGATCGAGGTGCCCGACACGCTGCGGGCGCTGATGGCCGTGGCCGCCTCGCAGCGGCAGCAGTTCCACGGCCCGGTGATCGGGGTCACCGGTTCGGTGGGCAAGACCAGCACGAAAGACCTGGCCTGGGCGGCACTTGCCGCCAGCCGGCGTACGTGGGCCAACGAGCGCAGCTTCAACAACGAGCAGGGCCTGCCCACCACCCTGCTGAACACCCCGCCCGGCATCGAGGTGCTGATGCTGGAGATGGGCATGCGCGGCCTGGGTGAGATCGCCGAACTGTGCGCGATCGCCCGCCCCACCATCGGCGTCGTCACGCGCGTGGCCGAGGCGCACAGCGACCGGGTGGGTGGCATCGAGGGTGTGGCTCGCGCGAAGGCGGAGCTGATCGAGTGCCTACCGGCAGATGGTTGCGCGATCCTCAACGCCGACGACGCCCGGGTGAAGGCGATGGCGGAGGTGTCTGCCGCGCCGGTGCTGCTGTACGGCGAGGGCGCCGACGCCGACGTGCGCATCAGCGGCCTGCAGCTGGACGAGATCGCCCGGCCGACGTTCCGGCTCGACACACCGTGGGGGCACACCATCGTGCACTTGGGTACCAGCGGCCGGCACATGGCGCACAATGCCGCCGCCGCGCTGGCGTGTGCGGGCGCGGTGGGGGCCGATCTCGCCGAGGGGGCCGCGGCGCTGGCCGACGTGGGGCTGACCGCGATGCGCATGGAGGTGCTGCGCACTGCCAGTGGAGCCACCGTGTTGAACGACAGCTACAACGCCAACCCCACCAGCAT
Organism: Actinomycetota bacterium; assembly: GCA_030645675.1. GTDB lineage: Bacteria > Actinomycetota > Acidimicrobiia > Acidimicrobiales > Ilumatobacteraceae > UBA668. The sequence continues at coordinate 4,266 of JAUSLQ010000237.1, read as the reverse complement.
GCGGGCCGCGCTGGACGCGCTGGCCGATCTTCCGGCCACACGGCGCGTAGCCGTGCTAGGGCTGATGGCCGAGATCTCCGACGCCGAGGCCGAGCACCTGGCGATCGTGGAATACGCGCACGGCCACCACATCGACGTCATCCCCTACGGCACCGGGCTGTACGGGCTGCCGCCGGTGGCCGATCCGGTGGCGGCATTGGGTCTACTCGCCGGCGGAGATGCCGTGCTCGTCAAAGGTAGCCGTGTGGTCGGGCTGGAGAGGGTGGCCGCCGCCCTGCTGGGCCAGTAGGTCGATGCTCGCGACGTCGCACCACCAGGCCAGGAACAGGGCGAACACAGCGCCCACCAACAGCACCACGCGGGCGCTGTCCAGCCAGTCGATGACGAAGCCGAACAGGAAGTTGCCGAGCGGCACGGTGCCGCCGAACGCCATGAACCACAGGCTCATCACCCGGCCGCGCTCGTGGTCGGCCAGCCTGCTCTGCAGCACCGTGTTCATCGATGTCGTGGTGGCGAAGTAGGCGAAGCCCAGCACGGGCGCGACGATGAAGGCTCCTGTCGCGTTGCTGACGATGGCGAACCCCGCGAGGGCCACAGCGAAGGCCGCGAAGCCTCGGCGGATGAGCATGCGCTTGTCGGAGCCGACGAACACGGTGCCGATCGCCAGCCCACCGAGGCAGGCACCGAGCCCCCACGTGGCGTACAGCCACTCGTACGTGGTGGAGTGCTTGTCGACCCCGAAGTTCAATCGCACGACAGCGGCGAAGAGGCCGACGTAGGGCAGCGAGAAGAGCGAGAACCAGAACAGTGTGGACAACAGCCGCCACACCGACCTGTCGCCGTGCGCGATCTGCAGCCCGGCGGTGAGCTGACGCCACCCGCGGGCATGGTTCATCGACACGGGCTTGGGCACATGCGTGTACAGCAGTGCGGCGACCACGAACAGGTACGTGACGGCGTTGATGAGGAAGATCTGGCTGATCGAGACGCCCGCAGACCGCAGCACAGCGACGACGATCGGCCCGACCACCCGCGAGCCGTTGATCATCACCGAGTTCAGCGACACCGAGCCGGCCAGGTCGGCCTTGGAGACCAGCGTGGGCAACATTGCCGACCAGGCCGGGGCGTTGAGTGCATTGCCCACGCCGACGCCCAGCGAGACGAGGAAGATCGACCAGATCGGCGCATCGGCTGCGGCCAGTGGGGCCAGCAGCGCCGAGAACGTCAGCTGCAGCAGCTGCATCGCCACCAGCCACTTGCGGCGGTCGAAGCGATCGGCGATCACGCCCGCCGGGATGGACAGGAACAGCAGCGGCCCCAGCTGGGCGAACACCATCACACCCACCATCGATGCGCTGTCCGTGCGGTCCAGCACGTATAGCGGCAGCACCACGTTCTGCATCCACGTGCCGATGTTCGAGCTGAACGACGCCGCCCACATGCGACGGAAGTCGGGGTACGACAGGGCCGCTCGTGCACTGCCCGGGCGGTGCCCGTGGCCGGGGGAGGGGGCGCTTGTCGTCGACATCTTGACCGGTTGGTCAAGACTACGATCACTGGCCCATGGAGAGCGCACTGTTCGAGACCATCATCGCCACTGCCGAGGGTGCCCGCGGTGCACTGACGCTGAACCGGCCCGACAAGCTGAACCCGCTCAGCAGCCTGACGTTGCACGAGATCGAGCTGGCCGCCCGCTGGTTCGACGAGCACCACGACCTGAAGGTGGTGGTGGTCAGCGGGGCCGGCCGGTCGTTCAGCGCCGGTGCCGACATCACGGCGTTCTCCGAAGCTGCGCCCATGGAAGACCGTCAGCTGGGCTGGCGGATGGCCCGCGCACTCGACGAGATGCGGGCCGTCACCGTCGCCCGCATCCAGGGTTGGTGCGTGGGCGGCGGCCTGGTGGTGGCCTCCGGATGCGATCTGCGGGTGGCTGCCGACACGGCCCGGTTCTCCATCCCCGAGGTCGACCTGGGCATCCCGCTGGCGTGGGGCGGCATCCCGCGGCTGGTGCGCGAGCTCGGGCCTGCCCTCACCAAGGAACTGGTGATGACTTGCCGCCCGTTCGGCGCGGCTGAGGCGCGGGCCGCCGGGTTCCTGAACCGGGTCGTGCCCGAGGCCGAGCTGGACGGTGAGGTGGAGGCGCTGGTGCAGGTGCTGCTGGCGAAGGCGAAGCTGGCCCTGCTGGAGACCAAGGCGCACGTGAACGCCGTCACGGAGAGCATGGTGGGCACCGGCCGCAGCTGGGCCGACGCCGACGGCCTGTTCGCCGGCCTGCGCGACCAGGAAGGCCGCGCCAGCGCACTGGCCTACGTGGAGCGCCTGCGCAACAGGTAGGCGTTCGCCGGGCACCGGGCCCGCACCCACCCGCGTTTGGACACTTCTGCGCGGTCAGCGCGCAAAAGTGTCCAAACGCGGTTCGCTGTCGGATCGATCGGGGTCACGTCTCGGCCATCACCTGGTAGAGGGCGTCGCGCATTGCGACGGCGAGGGCGGCGACGTCGGCCACCGAGGTGACGTCCTTCTGCGACAGGTCGGGCGGGGCGGGCGACTCCGCCTCGGTGACGGCGGGGAACTCGATGAGCACCGACGGGTGACCGGGGATCACCAGCTCCTGGCCCTCCCACAGGAAGGCGAGGTCGCCGTTCTCCACCCGGCCGGCGTTGTACGCGCCCGTCCACCCGGCGGCGGTGGTCATCGCCTGCGCCACCTCGGCGGCGATCCCGCCGTTGTGCGACCCCACCCACTGATACGGCGAGTGCACGTGGATGGTCAGCAGCGGCTGCACCGCGTCCGTGAGCTCCATGGCCGCCCGCGCCTCCGAGGTGGCCAGGCGGAAGCCGTCGCGGTTCAGGTCGACGCCGTCGGCGTTGAGCCGCGTGTGCGCGGCCAGGCCGTCGGGGTTCAGCGTCGGCACCAGCCAGATGCCGAACGACGTCGGTGGCCGTTCGCGGATGGCGCGCACGAACCATGCCGGTGCGCACTCGTCGCCGTGCACCTGGCCGATCACCAGCACCTGTGGCCCTTCGTCACTGCCCCAGTGCTCGGCCCAGATCGTGCGGCCCTGCGCACTGGTGCCGATGCGGCGGTACAACCGCGCCGGTGTGCCGGTGTCGTTGCGGTAGCCGATCGCGCCCTCGGCGATCGTGTCGCACACCCCGATCGGGATGTCGGCGTACGAGGGGTCGGCGCCCGGCATGGAGGTGGTCGTGGTGGCCGCGACGGTCGTGGTGGAACTGATGGTGGTCGCCGGCGTCGTCGTGGTCGACGACGCGGAGACCGTGGTGGTGGCGACGGTGCTGCCTGGCGCGACCGTGCTGGTGGTGACGGGTGTCGAGGGAGCGACCGTGCCCGCGCCCGCCGACGACGAGCACGCCGCGGTTGCGAGTGCGCAGAGCAACACAGCCGTGAGACGGAACGAGGTCGACCTCACCCGAGGATCAGATCGGCGTAGACGGGCAGCACCTGCGGCGGGCCGCTGACGAGCAGGGTGGTGAGGCAGGTCTCGCGCCACATCTCCAACTCGGCGCGGATCTTGGCCGGCGGGCCCACCAGCGCGACATCTTCCACCATCGCCAGCGGGATGGCGGCAGCGGCCGCGTCCTTCTTGCCGGCCAGGTACAGGTCTTGCACCTTCACGGCCACGTCTTCGTAGCCCATGCGGGCAAACACCTCGAAGTGGAAGTTGGCGCCGCGGGCGCCCATTCCACCGCAGTAGAGCGCGAGGAACGGGCGGATGAGGTCGGCGCACTGCTCCACGTCGTCGCCGGGCACGATCTGCACCGTGGCGGCGACGCCGAAGCGATCGCGCTTGCCCGGGTCGCCGGAGGCGGCGAAGCCTTCGTCGAGACAGCGCTGGTAGAAGCCGTTCTCCTTCGGGCTGAAGAACAGCGGCAGCCAGCCGTCGCAGATCTCGGCGGCGAGGGCGACGTTCTTCGGGCCTTCGGCGCCGAGGTAGATCGGGATCTCCGTGCGGAAGGGATGGATCGTGCTCTTCAGCGGCTTGCCCAGCCCGGTGCCACCGGCCAGGGGCATGTCGTAGAACCGACCGTGGAAATCGACCGGGGCGTCGCGGCGCACCACCCGGCGCACGATCTCGATGTACTCGCGAGTGCGCGCCAGCGGCTTCGGGTACGGCTGGCCGTACCAGCCCTCCACCACTTGTGGCCCGCTGACCCCGAGGCCGAGGATGAACCGGCCACCGGACAGATGGTCCAGCGTCATCGCCGCCATCGCCGTTGCGGCGGGAGTACGCGCGCTCATCTGCAC